>NZ_JAEFCF010000024.1 GCF_016405985.1 Paracoccus sp. IB05
ACTAACAGACTGGATTCGTGAGGTGAATCCTACGCTGCATTTGCGCAACAAAGCCCCGAGGCAGCGACAGTAAGCGTTAACACGATAAGGAATATGGAAGCGGCGCCTGCCGAGACAGTTAAGACGCGTTTCGACACACTCAACAAGGCCCGCACTGCCCTGGAACTTGCTGGTATAGAGTTCATTTCCGAAAACGGCGGCGGAGTGGGCGTGAGGCTGCGTAAATGATGGAGTTACTATCCTTCTTTACAAAAATTTTCGAGCTTGGTGGAACACACCGGGCGAAAATTGATGAATGCCGACAGAAGATTTCAGAGCTCAATTCTGAAATATGGATAATTATATCGCGCGTCAGAAACGAAACTAGCGAGGCGCTTGTAGATTTGAGCTTACGGGCATCTGCCATTGACCCGGCGCTTCTACAGACCGAGGCATTCAGGCAGCTTAAAGAATATCGGGAGGCTGTTGATCAAGTTTTGTTCCAAACACAGGAACACCGGCAGCATATGCTGGCCGCAACGGCGTCAGACTTGCAGTCCTGGCGAAAGCTCCATTCGATGATGATGCAAAGGAAATCGCTCGCCGTTCAGGGGCAGGAGTGGACGGCGTCTTTGATTGCACAAATGAACGCGGTCCTAAAGCATGCCGCGAGCGCCAGAGATTAAGCTCTATAGAACGGGTAATGCCCGGCAATATAGATACCGCCGCACACATCCTGCCCTATTCATCCGCCCAGTCGATGAAGGCCAGCGCGTCTTGCAGGGTTGCGCCCTCGATCCCGGCTTCCCGTGCCTGCGCCAGCGCCGCCACCATGGTTGCCAGCGCGCGGGCCTTGCCGCCCGCATCATAGGCCTGCGTCGGGCGCGCAATGTCGATCAGGACACGCCCGCCGAGTTTGGCACTGGCTTCCTCGGCCATCAGCATGGCGATGGGTTGCAGGATCAGTTGCGCCAGATGCCGTTGCGCTTCGCGGACCATGGGGCCTGTCGTGGCGGGATATTGCAGGCCGGGCAGCACTCCGAAGGCGGAAAACACCGCGCCCCTGGCCTCGGTCAGGAATTTATCCGCCATCGTCCTGGACAGATCGGGCGAGAGCTGATCTTGGCTTTTGCCAAGCTGCGGGTGCATCCCTGCGCCAACCGCCTGCGCCACGCCCTCGACAACCTTGGTTGCGCCGCGCTTGCCGACGAAGGCAGAGCGCAAGCTGGCCATATCCTCGGCCGATCCTTCCGGCATGGGAACGATCTGTGACCCAAGCGGCGCATCGCGGAATACATCGCGGATCGCGGTTTCCAGCTCGGCCAGAAGCTGCGCCGAGAGCGAGGCCCGCCGCAGGGGTGCCGATCCGGCCCATGGGGTGTAAGCGTCAGACCCGATCCTGAAATGCAGAACCTCGCCCGCCAGCGCGATTTCAGACCGCCCGCCGCCCGCCTCGGAGATTTGCAGCCGGTATGAGTGCGGGTCGCCATCGCGCGTGGTCAAATCCCAATCGCTGGCCGGGATCAGCCGATCCCGGATCAGGAATACTGCCTCGCCCCGAAGGGCCAGAGAGCGGGCCGTCAGCGCCAGCGCGCGGCGGGTCAGCAGGGCGGTGCCGTTCACATCGGCCAGCGCCAGGCCGCCTTCCCAGAGGGTGACACAGGACTGCACAGCCGAGGTCAATTCCCCGAGGCCCGCCGCGCCGCCAATATAGGACGCGCGGGCCTGCATCACCTGCGCCGCGTAGCCGGTGCCGCGTCGGACAGGCTGATCTCCAATGGCGCCATCCTGCTCATTCCCATGCTTTCCCCTGCGTCATTTCATCTCACAGGGAACCAGACCCCTGCCTGCTGGTTTTCCCCGTGACAGCCGATGAACCCCATCGGATCGTCGTTTTCCCTGTTGGACTTGCGGGGCGCTCAGGGAATGGGGCGCCCCGCTTCTTTTGCGCTGCATCGCTCCCCCTTGCCTGACGGGGGGCACGGGGCGCGTCAGAGATGCCGGGGACGTCGCGCTATGGGCGTGAATGGCGGGCAAGCACCTCACGCCGGCGACCAGCAGCAACCCGACCTGTGCTGCACTGACTGGCCCGGCATGGCTTTTCCTGCCCCGGCGGCGTCCCCTGTGGCATGTCACGCCGGGACGTCCCGGGCTGGCACCGCCTGCGACGGTTCAGATTTCAGACGGCAGCAATCACCAGGCCGGTGCCGTCAGACGGCCACTGACTGAAAGCTCGTGGTGCAGCGCCGCCCCCTGCAAATGCTGTGCGCTGAGCGCCGCAGTCCCCCGGGCAGACGCACGGGCAGACGCACGGGCGGATAAAATAAGTATCATGGTTTCGCCCCCTGCGGCCGGCCCGCGCAAAGCCTCAGACCCCGGGGAGATGCGATGCAACCCCGGGGCGACCCTGGGCTGTGCCATTTCCCTCTGCCCCGGTTCCGCCATCTTTTCCGGAGGTTTCTGCCGTGAAAAACGGATGAAATCACCCCGAAATTCGGATAAAAAGGTCGATTACCTGCCGTTTTTTTGTCTGTTTCCGGGCTCAGATCCTGAGCGTTCACAACAAGTGAGCGTGTACCTTAAAAGGTTAAGAGCAATGGCGACCAATATCTCGGCACTCAAAGACATTTCCGGTTTCATCGGCGGCTGCCTCGTAGACAGCGAAACCGGGCTGATGCTCGTTTCAGAAAAGAAATCGGCGAAATTCGACATCGACACGGCGGCTGCCGCCAATACCGAAGTCGTTCGCGCCAAACACCGGGCGATGCAGGCTCTGGGCCTCGACGACAGCATCGAGGATATTCTTGTGACGCTGGGTGACCAGTTCCACCTGATCCGCCCGCTGGCCTCGAACCCGCTGGTATTCCTTTATGTGGCACTTGACCGCAGCACCGCCAATCTCGGCATGGCGCGGATCGCGGTCAAAGGCGTCGAAAACAAGATCAGGATCTGACAGAGACCACCCTCTGGCCTGGGGCCCGGCATCACGCCGGGCCTTTGTCTGGCCGGCCCCTGCCCGCAGACCCCTGCCCGCAGCCCCGTGCCGGCAGCCCCCTGTCCGTCAGCGTTTCGGCTTTGACCTCCAGCTGTCGCGCCAGGCGCGCAGCCTGCCCCAGATGCCCTTTGCCCCCGCCCGCATGTCATCAACGCCGGCATCGACACGGTCTAACGCCTGTTCCGCCCTGACCATGGCCGGGTCGATCATCCTTTCGCGAAACTGCATCCACATCCGGCGGAGCATGAACAGAAGGAAGGCCAGCACCAGAAGGATCACAATCGAGACCCAGGGGATCACGGTCACATCCGGGCCCGCCACCCGCTTTGCCGAAACGGCATTGGGGAAAATGGTAAAGAATTTGTTGCGCCAGCCGTAATGCGTCACCTCGACCCAGACCGGGTCGGCGGGGGTCGAGACCAGATCCTTTGCCCGCGTCTGCAGCCCGAAACTGTCGATCTTGAAATAGGGCGGCCAGCCCCAGCCGGTATCCTCGTTGCGATATTCCATCGGGCTGCCGCCCGGCGTCACGGCATTGATAAAGAACACATCGCGCGAGGTGGAGTTGGTCATACCGACCTCTGCCCGGCTCCAGAACAGGGAGTTTTCGCCAATATCGACGCGGCGGTTCTCGGTGCCAACGATGCGCACGATGTCATGTTGCGGCAAATTGTAATGCAGGAAGCTGCCCAGCAGAAGAATGACAGCCAGCCAGAGGGTCCATTTGACGTAACGCATAGGGTCAGAACCAGTTCACATAAAAGAAGATCGCGTTAAAGGCGACCATGGGCAGGATATAGATAAGCCATAAAAGCCGCCGTTTCAGCCCCCTTTCATAGGCCTGCATTCCGCGCTCGATAAAAGCGGCGCGGTCGCCTTCCAGCGCGCGCGCCTCCCAGTGCTTTTCAAGTTTTTCGCGCCGGACCGAGCGGGAATAGACGGATGCAAGAAAATAGGCGATCGTCAGGCCGATCAGCATGAAGAAAGCAAGTCTGATCCAGCCGATGATCATGCGGGTTCCCGGTCTCCGTTCTGCATCCTGCGCCTCTTTGTCTGGCCAGACGGCCCGGCCTCAGTGACATGGCGCGGCGCCCCTGTTCCGGAGACCTGCGCCTGGCCTGCCCGGGTCACCGTCTGGCGCCCCCTCCGGAGAGGGATTTGCCCCATGGCCCCGCCGAAATCCGGTTCCCCTGCATCCCCGCGACTTTCCCTGTTCCGGCCCGCGTCCCGGGTTTCATCTCGGGCCGCGCAAGCTCGTCCATTTTCGGCTCTGGTCCGAACAATGTCTCACGCGCGCCCTCCTTGTCGACCATATATTCGCGTGCGAGGAAATCGGCCACATATTGGCGCTTTACCTCGGACCAGCCGCGATATTCCTCATAAAACCGCTCTTTATGGGTGATGAAGAGCTGGCGGATATCCATCACGGAAAGCTCTGAGAGAAGCATATTGACCAGGTCGCGATCCGGGCCGGGCCGGGCGCGGATCGTGTAGAAATAGGCCGCATGCTCGCTGGAAATCCGCGGCCATGGCCCGGCCTCTTCCACCCAGGACAGCATGGCGGCAAGGCCAAGGAATTCCTCGGGCAGCGCCTCACCCAGGCGGTAAGCCAGCTTGCGCAATTCGGTCCGCCGTGCCGCGCCGACCTCGATCCCCAGCTGATCGGCAACGCTGACCAGGATAAAATCCATCTTCTGCCGGAGGATCGCCCCTGCCCCGGCGCCGCCCGGCCCACCGCCCCTCGCCTGCACCACCGGTTCGACCAGCTGATTGCGTTTCAGCCAGTCGGCGATGTGATTGCGATGGCTGAAATCCATCACCTGCGCGATGGGCAGAGTGCCGAATTCCATCATCGGACGCCGGGTAATGGCCGCGGGAAACTTCTGCCCCTGGAAGATATAGATGCCGCCAAACAGGGCCGACCAGAAATCGGGCTGCTCAAAGGTCATCGCCGGCAGATTGATCGGCACCCGCGTCACATCGCCGGTGCGCGCGGCCAGAGCGATCATCTCTGCGATCAGCGCCTCGTCGCGCCAGCCGTCGGGCTCAGCCCGGAACCGCTCGATCAGGGTCGTGAGCTTTTCCGCATCGGCAACATGGCCGCCGATCGTATCGGCCTCGACCGTGACGCGGCGCATGCGGAACAATTGTTCGGGCTTTTCCACCGAAAAGACCGATCCCTGCAATTCACCTGCTACGACATCGCGGGCAGTAAGGGCAAAAAGCTGCGCCTCATTGGCCTCGATGAATTGCACAAGAATGCCGCGCGAGGTCGAGAAGCGGATATTCAGCAAAGGCGCAGATTTTTGCGCCGTGGTCAGCAGGATGAATTGCCGGTTGGCGCCATTCGGGTTGAGATACCAGGGATCATTGAATTCATCGCCGATCTCGGGCGAGAATCCCGACAGATCGATATGAAAATCGGTCAGGCTGGTTTCACGCCCGATCAATGCCTTCAGCGCGCGGTTATAGCGGGCCACAAGCTGGGGCGAGGAAACCTCGATCAGGTTTCCATACATCAGCCCTTTTTCGATGAGGCGCTTCATGGTTGACGCCCCTCAGCCGGGCGTCTTCTGTTCGCAACCGTGCAGATGACGAGGCCGGAGATAATGCCAAGAACAATTCCGGAAACGATGGCTGGCCCGGCAATCCCCACCGGACCTTCCGGCCCGGAGCTGCCCATCGCAAACAGCATCAGCATGACAAAAAACCAGGCCGGAGCCGCTGCTATTGCCGCCATAAATACACCGAGAACATATCCCCCGACCCAAATCCGGCCTTGCATCCCGGGCAGAGCCCGCAAGACTATCCATGTCAAAGCCAGCCAGATCAGAGCGATGATCGCCCAGATCACCATGCTTTCGAATGCGCCGGAATAGGTCTGCCGCTCCATCAGCTCTTGCTCTCAAGATAACGCCGCTTTGCTTCTTCCTGGCGCGAGAAGTCGCGCATCATATTCTGCACCGCGACTTCATCCGAATTATCGGCATAGCGGAATTCGCTGTCGGCATAGCGGTTTATTTCCTGCACCACCATATCAACCGTGATCGGGGTCATAAGCTCCCGTATCATCTTCATCTTTTCGTCATAAGACCTGAAAAGGAAGCGGTCCGGCTCTTCCATCCAGTCATCCGGCAATTCGAAATCCATTGCCCGGACCTTGACGGCATCGGTGATGTTCTTGATCGCGCGACCGGTGAACCGCTCATCCGCCAACTGGATCGCCTTCAGATAGGCGCCGATCTTCGCAATCGTATCAAGCGGCCCCAATTTTGCGCCAACATCTTCCCAGACCTTCACCAGACCAGCCTCATGCGGGCGGGAATGGCCCGCAAAACTGGCCTGCACCGCTTTTTTGATTTCCTGCGCCGCAAAAAGATCATGTTCGCCCAAAGGGATGGAGTGGTTTTTTCCCAGAAGCAGCGACAGAATGTCGATATAGTCCTCACGCGTTTGCGGCCCATCGACCAGAAACCGCGCCCCCGCCCTTTGCCGCAGCGCGTCATCGACATTCTCCGGATAGTTCGAGAACATGCCAAAGGTGCAATTGCCGCGCACCACAGTTCCGGATCCGGCAAAGGCGCCCATGAAAACAGCGGTCACCTCCTGCTGCCCGGCGCTTGACTGCCGGTCGCCACGCTTCCCCGCGACCTGGTCAATATCGTCAATCGTGCCAAAGCCAATGGCCGACGGATCAAGAATAGTGTCGACAAAGGCCTTCGCATTCTGCCCGGATTTGCCCTGATAGGAGTCTATCTGGTCGATCGAGAAATTCTGATAGCGGAACGGATATCCCGCAACCTGACAGTAATCATTCAAAAGCCCCGCCATCATCTGGATCAGGGTGGTTTTCCCGGTGCCGGGCTTGCCATCCCCCATGAAGGTGAAAATAAACCCGCCCAGTTCCGCAAAGGGGTTCAACCGGCGCTCAAAATCATAGGCCATCAGCATCTTTGCAAGGCGCAGGCTCTGATATTTCGCGATATGATTGCCGACCACCTCATATGGCTTTTTAAACGCCATGGTGATCTGACCACCCTTTGCCGCCCGCGCAGGGCGGAAGCCGGCAATCAGCAACCCATCGGCTTCGACCTTCCAGGACCCGCCGGAATAGGCGGCAAGGCGCGGTGCCGTCTCGGCCCGGAGCGCCACTTTCTGCATCAATGCTTCGGCAAAGGCCGAAATCACCGCGACCAGCCGCTGATCGTCCGAGGCCAGAACGGCGATGTCCTGATCCAGCTCCCAGAGCGCGCCCTGCAAGGCGAGCGGCGCATTGTCGCTCAGCACCTCTTCGACCTCGCCGAGTTCGACGGTCTGGCTGCCAAGATGCGGCGCGATCAGAAATGCCGTCGCATTGGCGAATGTGTAAAGCACCGCAAGCGCTTCGGCCTGAAGCAATTCCCCAAATTCCGCGCGCCGCGCCTCGGGAAGCCGGCCTTCGAGATTGGCACGCTTCAGCTCCGCCAGGCCCGATTGCGCCGCAAAGGTCTCGCCCATCGCCAAAGCAACCGCCAAAGCCCGCCGGAGCGCATTCAGCGCCGCCGCCTGCCCCGGAGAGAGCAACCCATCCGAAAGCGCCTCGATCCGGTCAAGGATCCGCACGCCGCCTGGCCGCGCCGCCGGACGCGCCGCCATCCCCGGCACCGTCGAGCGAAACCGGGGCCGCGCCCCGATCCCGGGCGAGCGCTCGGCAAGCGGCGCCGCCTCCAGCGGCTTTGCCAGCCGTGGCGCGTGATCGAACCCGGAAACAAGCCCGAGCGCCGCCTCATACTGGCCCCGGATCGCCTCTTCTTTCAGTTCCATCGTATCGCGCGCAACCATCACTTACCTTCCTGCCGGATCACCCGGCTTCAACCGCTCATGCCTCCGGCGGGGATATTTAAGGACAGAAAATAGCAGCCTCATTTTCTGTCTCTAAATATCCCGGGGGAGCCCACGCCGCAGGCGTGGGCGGGGGCAGCGCCCCCTAGCCCGGGATCAGCCTGCCCCCGGCGCCAACCACGAATTTCCGGATCCCGCGCAGGCCCGGCGGATCCTGTTCGACAAGCACCTGATAGGGCCGCTCCGGCAGCACGATCATCCGTTCAGTCGCCGTCGTCCCCGTATCGGCCCCGATCACCGGCGCGAGACGCCAGATCTGCCCGGGCCGCGTCGAGAACCAGCCGTCTTTCACCGGCTCCTCGCGATCCGAGACCAGATCTTCCAGCGTCCAGACCAGCGCCCAATCCTCGCCTTCCGGGGCGCGCGCATCTTCCAGCACGTTCGAGATCGGGCCCGATTGCAGCGTGAAGCCCGAGGAATACATCGGCCCCAGCGTGATACGGCGCAGCCGTTTCGGACAGGCGTCCTCGAAATCCTTGTCAAAGCCGGTGGCCATGGTCACCAGCTTCAGCCCTCCCATGCTTTGCGCCAGCAGTTTTTGCCGGATCCCGGGCCAGCGCAAGGCGTCCTCGGGCAGCGAGCGGCGACCGGTATCCTCCATCTCCAGCAGATAGACCACCGGCAGGTTCAGCCCGGAATCCCAGACCGCCCAATGGATCAGATAGCGGCGGCGGTCGCCATTTTGCCCCAGCCATTGCGCCTCCGGGTCATTCCTCGCGTGAAACAATCCGCCCGCGCGGACCGCCTCATAGTAAAGCCGCTGGCTCAGCGCGAACTGGAGCTGCACCGGCACTTTGCGCTCGCCCAGAATGGTGCGGATCATGCGGTCGCGCAGCTCGTCTGCAGAGGCCATGCCCGAGAGATGACGTTCGGCCTGCTGGGCATCGACCGCCATCATCATCAGTTCCTGCACCACCGGAAAACCGCTTTCATGGCGGTCGATGGTCAGGCGTGGCGCGCCTTCGGCAAGGCCCGACATCAGGTATTTATGGCTCAGCGCGCTGAATGTGCCGATCACGCCGTTCAGATAGGCGGCCAGCACCCGTGTCTCGACCCGACTGAAGCGGCCTTCTTTCTCGAATTCCGCCGCGACCCTGGCCAGATAGCCGCCGATCCGGCCGAATTTCGTGAAATAGCGCCGCGCTTGGGCGGTATCGTAGATTTCGGCGTGATCGCTGACCAGCGCTTCTTTCACGCTGTTATCAGCCATCCGCGCCTCCATCCTCTCCCGCAGCTGGCCCCGAAATATCGCCATCGCCGCCGCCCATCAGCACAACCAGCACCGCAACAAGCGCGAGAATACTGCCTGCCCCCAGCACAAAGAGGCCGCTTTCGCCGATATACCATTCGGCCCGGGTCATATCGTAGTGGTCAAGCACCGCGCCCAGCCCGATCATGACGATCCCAAGCGCGATCAGGGCAAGTCCTGCCGGGAAGGCCCGACCTGGCAGCCGGCCCCCTCTCATCCCCCGTAACTGCTTTTGTCGTGTTTCTCGACAATAGCGGCAAAGCGGCGGGCGAAACGTTCATCCGCCCTGGCTTTTTCCTCGAGGATCTTACGAGCGAAGACCATATTGCCCTCATGCGCCTCGAGCATATCGGCCATTTTCGCATTGGTGGCCGAGCCGATCGCCGCCATGGCCGCCTGGGCCTCCTGGTCGGTCTTGACCCCGATCTCGTTGATCCGGTGTGCGACATCCTGCTGTTGTGCGGTTTTCAGGGACGAGGTCAGCGCGTCATACAGCACCACGCGCTGGCGGGTATCGGTTTGCAGCTTGTTGATCAGCACCAGCTGGGTTGCGGCCTGGTTGGTCAGACTGTCGACCCAGGTCTTGCCCTTTTCGATATAGCGCTCGAGCGTCTGGCTGCGGGCAAGCTTGACCTGTTCATCCTGGATCAGCGCATTGTGTTTCGCGTTCAGCCCGGCAAGCTCGGTCTCAAGCCGGGTCCGCGCCGCCGCATCCATCTCGACCGAGATGCGGTTCTCCAGCTCGATCAGGCCCGGGTCCATTGCGGCCACCTCACGGCGCACCGCTTCAAGGTCTGCCACAGTCGTTTCGCGATCGGTCAGGGTCGCGGAAAGATTGGTCTCGACCCTCGCCTTCTGCCCGTTCAGAAGCTCCAGCTGGCCTTGCAGCAGCTTTACGATCACATCCGATTTCGAGATCAGATCCTGCAGCTTGTCATCGATGGTGGCCGAGCGCAGCCGCTCCTGGCGCAGGCTTTCCGATTTCCCCGAGGAAAAGATGCCGACAAAGCTTTCCCAGCCGGTCTTGGTCCGCATCTCGTCGAAATCTTTCGAGAATGCGGCGGTCACATCGTCAAGCCCCATGATCAGCTCGGCGATATTGGCGTTCATCACATCGGTATGTTTGTGGACATCTTCCAGCGTGGCATTTTCCACATCGATCTCGATGCCCTGATCGGCCTTGGTCCGCGCGCTTTCAATCACCGATGTGATCGCGGTGATCTTGTCCTGGGCCGCCCGGACCTGTTTTTCACTCTCAAGGATCTGAGCTTCAAAATTCGACAATCTGCCCTCCATCAAACAACCGGACCACTCTGCCCCTGACATTGGAGCCTCGCGCGGATGCTACGCGTATGGACCAGGTTGCGGAAGCAGAAAACAAGTAAGACAAGCCAGCTTTCGCGCGCCTGTGACAGGTCGGAATTCCCCACCTGCCCGACATAGAGAGCTCGGGCACTGGCCTTCCACTAGTCTTGGCTTTCCACGGGCATTGGCATTCGCGCGGTGCTTGCGCAGGGCGGCCGGCAGGACGCGTTTCTTGCCGGACCTGCTGTGCCATTTGGTCAGGATCGGTCCGCCGTGGCGCATGACCACCGGCGCGGCCTTGCGTTTTGGCGATGTTCAGGGTTCTGTATGAAGCGGCGTGTGACGGGGCAAGTGCAGGTCTGCGGACAGACCACAACCCAGCAACCACATGAAAAAATCAGCAAATAAGAATAGTGGCCGGAAACCGGAATGATCGACAAGCTGCAGATGTTCATCGCATTGGCGAAAGAACGGCATTTCGGGCGCGCGGCCGAGGCTTGTGGCGTCACCCAGCCCTCGCTGTCTTCTGCGATCCGCCAGCTGGAAGAGACGCTCGGGGTGCAGCTTGTGCATCGCGGTTCGCGCTTTCAGGGGCTGACGCCCGAAGGCAAACGCGTGCTGGAACGCGCGGTGCAGATCGTCGGCGATGTGCGCGCTTTGCGCGATGAGATGCGGGTGGTGCGCTCTGGCCTTTCGGGGCATCTGCGGATCGGGGTGATCCCGACGGCCCTGCCGATGGTGGCAGAACTGACCCGCCCCTTTCTCACCCGCCATCCCAATGTCACCCTTTCGGTGCTGTCCAGAACATCGACCGAGATCCTGACCGGGATCGAAAGCCTCGATCTCGACGCCGGCATCACCTATCTCGACAATGAGCCGCTGGGGCGCGTGACCCAGGCGCCGCTTTACCCGGAATTCTACCGCTTCATCTGCGCGCCCGGGTCGGAAATGGCGGGGCGCGACCGCATCTCCTGGTCCGAAGCCGCGACACAGCCGCTTTGCCTGCTGACCCAGGACATGCAAAACCGCCGCATTGTCGACCAGAATCTCGCCGCGGCGGGGGGGCTGCGCACGCCAGGCGTTGAAAGCAATTCCTCGATCGTGCTGGTGAGCCATGTCTTGACCGGCAACTGGTGCTCCATCGTCTCGAAACGGCTGGCCGATATCTTTGCCGGCGGCGGCCAGATCGTCACTGTGCCGCTGGTCGAGCCCGAGGTCGAACATATGGTCGGCCTGATCTGCGCGCGGCGCGATCCACAAACGCCCGTCATCGCAGCGCTGATTGACGAGGCGCAGAAGTACCGTTCGCGGCGCTGACATCCGAAAAGCGAAACCAACCAAATCCCTCGGGATTTGATAGAAAAATCCTATCGTATAACGGGCAATATGAATTGATTGACCTATCATAAGGGTTACAAATCAACGGGCCAGCGAAAGGCCCGCATATGCTTGATTCTGTAGACATCGCCGCCCGTGTAGAAGAGATCCTCGCCGCCCATTCGGGCACCGAGGGCGCGCTTTTGCCCATTCTGCATTCGGTGCAGGAAAGCTTTGGTTACGTGCCGGAGGAGGTGCTGCCGCAGATCGCGCAGCATCAGAATATCTCCAAGGCCGAAGCCTATGGAGTGATGACATTCTATCATGATTTCAGGGCGAAACCCGCCGGAACCCATGTGCTGAAACTGTGTCGTGCCGAAAGCTGCCAGACCATGGGTGCGGACCGTGTGGCGGCCCATGCGAAAGAGACGCTGGGCCTCGACTGGCATGAGACGACACCCGACGGAAAGATCACGCTGGAGCCGATCTTCTGCCTTGGCCTTTGTGCCTGCGGCCCGTCGGCGCTGGTCGACGGCAAAGTGGTTGGCCGCCTGACCGAGGCGAAACTTGACGCTATCGTGAAGGGTATGCGCTGATGAGGATCTGGATCCCCCGCGACGCAAGCGCAAAGGCGCTTGGTGCTGAAGAGGTTGTAACGGCTGTGAAGGCCGAGGCAGCGCGCCGTGGTGTTGAGGTGACGATCACCCGCAACGGCTCGCGCGGCATGGTCTGGCTGGAGCCGCTGGTCGAGGTGGAAACGCCTGAAGGCCGCGTGGCCTTTGGCCCGATGACGCCGGAAGACGTGGCGCAGATCTTTGATGGCGGTGAACTGGCGCTTGGCCTCACCGAAGACCTGCCCTGGCTCAGGGCCCAGACCCGGCTGACCTTCGCCCGCTGCGGCATCATCGATCCGGTTTCGCTGGATGAATATCGGGCCCATGGCGGCCTCAAAGGCCTGACCCGGGCGCTGGCAATGACCGGCGCCGAAGTTGTTCAGGAAGTGCTGAATTCCGGCCTGCGTGGCCGGGGCGGCGCGGGCTTCCCCACCGGCATCAAATGGAAGACCGTCCATGATGCGCCCATAAAACCGGAACTGGGCGAGAAGAAATACATCGTCACCAATGCCGACGAAGGCGACTCGGGCACCTTCGCCGACCGCATGATCATGGAAGGCGACCCCTTCACCCTGATCGAAGGCATGATCATCGCCGGGATCGCAGTCGGCGCCACCAAGGGCTTCATCTATTCCCGCTCGGAATATCCGGACGCCAATGAGGTGATGGCGGCGGCGATCGCAGTGGGCCGCGTTGAGGGGCTTCTCGGGCAGAACGTGCTCGGCTCGGGCAAAGTGTTTGAGCTGGAACTGCGCGTCGGCGCCGGCGCCTATGTCTGCGGCGAAGAGACGGCTCTGCTGAACAGCCTTGAAGGCAAGCGCGGCACCGTGCGCGCCAAGCCGCCGCTGCCGGCGCTGCAAGGGTTCATGGGCCGCCCGACGGTGGTGAACAACGTCATTTCGCTGGCCTCGGTGCCGGTGATCCTGGCGGAAGGCGCCGAGCATTATGCCAGTTTCGGCATCGGCCGCTCGAAAGGCACGATCCCGCTGCAGATCGCGGGCAATGTGAAACATGGCGGCCTCTTTGAGATCGCCTTTGGTCTGACGCTTGACAGGATCGTCAATGAGATCGGCGGCGGCACGGCGTCCGGTCGCCCGGTCAAGGCGGTGCAGGTCGGCGGGCCGCTGGGCGCCTGGATCCCGGTCAGCCAGTTTGACACGCCTTTCGGCTATGAGGAATATGCCGGCCAGAATGCGCTGATCGGCCATGCAGGTCTGACGGTTGCCGATGACACCGCCGATATGATGGCGATGGCGCGGTTCGCGATGGAATTCTGCGCGATTGAAAGCTGTGGCAAATGCACGCCCTGCCGGATCGGCGCGGTGCGTGGCGTCGAGACGCTTGACCGTATCGCGCGCGGTGACACAGCGGCGATCCCGCTGCTGACGGATCTGTGCGAGACGATGAAATCCGGCTCGCTCTGCGCGCTTGGCGGCTTCACCCCCTACCCCGTGATGTCGGCCCTGACGCATTTCCCGGATGATTTCACGGGCGCCGCCCGCGAGGCCGCCGAATGAACACCGCCCCGATCAGCGGACAGGTTAAGGGGCCCGCCTCTTACTTTCCCTCGATCGAGGCGAAATATGGCCAGCCAGTGCAACATTGGCTGGACCTTATTGCGACACAAACCGGCCAGCCCCATATGAAGATTGTCGGTTGGCTGAAAGAAACCCACGGTCTTGGCCACGGCCACGCCAATGCGCTTGTTGCTCATGCGCTGAGCCAGAAGGACATATGAGATGAAAGATTTCATCATCCCCGCCCCGATGTTCTCCGACCGCGACATGGGCACGCCCGCGTCGAAGTCGAAGACGCAAGTGACGCTGGAAATCGACGGCTTTGAGGTCACCGTGCCCGAGGGCACCTCGATCATGCGCGCCGCCGCCGAGCTTGGCATCACCGTGCCGAAGCTTTGTGCGACCGACAGCATTGATGCTTTCGGATCCTGCCGGCTTTGTCTGGTCGAGATCGAGGGCCGCAACGGCACCCCCGCCTCCTGCACCACGCCGGTCGCGCCCGGGATCAGGGTCAAGACCCAGACCGGCAAGCTGAAGCAGCTGCGCAAAGGCGTGATGGAGCTTTACATCTCCGACCACCCGCTGGACTGTCTGACCTGCGGCGCCAATGGCGATTGCGAGCTTCAGGATATGGCCGGTGCCGTTGGCCTGCGCGATGTGCGCTATGAGGCGGAAGCCAATCACTTCCTTGCGAAAAACACCTCGGGCGAAGCCAATATCGACTGGCTGCCGAAGGACGACTCGAACCCCTATTTCTCTTATGATCCGTCGAAATGCATCGTCTGCAACCGTTGCGTTCGTGCCTGCGAAGAAGTTCAGGGCACTTTCGCGCTGACCATTGAAGGCCGTGGCTTTGAGAGCCGCATCCATGCCGGCGTCAAGGATGACAGCTTCCTCGCCTCGGATTGCGTCTCCTGCGGCGCCTGCGTCCAGGCCTGCCCGACGGCAACCCTGATTGAGAAATCGGTGCTCGAGATCGGTACGCCGGATAAGTCTGTCGTCACCACCTGCGCCTATTGCGGCGTCGGCTGCCAGTTCAAGGCCGAGATGCGCGGCGACGAGCTGGTGCGTATGGTGCCCTATAAGCATGGCAAGGCGAACCGCGGCCATTCCTGCGTCAAGGGTCGTTTCGCTTACGGCTATGCCAGCCATAAGGACCGGATCCTCAATCCGATGATCCGCGACAGCATCAACGATCCCTGGCAGGAAGTGTCCTGGACCGAAGCGATGGATTTCGCGGCCTCGCGCATGAAGGCGATCCAGGAGAAATATGGCCGTCAGTCGGTCGGCGTGATCACCTCCTCGCGCTGCACCAATGAGGAAACCTACCTCGTTCAGAAACTGACCCGCGCCGTCTTCCAGAACAACAACACCGATACCTGCGCCCGTGTCTGCCATTCGCCGACCGGCTATGGGCTCGGCCAGACCTTCGGCACCTCGGCCGGCACCCAGGATTTCGACTCGGTCGAAGCGGCTGACGTGATCCTGGTGATCGGCGCCAACCCGCATTCCGGCCACCCGGTCTTTGCCAGCCGGATGAAAAAGCGCCTGCGTAAAGGGGCAAAGCTGATCGTCGTCGACCCGCGTCGTACGGAATCGGTCGAAGGCCCGCATTACCGCGCCAAACATCACCTCGCGCTGAAGCCCGGCACCAACGTGGCCGTGGTCACCGCGCTGGCACATGTGATCGTGACCGAGGGTCTTTACAACGAAGAGTTCATCCGCACCCGCTGCGACTGGGATGAATTCCAGGACTATATGGAATTCGTCGCCGACCCGCGTCATTCGCCCGAGGCGATCGAGATGCTGACCGGCGTTCCGGCCGCAGAAGTGCGCGGCGCGGCCCGTCTCTACGCCACCGGCGGCAATGCGGCGATTTACTATGGCCTCGGCGTGACCGAGCACAGCCAGGGCTCGACCACCGTCATCGGCATCGCAAACCTCGCGATGCTGACCGGAAATATCGGCCGCCCCGGCGTTGGCGTGAACCCGCTGCGCGGGCAGAACAACGTGCAAGGCAGCTGCGATATGGGGTCCTTCCCGCATGAACTGCCGGGCTATCGCCACGTCAAGAACCCGGAAGTCCGCGCGATCTATGAGACGCTCTGGGATGTGAAGATCGACCCGGAACCCGGCCTCAGGATCCCGAACATGCTGGACGCGGCGGTCGAGGGCACCTTTAAAGGCCTCTATTGCCAGGGCGAAGACATCCTGCAATCCGACCCGGACACCCATCACGTCGCCTCGGGCCTTGCTGCGATGGAATGCGTCATTGTCCATGACCTCTTCCTGAACGAGACCGCGAATTACGCGCATGTCTTCTTCCCGGGGTCGTCCTTCCTGGAAAAAGACGGCACCTTCACCAATGCCGAGCGCCGCATCAATATGGTCCGCAAGGTGATGGCCCCGAAACAGGGCTATGCCGACTGGGAAATCACCCAGATGTTCGCGAACCGCATGCTGGAAGACCAGGGCCGGGCAAAATGGGGCTACACCCACCCTGCCCAGATCATGGAAGAGATCGCCATGACCACGCCGTCTTTCGCCGGTGTGAGCTATGAGAAGATCGAGACCATGGGCTCGGTGCAATGGCCGGTGAACGATAAGGCACCGGAAGGCACGCCGCTGGTCCATGTCGACGGTTTCGTGCGCGGCAAGGGCAAGTTCATCCGCACCGAATATGTCGCGACCGATGAAAAGACCGGGCCGAAATTCCCGCTCTTGCTGACCACCGGCCGCATCCTCAGCCAGTATAACGTCGGCGCTCAGACACGGCGCACCGACAACACCGCCTGGCACCCCGAGGATCTGCTGGAAATCCACCCGCATGACGCCGAGAACCGCGGCATCCGCAACGGGGACTGGGTGCGGCTTGCATCGCGCGCCGGTGTGACCTCGCTCAGGGCCGACATCACCGACAAGGTCTCGCCGGGCGTGGTCTATACCACCTTCCACCATCCCGACACCCAGGCTAACGTCATCACCACCGATTTCTCGGACTGGGCGACCAACTGCCCGGAATATAAGGTGACAGCGGTGCAGGTCAGCCCCTCGAACGGGCCATCGGACTGGCAGGAAGAGTATAACGCTCAGGCGACCCTGTCGCGCCGCATCCTGCCCGCTGCGGAGTAAGGCGGAGGCTGAAATGACCATGGGTGCAAAGCCCGTTCCGCGCCTCTTCTTCGGGGCGCGGGATGGCACGGAAACAATCGAACAGGGCAATCGCACCCTGCCGCAGGAATTTGCGGTGGCCTTGTCTTTCAATGGCACCACCCAGGCGGTGATGATGGCGACCCCTGCGGATCTGGTTGATTTCGCTTATGGTTTCGCGCTGACCGAAGGTATTGCCCGCCCGCATGAGGTCGAAGAAATCACCGTGGTCGAAGGCGAGCGCGGCATTGACGTGCAGTCCTGGCTGGTGCCTGAGGCCGAGGCGCGGCTGGCCAAACGCCGCCGCACCATGGCCGGCCCGGTCGGCTGCGGGCTCTGCGGTATCGACAGTATCAACGAGGCGCTGCGTGAACTGCCGCCCGTAGCGCCCTCCCCTTTCCGCATGACCCCGGCTGAGGTGCGCGAGGCCATCGCCGCCCTGCCCGCGCATCAGCCGCTGCATGACGTGACGCGCGCCGCCCATTGCGCCGCTTACTGGGTGCCGGGCGGGCTTTTCGCGGCGCGCGAAGATGTCGGGCGGCATAATGCGCTCGACAAACTCGCGGGTCATCTGATCCGCCACGATCATCCCGAAGGCGCGGTCGTCCTGACCAGCCGCGTCTCGACCGATATGGTGCAGAAGGTCGCGGCCATCGGCGCCGGGATGCTGATCGCGGTCTCGGCCCCGACTGCTGACGCCGTGGCGCTGGCCGACCATCTCGGCATTACCGTAATCGCGCTCACCCGCCCGGAGCGGTTCGAGCTTTTCACCCATTCTGACCGCATCGTGACGGAGCAATCCCATGCAAACTGACGGCATCAACCCGAAAATCTCGCGCATGGCAAACCAGATCGCCATGTTCATGGAGAGCAAACCCGAGGCCGAAGGCATCGAGGGTCTTTCCAGCCATATCAACGACTTCTGGGAACCCCGGATGCGCCGCCAGTTCTTTCAGCTGATCGATGCCGGCGGCGAGGGCCTGCGCCCGCTGGTGATCAAGGCCTCTGAAAAGATCCGCCGCCCCGATCCGGCCTGACCCTGCTCAGGCGGTGGCCCGGGTCGCGATCCAGGCCACTGCCAGCACATGCCCGGCACATAGGGTGATGCGCCCTTCGATCCCGGCACCGCTTTCAAAAGGCGCAACCGCCGCGAGAAATCGCGCCCGGAACACCGCGCCTGTGATGGTCACAGCCAGCATCTCGGGCCCAAAAAGCCGGCGCGTCAGCGGATATTGCGCCTTATAAGCCGCCTCCTTTGCACAAAATACCAGCAACCCCGGATCACCCTCTGCAACGACCTGGTCCTGCGGCCCCCGCACCAGCGCCGCAACAGCGGGGTCCAGCGGGCGCAAGGGTTCCAGATCCAGGCCGAGACCGGCGAGACCGGTCGAGACCGCCGCGATACAGGCCAGATCCGAATGGCTGATCGAACCCGCAAGGCCAACAGGCCAGACCGGCGCCCGGTCCGGCGCCTTTGGCACTGCAACCGGCCGCAGCCCTGCCGCCACCATTGCAAGACGCGCCGCATACCGCCCGGCGGAAAATTCCGCCAGGCGCCTCGGAACCATGCCTTTGCCCTCCTCACCCGGCCATAGCGGCCATGTGCGGCGCGGGTCGGCAGAGGCGGTACAACACCCCGCCGGCAACAATTCTGCCGCCCGCGCCGCCAGGGTCTCGCCCGGATCAGGCCTCCCTAGGTCAGGCATCCCCGGATCAGGCATCCAGGCCCCGACGCGCCAGCCGCATCGCCCGGCGCCGCGCCATAGTCTCGTCAAGCCCGGTCGCAAGCGCCACCGGAGCGGGCGAAACCTGAACCGGAGCCACCGGCGCCGCCGCGGCAGAAGCGGGCGCAAAAACCGGCGCCCGCACCGGCATAACCGCAGTAAGTGCACTGCCCGAGATATGCGCAACCAAAGCGTCGAGCACCGGGAAGCGGAAGATATCGGTGATCGAGACCTTCACCTGCGGCAGGCGCTCGCGGATCTCGCGATGGGTCTGAACCGCCAGCAGCGAATGGCCGCCAAGCGCGAAGAAATTGTCCTTCGGCCCGACCCGCGCCACCCCCAGCACCCGCGCCCAGATCTTTGCGATCTCAGTGCCGATCGCCGGGTCATCCCCAGAACCGTTCGTGGGGCCGTTCGCGGGGCCAGTCGCGGGATCAAGGGCGCGATCCCCCACGCCCTGCTCCAGGCCGGGCTGCGACGGCGCGACAGCAGACGCCGCCACAGGCGCCAGGGCCTCCGGCGCTGCTGGCCCGTCCCCGGGCAAGAAGCGCAGCGGCGCCGGCAGCGCCTTACGGTCCACCTTGCGGTTCGGTGTCAGCGGGAAGCGCTCCAGCGCAACATAATGCACAGGCCTCATATGCTCCGGCAGCTCCCGCGCCAGCGCCATCCGCAATTCCGCCTCACCCGCGCCGCCGCCGATATAGGCCACCAGCCGCAGATCGCCCGGCTGATCTTCCCGCACCATCACCACCGCCTGGGTCACCCCCGGCTGCGCCTCAAGCACCGCCTCGATTTCCCCCAGCTCGATCCGGTAGCCGCGCAGCTTCACCTGGGCGTCGGCCCGTCCGATATAATCGACCCGCCCATCCGGGCGCAGCCGGACGAGGTCTCCGGTCTGGTACATCCGCCCCGCCCCGCCTGCTCCAGAATGGAAGGGGTTTTCGACAAAGCGCTCTGCCGTCAGGTCCGGGCGCTGCCAATAGCCCCGGGTCACGCCCTCGCCGCCGATCCAGAGCTCACCCTCGACGCCTGGCGGCACGGGCCGGCGCGCGCCATCCAGCACATAAAGCTGCTGGTTCGCAAGCGGCGTCCCGATATTGACCACCGGCTCCGGCGCAAGAACCTCCTCCACCGAAGACCAGATCGTCGTTTCCGTCGGGCCATACATGTTCAGAAGCCGCCCAACCCCGGCCGCCTTCACCTCCGCTGCCAGCGCGCCCGGCAAGGCCTCACCGCCAACCATCATCGTCCGGATACCCGCAAGCGCGCGGCGGCTTTCATCATCCATCAGGATCATCCGCGCCATCGACGGCGTGCATTGCAGATGCGTGACATCATGGCGATGGATCTGCGCCGCGATCGAGAAATCATCCGGCGCCGGCCCGCCCTGATTGGCCAGCCGCACAACCTCTGCCAAAGGCTTCAGCCCCTCCAGCACCACCTCCGGCGCGATGCCGTAATCGACAAGGCATGCCACCTCGCCCACGCCAATCGCCTTCAGCGCCTCCACCCGGTCCAGCGCATCCTCGATGGTGCCGAAAAGCCCCGAATCCTCGAAATAGCGCTGGAAAGCGAAATCGAGGATCGCGTCATTCTCTTCTGCCGACAAAGCCGCAAGGTCGATATCCATCGGAGTGGCCGCGCCCGCCGGTTTTTTGAAGGCCGGGAAGGCCCAGGCATATTGCTTCACCAGAGCCGCCGCCGAGGCGAGATAGAATTTCATCGGCGCCTCGGCGACAGCCCGCGCCTCCTCCCGCGTGGCCGCGATATAGGAATGCAGCATCAGCGTGACGGTGAATGCAGCCGGATCATGGCCGGCCTCGCGCAGCGCGCCATGATAAAGCGCAATCTTTTCCGCAACTTCGGAAATCGACTGGCCCAGAAGATGGGTCAGCACATTGGCCCCGGCGCGGCCCGCCTCGGCCCAGGTTTCCGGGTTGCCGGCGGTCGTCACCCAGACCGGCAGCTCTGCAGACACCGGGCGCGGCTGGGTCTTTACCGTAAATGTCGTGCCATCCGCTTTGGGGAAATCCACCCCTTCGCCGCGCCACAGCGCCCGCACATCCCTGATCGCCTGGAACATCGCCGCCTTGTTATGCGGCGGCGCATTTTCCGGGCGCAACACGAAATCATCCGGGTGCCAGCCCGAGGCAAAGGCGAGCCCCGCCCGCCCTGCGGTCAGATTGTCGATCACCGCCCATTCCTCGGCGATCCGGGCGGGATGATGCAGCGGCGCCACCACCGACCCCGCCCTGACCCCGATAGTCGAGGTCACCGCCGCCACCGCCGCGCCGGTCACGCTCGGGTTCGGATAGGGGCCGCCAAAGGCGTGGAAATGCCGCTCCGGCGTCCAGACCGCGACAAAGCCATTCTGATCGGCAAAGCGCGCGCCATCCAGCAAAAGCTGGTATTTCTTCGGCCCCGGCCCGTCATCATTGCCCCAGTAATACAGCGAGAAATCCATCGCTCTCGCCGAAGTGATCCGCGCCCCCGAAACCAGCGCCCGGTTCTCATCCGAGGAAATCACCACCTTAAAGCCGCGCGCCAGCGTCCAGAACAGCTCCAGCACCGAGATGTCGAAAGACAGCGAGGTCACCGCGAGCCAGACCCCTGGCTCAGGCCCGATCCGGTGATCCATACCGGTGAAGAAATTCGCGACATTCCTGTGCTCGACCTGCACCCCTTTGGGCCGCCCGGTCGAACCCGAGGTATAGATCATATAGGCGACATCTTCGGGCCGCGCGCCGCTCACCGGATTGGTTCCGGGGGCCAGGGCAAGGCGCGGGTCCTGGTCCAGCACCAGCCTCTCCACGCCTGCGGGCAGACCCGCCGCCAGATCCGATTGCGTCACGATCACCGGGGCGCCGCTGTCTTCCGCGAACAAAGCCAGCCGCTCGGCCGGATAGGCCGGGTCCATCGGCACATAGGCGCCGCCCGCTTTCAGGATCGCCAGCGCGCCTGCCACCAGATCGACGCTGCGCCGGGTGGACAGCCCAACCAGCACGCCGGGTCCGACCCCCATCTCGCGCAGCACATGTGCCGCCCGATTGGCCCGGGCATTCAGCGCGGCATAGCTGAGCTCCTCGCCTTCAAAGGCCAGCGCCGGCGCATCGGGTGTCCGCGCCACCTGGGCCTCAAAAGCCGTGTGAACCATGACGGCGCGGTCATGCTCCACCGCCGTCCGGTTGAAATCCTTGATCACAAGGTCATATTCCGCAGGCGTCAGCGCCGGCAGATCCGCCAGACGCAGATCTTTGGCGGCTGTAACCGCCCGTGCAACCTCCCCCGCCAGCCAGTCGATCCGCAATGCCAGCGCCTGCGCCGCCACCTCGTCCAGACGCGCCGCATCCCAGAGCACTGCCTCCGGCGTCAGCACCAGCCCGGCCCCCTGGACCGGCTCTGCCTCAGACAGTGCGACCGGAGGCACCGCCACGCTCATAAGCGCCGCATCCCGCGCCATCAGATCCAGCGGCCAGCCCGTCGCCGGGCGTGCCAGTGCCGCCTCAACCGACGCCAGCGCCGCCATCACCGTCTCACCGGCTGCCTCGCCCCCCGCGCGCAAAGGCTCCCAGGCCGCGATATATCCGGCACGGCCTTTCGCCGCCCTCGCGAAATCGCCGGCGGTGGTTCCGGTTGCGCGGAGGCCGGCCAGCGCAAGCGCCCCCAGCCCGTGCCGCCGCCCGAACGGAATCCGGCGCCAGTCAGCCATGCCGCCTTGTTCCGCCCGCAACACCATCGGAGACACCACCGGCAGGGCAACCGGATGCAGCGCCAGAAGCGCCGCCCGGAGCCGCGCCTCCTGCGGCACAAGCGCTGCAAGCTCCGCCGTCAGCTCCTCCGCCTCAGCCGCAGCCAACAGAGGCAAGGCAGCCGCCGTCACCGCCTCAGCCGACACCGCCCGGCCCGAGACCTGGCAGCACAGCCGGTCGAGCCGCACCGCCCCCGCGCCGCAGGCCACCACCAGCCCCTCCGGCCCGGCATCAAGCACCGCGCCCGGCACGCCATCGCCCGCCGCCAGTTCAGCCGCACCGACATTCAGAACCTCAGACCCGGTGTCGATTTTCGCCGTTGTCAGCGGATTCCAGTAGCGCCCGTGATCAAGGCCACGGACCAGACGCACCACTTCGGCCGCAGGCCGCGTGAAATCGATCCGCCCCATCGCCGCCGGCCGATCCGCGCCGCGATGCATCACACCGTCCCCCACACTTTGCGCGCGCGGCACCGCGCCACGTTCCAGCGCCGCCATCACCTCGGGGAAACTGTCGAGCCCTGCCTCGAAACAGCGTGTGTTCAGCGTCAGTGCCGTCTCATCGGCGTCGAGGTCAAACCGGCGCTCCGCAAAGATGCGCCCCTGATCAATCCCGCCCTCGATCAGATGCCAGGTCACGCCATGCCGCGTCTCACCCGCAAGGATCGCCCAGACCGGCGCATTCAGCCCGGCATGTTCCGGCAAGGGCCCGTCATGGAAATTCACCGCACCTTTTGACGCCTGCCCCAGCACTTCGGGCGGCAACAGCCGCAGATTGGCGACCGAGAGAATCCAGTCCGCCTCCGGTAAATCGCCCGGATCGCAAAGCATCAGCCCTGCCCCCCGCGCCCAGTCCCGGACCTGCCCCGCCTCACTGACCACCGCGACGATCCGATGCCCGCGCGCCAGCCAGAGCGCGCCACATTCGCGCGTCAGCGTCTCATTGCCGATCAGGATGGCGGTCAGGCTCATATCTCAGGTCTCTTTCCGGGAATGGTCGGTCACGGGCTCCGGGCTCATGCCAAAGCCACGACGAATATCATGTAGAATCAAATCGCGGAGGTAATGTGGCGGATCGATGCGGTCACGCCTGCGCTGCACCAGTAGCCGCGCCCGCCAGATCACACCGCCAAGGGCCGCCAGAACCGTCGCCGCCGCCGCATAGCCGCGCCCATGGTTTTTGGCGAAATAATGCAGCCGCGAATCCAGCCAGAAACCGGGAATCCGCTGCCATTTCCCCATCCCGGTCGAGACCGAACCGATATGCGCCACCCGGCTTTCGGGCACATAATCGGTCGGAAAACCGGCCCGGGCGGCGCGCAGGCAAAGATCGGTTTCCTCGTAATACAGGAAGAACCGCTCATCAAAGAGACCGATCCGGTCCAGCACATCCATCCGCATCATCAGGCTGGCGCCGGCCAGCCAGTCGACCCGCGTCACCCGGTCCGGCAGCGGCATCGCAACCATGCTGTCTTTCATCGCCCGCGAAACCATCCCCAGCCGGATATGGCGTTCAAAATCATTCAGCGCGGTCGGATAGCGAAAGGCGGTGTGGTGCGGGGTGCCATCCTCGCCGTGAATATAGCTGCCGGCAAAGCCGGTTGCAGGTGTCCGCTCCAGATGGTCCAGCAACACCCGGATCGCATCCGGCGCCGGAAAAGCGTCCGAATTCAGCACATAGGCGTAATCCGGTCGTGATCCGCCCGCAAACCCCGCCGCAAACCCCTCCGGCAGGCCCGCCCGGATACCAACGTTATTCCCGGCACCAAAGCCGCCATTGCGCCCCGATTGCAGCACCCGGACCGGGGTTTGCGCGCGGTCCCAGCCGCGCGCCGTGACCCCCGCCTGCATGATCTCGAAGGACCCATCGCCGGAATCATTATCGACAATGGTGATCGCACCCGCGATTCCCCGCATCGCGACCAGCGCCGCCTCGACCGAGCGCAGCGTCATCTCCGGCGAGCGCCAGTTGAGAATGATGGTGAGAACCTTTGCCATCGCCTATTCCGCCGCCGTCGCCACTGTGTCGTCCTGCGCCTCAGCCTCAGCCTCGGCCAGCAGCGCCTTCAGCGCCGCCGCCAGCACACGCACATTCGGCTCCAGCACCATCGAATCATGATCTCCCGGCACTTCGATCACCCGCAGCTTCGGGGCGAAACGGGTCAGATCATTGTCTTCGAACACATATTCCTTCGCCGCCGAGACCCATTTCCCGCCCGAGACCTGCCAGTGCCGATCCAGCTCTGGCCGGAACAGCACCGTCGCGCCGTTGCGCGGGCTCATCTGATAGCGCGGCAGCGCGGCGCGGAACGCCGCCTCGATGGCGCTGTTATGGAAGCCCTCTTCCTCAACCGGGGCGCCTGCACGTTTGCGCCGCTCCCAGTCGAGCCGGTTCTTCGCCCATTCCGCCAGATAGCCGGGCCCCTTGCGCTGCAATTCCGCGAGCTTGATCAGCGCCTTGTCGCGGCGGCTGAGGCCGGGGCGCATCGGCAAAGGCGTATCCAGGAGCACCAGCTGCGCCACCTCTTCCCCCTCAGCCTCCAGCTGGCGCGCCATTTCCCAGGCGATCAGCCCGCCGCCCGAGAAACCGCCCAGCAGGTAGGGCCCCGACGGCTGCACCTGACGGATCTCGGCGATGTAATCGCGCGCAGCCTCGGTGAAATCATCATGCGGCTGATCCTCGCCGTAAAGACCCCGGGCCTGGAGGCCGTAAAACGGCCGGTCCCGCCCTTCAAGCTGCGCCAGATGGCGCAGGTTCAGCACATTGCCGAACATGCCGGACACCAGGAAGAAGGGCGTCTTCGCGCCCGGTGCCGTGCCGGACTTCCCCGCCTCGGGCGTCATCGGCACCAGATGGGTGAAGCGGCGCGGCTGTTTCACGGCCTTCCCCGCCGGCACCTGCCCTGCATCCGCGCCCCCGCTCGCAACCAGGCTCTCACCGGTGATCCCCGCCGCCTCGCGGATCAGGCCCGCACAGGCCGCCACGGTCGGCGCCTCAAAGAGAACCGAGATCGGAAAATCAACCGCCCAGGTCTTTTTCACCATCGCGAAAAGCCGGACCGCGATCAGGCTATGCCCGCCGAGATCGAAGAAATTATCCTCGACCCCCACCTGCGAAACCCCGAGCAGATCCTGCCAGAAGCCGGTCAGGCTGCGCTCGATATCATCTCGCGGCGCGATGTAATCCGTGTCGAGATCGGGGCGTTCAAAGCTCTGCCCCGATTTGCGCGCCTCAGTGACGGCCGCAGTCTGGCGCACCAGCGCCGGCAGATCCAGCGAAGACACAAGGATCTGTGACAGCCCCGTATTCAGCGCGCGGCCGAAGACCCGGGCCCCCTCTTCCGGGCGGATGCCCTGGCGGAACGCCATCATCAGCCGCTCTTCCGCCGGTGACAGCGCCCGTGCGGGGCCACCCTCGGGCGCCTCCAGCAGGCGCGGATCAGGGGCCGGAAAGGACAAAGCCGCATCCAGCCGGCGGATGGTAAAGCCGGTGATCTCAACCAGCACCCGGCCCTCCGGTGTGGCAAGCGTGATGTCAAACACGGCGGTCGGCCGGTCAGCGCGGTTCTCGCCCGCAGTGCAGATATGGCTGACGAGGTCAGCGCTCAGCGGCGCAAGGACCCGCACCGATCCGTAAGACAGCGGCACCCAGAGCCGGTCAGGCTGATACCCCGCGATCAGATCCATCGCCCAGCCGGTGGCCAGATCCATGAGCGCCGGATGCAAAAGCCAGCCCCCCCCCGGCCCGCCCGCAACCGGCTCGCCTCCAACCGGATCGCCCGCGAACACCTCCCGCCGGAAGGCCTCCGGCAGCGACAGCCGCGCCAGCCCTTCCCCCGCGCCATAAGCGCGCGAACGCAACACCCGCCAGCGCGGGCCAAAGGCCAGATGTGCCTCCTGCGGGCTGGGAAGCCAGCCTTCTGCCTCCCCCTCCTGCGGCTGGCCCATCTCGGGCGCGCGAAGCCGCGCCGCGATCCCGCCGGGGTCGATCCCCGGCGGGATCGCGGCCTGTTCTCCGGTCAGCGCAAGCAGCCGCGCCGTGGCATGGGTGGCCCAGCCCTCCCGGCCTCCCGCCCGCATCAGCGTCTGCACCTCGAAATCATAGCCTTCCTCGCTGCGGCTCAGCCGCACCCGCAGGGGTCGCATCTCGCTTTCCGCGAGATCAAGCGCCGCAAAGAAGGTCAGATCACGGATCCCGAACCCGGCGCCAGTCCCCGGCGCCCCGACGGTCCCCTCCTGCAAGGCCCAGGCCTCGGCCGCCAGTTCCAGATAGCCGGTCCCCGGCAGCAAGGCCTGACCCTCGCGGGTGCGATGGCCCTCGAAGATCCACTGCTGACAGGACAGATCACCGGTAAAGATCCGGTTGCCCGCAACGTCAAACCCGGCCGCCGTCAGCATCGGCTGGCGCACCGGCACCGGCGGCGCCGCCTCGCGCCCCATCCGGTCCGCGAGACTCTCGGCCGCCATGCCGACGCCCTGCCAGATCCCCCAGTCGAGCGCGACCACACGCGTAGCCCCCCCGGCCCGCGCCTCGGCAAAGGCGTTCAGATATTCATTCACCGCCACATAATCGACCTGCCCCGCCGGCCCCGTCACCGTCGAAGTCGAGGAAAACAGCACCAGAAGCTTCAGCCTCCCGTCCGGGAACAGCCGGTCAATCACCCCGGTCCCATGCAGCTTCGGCGCGAACACCTCTTCCACACTGCCCGGATCCTTGCCAAGGATCGGCCCATCCGCCACCATCCCCGCCGCATGGATCACCGCATCCACCGGACCCATACGCGCGACCGCAGCCTCAACCACCGCCTGCATCTCGAACAGATTGGCCACATCGGCCCGGGCCAGCGCGATCCCGCCGCCGCTCTCACGCGCCAGCGCCTCGAGCCGCTCCACCGCCATAATCCGCCGCGATACCGCATCTTCGGGCGCATGGGCCCGCAGCCAGGCCGCGCGCGCAGCCCCTTCCGGCAGGCGCGACCGCGCAATCAGCGTGACTTTCGCTGCGCGCGCGCGAATCAGATCTTCGGCCAGCGTCAGCCCGATCCCGCCGAATCCGCCGGTGATCAGCACATGCGCACCCAAAGGCAGCTCGAACCCCGCCTCGGGCAAAGGCGCCGGACGCAGCCCTTCGGCGTAGCGCCGCGCGCCACGCAGGGCGGCCACACCACCCTCAGGGGTGAGCGCCTCTTCGATCACCGCGCCAATCAGCGTGTCGGGCAGGCTTTCGCCGCGCCGCAAGACCGGCAGCTCCAGATCCAGCTGCGCCAGCGCAACGCCTGGCAATTCCTTGCCCGCCACCAGCACCGGCCCGCGCAACAGGGCCTTTTCCGGCCAGCGCAGCACAGAGCCTTTCGCTGCCACCGCGCCATTCGTCAGGAAGGTGACCTTCACCCCCTGAGCAAGGTTTTCGCCCGCCATGGCCTGCAACAGGAACAAGGCCGACCAGAATCCCTGTTCGATCAGCCTTTGCGCGAAACTCGAGCCGGGTCGAAAGCTCTCGTCTTTCGTCACCAGCCAGCCATGCAGCACCTTTGAGGGTGCAATCCCCCGCCCCGCCAGTTCACGGATCAGGGCTTCATACCCTTCCAGCCCGCGCTCGGGCGCAAGGCTGTAGCGATCCTCGCCGAGGGCGCGGAAACTGTCCCCCGGATGCACCAGGATCACCCGATGCCCCGCCGCGCGCAGCCGATCTGCCGCCAACGCACAAAGCCCGGCCTCATCAGCAAAGACCAGCCAGCTTGCAGGTGCCGCCTCGCCCAGATCATCAATGTCAAAGCCTGCCGGCGAAGGGGTCCAGTGCCGTTTCCAGCCCCAGCCGGTCAGGTCTTCCACCCGCGCGGGCAGCTCTGTCGCCAGCGGCGCGGCCTCGCCCGGCGCGATAAAAAACGGTTTGCGCTGAAAGGCATAGGAGGGCAGCGGCACGCGCTGGCGCAGACGCCCGCCCCAGATCTGGCCCCAGTCCACCGCGACGCCGCAAGCCCAGAGCCGCGCGACAGACCCAATAAGCCAGGCATCATCGGCGATCTTCTGTTCGGGGTGACGCAAGGCCGGCACCACCTGACCCGGCCCGACCCCATTGGCCCCCGCAAGCGAAGAAAGCGCGCGGCCCGGCCCCATTTCCATATAGACCCGGCCCGACACCGCGGTCAGTTCCGCCAGCCCGGCCTGGAAGTTCACCGTATTTCTCAGATGCGCGACCCAATAATCCGGGTCCGTCGCCTCGGCATCCGTCAGCACCTTGCCCGAGCGGTTCGAGATGATCGGGATCTGCGGCGCAGAGAGGCGAATGCTGCGCAGGTAATCGCCAAAGGCGGGCAGGATCGGTGCGAGCATCCGGCTGTGCGCGGCGATATTGATCGCAATCTGCTGCGTCTCGACCTCATCTGCGGCCAGCCGTGCAGCCAGCGCATCCAGCGCCGCATCCGGGCCCGAGACCACGCAAAGCCCCGGCGCATTGACCGAAGCCATATCAAGATCATCGGCCCAGTAGCGCGCCAGATCCGCCTCGGGCAGCGGCACCGAAAGCATGCCGCCGGGCGCCACCGTGTCAAACAGCCGGCCGCGCAACAGGACCAGCCCGATGCAATCCTCGAATGACATCACACCGGCCAAAGCAGCCGCCGTATTCTCGCCCATCGAATGACCGATCATCGCGGCGGGGGTGACGCCCCAGCTTTCATAAAGCCTCGCCAGCGCATATTCGGTGATCATGATCAGCGGCAGCTGTACCGAGGGCTTTTTCAGCGCCTGATCCGCCGCAACCTCGGCGCCCTTTTCGGGCAGCCAGAGCGCGCGGATATCGTAATCCAGCTGCGGCTCAAGCACCGCAAGGCCCCGGTCCATCCAGTCTTTGAAAACCGGCTCAGTCTCGTAAAGATCGCGCGCCATGCCGGCAAATTGCGCGCCGCCGCCGGGGAACATGAAGACGACTTCGGGATTGTCGCCCAGATGGTCATGATTGAAGACAAGGCGCGGATTGGCGCCCTCCAGCAGGCCCGCCGCCTCTGTGTGGCTTGCCGCGACAATCACCCGGCGTTTCTCAAAGGCACGGCGGCCCTCTTTCAGCGTGAAAGCCACATCGGCCAGCTTCTGGTCGGGATGCGCGCGCAGATGCGCGGCGAGCCGGGCCGCCTGGCCGTCAAGCGCGGCTTTTGAACGCGCCGAGATCACCAGCGGCTGGAACGGCCAGTCGCTGTCTTCCGATGTGGCGCGCAAAGGCGCCTCTTCCAGCACGGCATGGGCATTGGTGCCGCCGACGCCCAGACTGTTGACGCCCGCGCGCAAGACCGGAGCCTCCCAGGGGGTCAGCCGGTCATTGACGCGGAAAGGTGATGTCTCGAAATCAATCGAGGGATTCGGTGCCTCATAGCCAAGGCTCGGCGGCAATTCGCGGTGATGCAGCGAGAGCGCGACCTTGATCAGGCTCGCCACCCCGGCGGCAGTGTCGAGATGGCCGATATTGGTTTTCACCGAACCAATGCGGCAATGGCCGACCGCATCCGTGGTCTCGCGGAAGGCCCCGGTCAGTGCCGCGACCTCGATCGGGTCGCCGAGATAGGTCCCGGTGCCATGGCATTCGATATAGGTAACGCTATCGGCAGTGACGCCCGCCAGGGCCTGAGCCTCGGCAATACAGGCCGATTGCCCATCGACCGAAGGCGCAAGATAGCCCGCCTTGGCCGCGCCGTCATTGTTGATCGCAGTGCCCTTCAGGATGGCCCAGATATGATCGCCATCGCGGATCGCATCGACCGCGCGGCGCAAGACCACACAGCCCGCGCCCGAGCCGAAGACCGTGCCCTGCGCGCGGTGGTCAAAGGCGTGGCAGTGCCCGTCCGGCGACAGGATCTCGCCCTCCTGGAACAGATAGCCCCGCGCATGGGGCAATTCGATGGTGACGCCGCCCGCCAGCGCCATATCGCATTCGCCGTTCAAGAGCGCCTGCGAGGCGTAATGGATCGCCACCAGCGAGGTTGAACAGGCGGTCTGCACATTGACCGAAGGGCCTTTGAGATCAAGGATATGGCTCGCGCGGGTGGCGAGGAAATCCTTGTCATTGCCGGTATGGCGCAGAAGGAACATGCCGGTCTCTTCAACGAGATCCGGGTTCGAGCAGAGGTTGAAATAGAAATAGGACCCCATGCCGCAGCCGGCCCAGACCCCGATGGCGCCGGGGAATTTCTCCGGTGGATGGCCGGCATTTTCCAGCGCCTCCCAGGCGACCTCAAGAAACTGGCGATGCTGCGGATCAAGGATCGCGGCCTCTTTCGGGGAAAACCCGAAGAAGTCGGCGTCAAAGGTCTCGAACCCATCGAGCACGGCGGCGGCTGGCACGTAATTCGGCCGCGCCATCTTTGTTGCACTCTCGCCCGCAGCCAGCAGTTCCTCGCGCGACAGCACCCGGATCGATTCCACGCCGCCGCGCAGATTGTCCCAAAAGGCGGAAATATCACCCGCGCCCGGCAAATGCGCGGCCATGCCGACAATCGCAATGTCGGTCGCGGCCACACCTGGGGGTCTGCGCGTCATATCATCCATCACTTCGGTTCAGTGGCTCAGGGGATCCGGGGTGGAACAGAAGCGCTCCGGCCCTGACAGACAGCCCCCTGCCAGTCTGTTGATTATCCGCGTTAATCTAGCTCAATTTAAGGCAAACTCATACCCTGCGCGCGGCTGTGACCAGTTCTTATCCCGCAGGGCAACAATGCCATAAGCCCGCCGCATTAATGCCACATTTGCGCCGCATTTGGCGCAGGCCCGGCCGGGTTTCATACAGTCTGATGGCCAGGCCTGCTCAGATAAGGGTGCGGCGGGGCTGGTTTCGCTGCAAATCTGCAAGCGAGGCCTCGCGCAGGGCCCGCAAAGCCTCGGCCTGACCAAGGATCGCGCCCGCCATCAGCCAGCTCAGCGGCGTCAGTGTCGCATTGGGCAAAAGATCAACTAGATTCAGCCCGAGGATCAGCGCCACCCCCGCCGCCGGCAGGCCCACCGATCCGGGTTTCAGCCGCGCCTCGCGCGCAAGGAGCCACAAAGGCAGGCACAAGAGCCCGAATTGCACGAGATAGCCGACCCAGCCGAATGCCCCGATCCGGATGATCCAGGCGCCATCCGCCACCGTCTCGACGATGCCGGTCGCCGGATCATAGAGGAAGCCGCGCCCATAGCCGCCCCAGCCAAAAAGGGGGCGCTCGGCGGCGCGGGCCAGCAGCAGATCCTCATTCATCAGCCGATAGCCAAAGCTCTGGGCGCGGTCCTCGCTCAGATCGCCGGCAAAGCTGGAAATATAGTCAACCGGCACCAGATGGGCGCCGCGCAAAAGCGGATAGAGGATCACCACCACCGCCAGCAGCCCGACAACCCCAAGGATCTGGCGCGGGGTCGCAAGAAAGACCAGCGGCGCGGCGGCCAGCGCATAGGCGATGGGGCCAAAGCTCTTGCACAGAATCAGAAGCGCGCAGGTCAGCAGGAAGACCGGCAGCTGCCAGACCCGCGCCGGCGCCGGGCCCAGCCGCAGCTGCATCCCCGCCGCAATCAGGCAGGAGAGCACGAAAAACGCCACCCAAAGCCCATGCGGCATAAAGACAAAGGGCCGCCAGCCGCCAAACCGCACCGCCTGGGACATGTCATGCTGGAAATAGCCATAGACCCAGATATGCAGCTGCGGCGACATCACCGTCTCGATCAGGATCGGCCCGGTGTAAAGCAGCGCCGCGATCGTCAGCGCCATCAGAAGGTCGCGCATCGCCTCAGGCGTGGCCAGATCGCGCCGCGCAAGGAACAGCGGGAGCAGATACATCGCCTCGGTGCCCGTGATGGCGATGGAATCATAGATCCGCATGCCCTGGATCTCGCGGCCATGGCCAAGGAAAATCGGGTCTGTGTTCAGAAGGGCGGTAAAGACGGGCGAGATCAGAAAACCCGCGACCAGAACCCTGACCATCCTATTGCCGGTGAAAACCGGCAGGCTCCTGCCCAGCATCAGCCAGGAGATCACCGCCGCCGCCAGTGCCGGCAGCATGTGTTTATCGGGGTCCGGCAGCATCGGCAGGTCGATCTTCGCCAGCTCTGGCAAAAACATATAGCCGGCCAGAACCGACCAGATCAGCGCCCGGCCCGGCCCCATCCGGTTGTAGAAAACCCAGACCACGAAGGGCCAGATCAAAAGCGCCAGCAGGGCGATCGTCGATGACATCCGGCCGGGATCCGTTCTGCTCTGGCATGGCTGGGGTGGTGATTTCGGCCCCTACCCTAGCATATGCGGCGCCCGGAGGCGAGGCCGGCCCCTGGCGCAAGGCCCGCCCGGGCTGCGGCGCAACGGGAAACAGAGAGTTGCCGTCAGAGATCTGTCGCCTCTGGCCCGGGCGGGCGTTACACTGCGCAGAGCCCGCCTTTTTCAGGACCAGCCTCTTGCAGTTTACCATCCGTGACACCCGTATCGAGGTGACCCATGCCAGCCGCACCGCGCTCCTGAGCGATGTGGCAAATCTGATGCGCCGGGGCGAAGGCTTTGCGCTGGCCACGATCAATCTCGACCACCTGGTCAAGCTGCGCCGCGACGCCGCCTTTCTTGGCGCCTATGCGCGCCAGGATATGGTGGTGGCCGATGGCAATCCGATCGTCTGGCTGTCAGGGCTCGCGAAAAAGCCGGTCGATCTTATGCCGGGGTCGGACCTTGTGCTGCCGCTGTGCCGCCTGGCGGCCGAGGCCGGACTGCCGGTCTCGATGCTGGGCGCGACCGAAGCCGCGCTGGAAGGCGCGAGCGCGCATCTCGCGCGGGAAATCCCCGGTTATCAAAAAGGGCTGCTGATTGCACCGCCGATGGGGTTTGACCCCGAAGGCCAGGCGGCCCGCGCGGCGCTGGAGGACCTGAACGCGCTTGGGCCCGGCCTGTGCCTGATCGCGCTTGGCGCCCCCAAACAGGAGCGCTTTGCCGCCCTTGGCCGCAGTCTCGCGCCCCGGATGGGCTTTGCCTCGGTTGGTGCGGGGGTGGAGTTTCTCTCGGGCGATCAGGCCCGCGCGCCGGAATGGGTACGGAAGATCGCGATGGAATGGGCCTGGCGGGCCCTGTCTTCGCCGCGCCGGCTGGTGCCGCGCTATGCCGCCTGTTTCGCGATCCTGCCGGGCGAGGTCAGGAAAGCCTGGCGGCTGCGCGCGCAATAGCTACTTATATTCGATCAGCCCGCGTTTGCGACCGCGCGCAAGGTCGCGCAGATAGCCAATCACGCCCAGAGCCTCGGGAAACTTGCCCAATACGGTGAAAATGGCGGCTTCGGCACCGAGGCGCCCCTCGCGGCGCCAGGCCCAGGCCAGCCGGAGCATCTGCAAGGGCCAGATCAGCGCCATGAGCCAGAATGCCGGGTGGATCAGCCCGGCAAGACCCACCACAAGCGGCAGTATCGCGCCCCAGAAAAGTGCGCGCGCCGTCTCGCGCCGCCAGTGGCGGTCGGGCCCGCGCCCATGCAGGGCCGCGCCTTCGGCAAAGGCGTAACCGGCCCGTTTTGTGCGCCGCCACCATTGCGACACCTGCGTCATCGCCGCGTCATGCAGGGTCATCCCGGCCTCGATCCGCCAGATATGCCCGCCCGCCCGGCGCAGCCGCTGGCACAGCTCCGGCTCTTCGCCCGCGATCAGATCCTCGCGGAAGCCGCGCACCGACTGGAAATCCCGCAGCCGCATCAGTGCATCCCCGCCGCAGGCCAGCGCCTCGCCGACAGGCGTGTTCCATTCGCGGTCACAGAGCCGGTTATAGACCGAGGTCTCCGGGTGCCGCTCGCGTCTGCGGCCACAGATCACCACAGCCCCGGGATGGTCGCGAAAGCCCTGCAGCCCGCGTGCCACCCACCCCGGCACCACCTCGCAATCGCCATCGACGAACTGGACGTAATCGGGCTCTGCGCCCTCTACAACCAGAGCAAGCACACCGGCATTGCGCGCCCGCGCCGCTGTGAAGGGGCGCGAAAGGTCAAGCCCGACCACAATCGCCCCCGCCCCCCGCGCCAGCGCCTGCGAACCATCGGTCGAGCCGCTGTCGACATAGACCAGCCGCCGCACCTGGCCTTTGAGCGAAGCAAGACAGGCGGCAAGCCGGCCCCCCTCATTGCGGCCGATCACCACGGCATCAACGACCGGCCCGGGCCGGGCAGACGGATCCCGTCGCGCGGGGATATGAGGAGCATCGGCTGTCATGGCCATCACGCCTAAGCCCGCCCGGTTTCAGAGTCAAAGCCCTGTGCAGAGACCGCGACCGCACCTGCCCCGGCCCGAGCGGCAACGGCGTCCCCGCTGCGCCGCCGCGCGGCCGGTAAAGTGGCTGAGATCACGGCCATTTCCCCCGCGCCGGGGTTTCATTTTTACCCTCCATCTGTTAGGAATGCTCTTCTGGGCGGGGGCCCGGACCCCAGGCTGCATCCTTCAGGCCAGACCGGCCCCGGAGGAGATCTCGCAACTGGGACCGGCATCGCGCCTGCCATCCGGCAGGGGATATTAATTCCGGGTCGCAGTCTTGCTGCCGCCCTTCTGTCGGAACCGGATTACAAATGAGCCGCCACAATATACATGGCCCTTTCGGTTCAAAACCCCTGGATATGGGATTTCCCCTGATGGGCGCAGAAGATGACAACCAGGATCGCAAAGCCGGGGCCGCCGCGCGTGGCACTGCTGTCTCCCTGTTCAAACCCGGCCATCCGCGCATCAATCTGCCCATCGCGCTTGACCAGCGCACCGGGCGCGAGATCTCTATCTCGCCCGCAGTCTTTGCCAGCCCGAACCCGTCGAAAGTCTGGGAATCAATCGGAGAAATCCATGTCGATGCCGCCCGGCTGATCAGAAACGGTTTGTTCCTGAAACCGGAACATCACCAGATCACCCGCTATTTCGACATGCTGCGCACCCGCATCGCCCAGGCGATGACCAAGGAAGGCATGAGCCGGCTCGCCATCACCTCGCCGCGCGCCGGCTGTGGCAAGAGCTATGTCGCCGCCAATCTCGCGCTGTCGCTGGGCCGGCTGCCCTCGTGCCGGACGGTGCTGATGGATCTCGATCTGCGCCAGCCGCGCCTCGCAAGCCTGTTTGCACAAACCCCGTCGCCCCAGCTGCAGGAATTCCTCCAGGGCGAGCAGCCGCTTGAGGGCCAGTTCCGCCGCATCGGCCCGAACCTTGCGCTGGCGCTGAACAGCGAGCCTGTCGCCCGCCCGGCCGAGACGCTGCAGGATCCGCAGACCACCGCCGCGCTGCAATCGGCAAGCGATTTGCTGCAGCCCGATATCCAGCTTTTCGATACGCCGCCTGCGCTGGAATATGACGATATGATTGCGCTGAGCGGCCAGGTCGATGCGGTGCTTCTGGTGGTGGATGGCACCCGTACCACCGCCGCCGATATCACCGCCTGCGAACGGATGTTCGAGGGCCGCGTGCCGCTGCTCGCGGTGGTGCTGAACCGGGCACAGGATCGCGGGCTGCTGGCGGGCCAGGGCCTTGCCGACCGCCTGTTCGGGGGCGCAATCAGCCGCTGGTTCGGGCGCGGCTGAGGAACGATCACAATGGGACATCTGCGCAATATCGAAGATCTTCTGGGCTTTCTGCTGCGGCGCGGCTGGATGATCGCGCTTTGCGCGCTGATCGCGGTCGTGCTGGCCGCGCTTTACGCCAAGGGCCGCCCCGACAATTATACCGCCTGGGCCTCGATCGAAATCCAGACCGCTCAGGTCCGGGTGCCGGTCGCAGGACAGCCGGCCGAGGCCGCTCAGGCCTCCGGCTCGGCGCAGCTGGTGCAATCGCTGCAACACCGGCTGACGACGCGGCAGAACCTGGTCGCGATCATTGAACGGCACGGGCTGTTCAGCGACCTGCCCGCGATGTCGACCGAGGCGAAAGTGACCGCCCTGCGCGCGGCGATCCGCTTTGACACGGTCGAGGTTTCGGGCGACCCCGCCTATGGCCAGCCGACCCAGGTCTCGGCGGTGGTGATCAGCACGACCTTCGGCGATGCCGATAATGCGGCGCGGATCGCCAATGATCTGGCGCAAAGCGTGGTGGATCTCTCTGCTTCGGGCCAGCTGGCGCGGGCACGCGAAAGCTACACCTTCCATTCCGACCGGCTGGCGGTTCTGAACACCGAGATCCAGGCGCAGGAGGCGAAGATCATCTCCTGGCGCAATGCAAATGCCGAAATGCTGCCGCCGGTATCGGCGACGCGGCGCGAAGAACTGACCACCATCGAGACCGATCTGCGCGGGCTCGACCGCGATCTGCTGCTGGTCGATGAGGAGCGCCGCCGCATCTCGGCGCGCGAGACGCTGCGCCCGACCGACCGGCAGCGGCTGCGCGAACTGGATGACCAGACCACGCTGATCGCGGGGCAGCAAGCGGCGCTGAAAACCCGCGCCGCCGGCATCGAAGCCGGGCTCACGGGCGTTGCGGTGGCGGAGCGCGGTCTCGCGGATCTCGAGCGGGACCTTGGTCAGATCCAGCGCAATTTCGACCAGGCCTCGGATGCGCTGGCCGAAGCCGATTCTCAGGTGCGGCTGGCCGAACGCCAGCAGGGCGAACGTTTCGGCATTCTCGACCGCGCCATCACGCCCGAACATCCCGATGGCCCCCGCCGCAAGATGTTCGTGGCGGCGGGGGCGATTGCGGGGCTGCTCGGCGGGCTGATCCTTGCCTTCCTGCTGGACCTGCTGAGGCCGGTGATCCGCACGTCGGCGCAGATGGAACGCGAACTCGGTCTGCGCCCGATCATTGCCTTGCCGGACATCCACCCTAGCGGCCATCACAAGCGGGCCAGCGCATCCGGGTGAGGACGACCTGCAACGACGACAAGGCAACTCCGCCCCGCCGGTTACACCGGCGCTTTGTGTCGCGGGGGGTTTGGGTCGCAGATATATCTGAGCGCAGCGCGAGCCGGCCACGCGGCTGGCCGCGCTTTTGCACCTCGCGGCACAGAACCGGACATCTCCTTCGCCTCTCGGCATAGCCCTGACCAGGCTCCGGAGCGTCAATGTCAGGACGCCGACCATGGAAATGCCACTTGTCCGGGAGGTCCACCGAACTTGCAGCTTCGGCCTTCAGAACCGGTCTGTTCCGGCCCCATGAGATTGACCGCGCTATGGTCTTAATCTGAGGCAGCTGCACCTGCGGTTCACGCGACCGGCAGCAGGCGATTTTTTACGGGGCGAACGCCCCGTAAAAAGGCATCCGTGTGTCAGCAGCCGGTGCCGCGCAGAACCACGCTCACAGTCCGCGCCAGAATGCCAAGGTCAGTCACCAGCGAAAGCTGTTCCTCATAGACCGCATCATATTCCGCCCGCGCCTCAAAGGTCGTGCGGTTGCGGCCGGCGGTCTGCCAGTAGCCGGTCACCCCCGGGCGCAGCGCATAATAGGCGGTGCCGGGATAGAGCTCGCGCTGGTTCAGCATCATCGGCCTTGGGCCGACAAGGCTCATATTGCCGATGAAGACATTCCAGAGCTGCGGCAGTTCATCCAGCGACGAGCGACGCAGGAAATGGCCGAACCGGGTGACGCGCGGGTCGTTGCGCAGCTTTTGGGTGCTGTCCCATTCTGCGCGCGCCGCAGGATTGACCGCAAGCCAGGCCTCCAGCCGCTCATCCGCATCGACCACCATCGAGCGCAGCTTCCACATCCGGAACGAACGCCCGCCTTTGCCGATCCGCATCTGGCTGTAGAAGGGGCTGCCGCCATCGCGCGCCACAAGGATCGCCAGCACGACAATCACCGGCACAATAATCGGCACCGCCGCCAGAATGGCGAACAGATCCAGCGCCCGTTTGAAAGCGCGGCGATAGACGCCGCCACGGGCGGGCAGGTTCAACACCGGCTCGCCTTTGTCAGAAACTTTCCGCAACAATGGCGCCGCGCCCGCTGCCCCGGCGGTTTTTGCTGAAATGATTGACATTGTCAGCGTTCGATCAACAAATTTGGCAAACGAGGCACAGCACAGAACCCCCGGGTGACGATTTTCACCGTCGCCACATCAAAATTTGGCAGAACTTCAAACCACATCTTCAGCACCCGGTCAGAATGCCCCCAAGGACCATTTTACCCGATGCGGAAGGGGCGCGAAAAGCATGATCGCCATGCGTTCACCACAATTCCGACGCAATTCAAAGAATTTTTGCCAGATCCAGGGGATCAGCTCCTGGCTTCGGGCCGAAAATGCCATGATCTGGCCCGGAATGGCCCCGCGAAGGACACAAAGACCCAGGCGCAGCGCGGCGCGATTCGGGCCCGCCTGCCACCGCAATGCTTGCAGGCATTCAGCAAGGCGCGCGAAAACTCCCGAAATATTGTTTCGTATTCTACTACAATCCGCAAGATCTGGCCGTTATCCCTGTGGCAGCAGACGGATCGGATCCCCGCGCGATTTGTCAGGCGCCGCTGGCGTCCGGTTCTTCCTCCCAGCGGCCTGCACGTAAAAAAACCAGCGCCATCAGAGAGGTAGCCCCTGCCCCGGCATAGAAGAGCAGCCAGGCCAGAGGCGGGTGTCCCGCCAGGACCGACAGGCCGAGCGCGAGGCCAGAAACCAGAACCGAGACCGAGAGATATCCTGCTATCATATGTCCCCGCTGCTTACATTTCCTGCAACGCGGCATGTCCCGACCTGGGGCCGCGGTTATTGTCCCCCAGAACAGCGCAGTGTCAGGGGTTTTACAAGGATTGCCGCGCAACAGGTTAACAATGACCTAATGTTGCGCAGAAAAAACACAGGACCGGCCGATCGGCTGCCCGGGACCTTAATCGGAGGGGGACTTCAGTCGGCGGGCAGCTCTGACAGATAGCGGCCATAATCGTTCTTGCCGAAGAGTTTGGCCCGCGCGGCCAGTTGCGCCGCGTCGATCCAGCCCTGGCGGAAGGCGATTTCATCGGGCGAGCCCACTTGCAGACCCTGCCGCAGCGTCAGCGTGCGCACGAAATTCCCCGCATCGAGCAGGCTGCCATGGGTGCCGGTGTCAAGCCAGGCATAGCCGCGCCCCATCCGCTCGACCCGTAGCGTGCCCTCGGCCCGGTAGATCTCCAGCAGATCCGCAATCTCCAGCTCGCCGCGCGCGGATGGCTTCACCCGCGCCGCAAGTTCCGATGCCCGACCGTCGAGGAAATACAGCCCGGTCACCGCGAAATTCGACGGCGGATTGGCCGGTTTTTCGATGATCGCCCGCACATTGCCGTCGCGGTCGAAATCCACCACGCCGTAGCGTTCCGGGTCAGAGACGTGATAGCCGAACACCGTACCGCCGGCCTCGCGCGCAGATGCCGCCGCCAGCACTTCCGGCAGGCCGTGGCCGAAAAAGATATTGTCACCCAGCACCATCGCCGAAGGCGCGCCACCGAGGAAGTCTTCGGCCAGCAGATAGGCCTGAGCCAGGCCATCGGGCGAAGGCTGGGTGATCCAGGTCAGCGACAGCCCCCATTGACTGCCATCGCCCATCAGCCGCTGGAACTGCGTCTGGTCCTCCGGCGTGGTGATGATCGCGATCTCACGGATGCCGCCCAGCATCAGCACCGAGAGCGGATAATAGATCATCGGCTTGTCATAAAGCGGCAGCAGCTGCTTTGAGACGCCCATGGTGATCGGATAGAGCCGCGTGCCCGAACCGCCCGCCAGAATGATACCCTTGCGTTTCACGGCCTGTGTCATACTGCCAGCTCCTTCAGAACCTCATCAAGCCCGGCCCGCCAGTCGGGGCGCGGGATGCCGAATGCCGCCTCCAGCGCCGAACAGTCCAGCCGCGAATTCAGCGGCCGCTGCGCCGGGGTCGGGTAATCGCGGGTCGGGATGCCTTCGATGCGGCAGGACAGACCGGCACGGGTCATGATCTCGCGTGCGAAATCCGCCCAGCTCGCATCTGGCATGCCGGAAAAATGATGCGTGCCGCCCGGGGCACCCGCCTTCATCGCCAAAGCTGCCGTCAAAAGCGCATCAGCAATCGCTGCCGCAGGGGTCGGGCCGCCATGCTGATCGGCCACGACCTTCAGCAGGTCACGCTCACGGCCCAGCCGCAGCATGGTCTTCACGAAATTCGCACCATGGGCCGAGAACACCCAGGAGGTGCGCAGGATCAGATGCTGGCCGCCGGCGGCGCGCACGCCCTCCTCACCTTTCAGCTTTGAGCGACCATAGGCGCCGAGCGGTGCGACCGGATCTTCGGGGCGGAAGGGACGGTCACCCTGGCCCGAAAAGACGTAATCGGTCGAGATATGCAGAAAGGGGATCTGCGCTTTCGCGCAGGCTTCGGCCATTGCGGTGGGCGCGTCCCCATTGACCACGCTCGCCAGCGCCTCCTCGCTTTCGGCCTTGTCGACCGCGGTCCAGGCCGCGGCATTGATCACCGCCTCGGTCCGCCCGTCGGCAATCGCGGCCGCGCAAGAGGCCGGATCCGCGAGATCCGCGTGATCGCGGCCCAGGAACACCGCCTGAACCCCCGCCGGCAGGCGGCGCTGCAATTCCGTCGCGACCTGGCCGGTTTTTCCGAAAACGAGCAGCTTCATGCCTTAACCCCCAGCCGCTCGCCCACGCCCTGCCGCGCCAGCAGCGGCTGCCACCAGGCCTCATTGGCGAGATACCAGTCGACGGTGCGCTCCAGCCCCTCTTCGACGGTGACCGAGGGCCGCCAGCCAAGTTCCTCGCGAATGCGGGAGGGATCAATGGCATAACGCGCATCATGGCCGGGGCGATCGGTCACGAAAGTGATCTGATCGCTGTAAGACCCCGCCCCTTTCGGGCGTTTGCGGTCAAGGATGGCGCAAAGCGTCTGCACCAGTTCCAGATTGGTGCGCTCATTCTCGCCGCCGATATTATAGCTGCGGTTCAGCTGGCCTTTCTCGACAACCAGCAGCAGCGCATCGGCGTGATCCTCGACATAGAGCCAGTCGCGGATATTCGAGCCATCGCCATAGATCGGCAGCGGTTTGCCGGCCAAAGCGTTCAGGATGATCACCGGGATCAGCTTTTCCGGGAAATGGAACGGGCCGTAATTGTTCGAGCAATTGGTCAGTACCACCGGCAGGCCGTAAGTCTCGGCCCAGGCGCGCACCAGATGATCCGAGGCCGCTTTCGATGCCGAATAGGGCGAGCGCGGATCATAGGCGGTCTCTTCGGTGAATTTCACCGCAGGATCGCGCGGCAGCGAGCCGAAGACTTCATCGGTCGAAATATGGTGAAACCGGAAAGACGCAGGCTTGCCGGCGCGCGTCCACCAGGCCCGCGCGGCCTCGAGCATGTTATAGGTGCCGGTGATATTCGTTTCGACGAAATCCCCCGGCCCGTCGATCGAGCGGTCAACATGGCTTTCCGCCGCCAGATGCATCACCGCATCGGGCTGATGCGCGTCGAAAATCCGGTCAAGCGCCGCCCGGTCCCTTATATCGGCCTGTTCAAAGGCATAAAGCGGGCTGTTGCCGACCGAGGCGACATTTTCCAGGCAGGCCGCATAGGTCAGCGCATCGACATTCACGATGCTGTGCCCGCGCGAGACCGCCAGCCGCACCACGGCGGATCCGATGAACCCCGCGCCTCCGGTCACGAGAAGCTTCATGCTTTCACCTCATAGCGGAAGGGGCGGCCCGCATCTTTCAACAGCGGCGCGGCCTGGTCTTTGTCTGACAAAACCGGCGGCGCGCCGTCGAGGCCCCAGTCAATCCCGATCTCCGGATCATCCCAGCGGACGGCGCCGTCGCAGTCGGGCGCGTAGAAATCGGAACATTTATATTGCACCTCGACATCCGGGGTCAGGGTGACAAAGCCATGCAAAAAGCCCTGCGGGATCAGGAGCTGGCGCCCGTTTTCCGCCGACAGCTCTTCGGCAACCCATTGGCCAAAGCGGGGCGAGCCTTCGCGGAAATCCACCGCCACATCAAGGATCGCGCCGCGGGTGCAGCGCACCAGCTTGTCCTGGGCATGGGGGGAGGACTGGTAATGCAGCCCGCGCAAAGTGCCTTTGGCGGCGGAAAAGGAATGGTTGTCCTGCACCCAGTCAATATCGATCCCGGCCTCTTTCATCCGAAGCGCATTGAATGTCTCGGTGAACCAGCCCCGCGCATCGCCAAAACGGCGCGGCGTCAGCAGGAGGACTTCGGGAAGGGCGGTGGCTTCGGTCTGCATCTGGCTGGTCTTCCTCAGGGGTCGCAATCGGGTCGGGTCGCAATCAGGTCCGGGTCGCAATCGGGCGTCGTCATCAACGGGCATTGCCCCTTCATAAGCCCCGCGCCGCCTGTCACAAGTGCCGCAGCTTTCGGGGCGCGGAAAAGCCCGCATCCGTCATATCTATCCAAATAATGTCAGCAATTCGTCACGCCCGGACCAGCAAAGTGTAATTATCAGCACCAGAGCCAGCGCGGCGGCCGTCAGATCATGGCGCGGATCCCAGGCCTTGTGACGCCGCGCCAGCCGGATCAGAAACGGATGTGCCAGCGCCAGCGCCAGCCCCTGGCCCAGAAGGGCACCGCCAAGCCCGCCCCAGCCTGCGCCGATGATCAGCGCCGTGGTCTGCAACGCCGCCCTTATCGCCTGGACGAAGAAAAAGCCCCGCCCGTCTCCGGCCGCCAGCGCTGCCTGGTCATAGGTCAGCCCGATCAGCATCGGCATCTGCGCCATCGCCACCGCCGCGATGATCACGCCCACATCCTGGTAGCGCGCATCGTATAAAACGCCCGCGATCAGGTCGCCGCCCGCCGCCATGGCGCCCATCACCAAAAGCATCGGGATCGTCAGGCCAAAGCGCAAATGACGCAGTTTGCGCGCGCCCGCCGGATCGGCATGGGGGCCCAGCTCGCGGTAGATCGGGATCATGATCCGCGTCACCACCAGCCCCGCCAGCAGCACCGGGAAGGAGGCGAGGAAAAAGCCGATATTATAGTGCCCGAGATCGGCCATGCTGAGCCAGGATCCCAGCACCGCCTTATCGCCCTGGGTCAGCAGGAAGCCGGCGGCCGTCGAGGCAAGGATCCATTTCCCCAAATGCACCAGTTCGCGCGCGGCATCGGGCTCCCAGCGGAAACGGTTGGCGGGCCCGGGCAGGAAGACCGAAGTGAGGCACAGTTTCAGCAGCACCTGCGCCACCGCCCCCACCACCAGCGCCCAAATCGAGCCGGTGATCCAGGCGAAAACCACCATCACCACGATGCCGCCGATCTGCGCGGCGAGATCAAGAAGCGTCACCCGCACCAGAAGCAGATGTCGGTTTGCCGTGTCGATCCGCGTCGGGTTGAAGCCGCCGATCAGCAGCGTCAGCCCCGCGACCGGCACCATAAGCGCAAGCTCCGGCACGCCGTAAAACCAGGCGGCGGGCCAGGCGACAAGGCAGGTCAGCACCCAGAGCCCCGCGCCGCGAAACACATTCAGCGTCCAGGCGGTGTTCAGGAAATCCGGGTCATCGCCGCGCGCAGAACGCGAAATGGCCGGGCCGATGCCGACATCGGAAAACATCTGCAGGCCGACCAGCACAACCATGACCAGCGCCATGACCCCGAAGGCCTCGGGATATAAAAGCCGCGTCAGAACCAGGTTCGACAACAGCCGGGCGAATTGCGCGAAAACGTAAGACCCCGCGACAAAGGCCCCGCCGCCAAGCGCTCGCCGGAAAAGGCTCTTGCCTCCGGTCAGTTCCATGATCTGCCCTTTTCTGCCCTGCCCCGCTCGGTCATCCGGTCGGTCACACCGTCGGCAGGGTCGCCATCAGTGCCCCTGTGCAACGCTTTGCCACCTTCCCTTTGGCCCGGGCGCTTTACGCTTGCAAGCGGCACGGCCGCACCCGATCCTGGCCTTTGCTGCCGCTGCCATGAATTCGGATCATGAAACTCGCCTATCTGGTCAACAGCTATCCGCTGCCCTCGCAGACCTTCATCCGCCGCGAGATTCACGCGCTGGAGCGGATGGGCTGGCAGGTGCATCGTTTCGCCATGCGCTCGGAACGGGCGGGTCTGGTCGAGGCCGCCGATATCGCCGAAGACAGCCGCACCGAACATCTGCTGGAACACGGGCTGTTGCGCCTGATCCGCAGCGCCCTGCCCTTCGCCCTGCGCCGTCCGGGCGCGGCCTGGCGCAGCCTCAGACTGGCGCTGAAATGCGGCGTCAATGGTGCCGGCGGCGCGCCCGGAACCGGCGGCAGGCTGCGTCACCTGGTCTACTGGATCGAAGGGGCCGAGGTCGCACGGCGCTGCCATCTGGCCCGTCTGCCGCATATCCACGCGCATTTCGGCACCAATTCCACCACGGTCGCCATGCTGGCGGCGGAAATCGGCGGTCTGGGTTTCTCCTTCACCACGCATGGGCCCGAAGAATTCGACGCCCCCCGCGCCCATAATCTCGGTGAGAAAACCGCGCGCGCCGATTTCTCGGTGGCGATTTCCTCCTTCGGGCGCGCGCAGCTCTGCCGCTGGGCCGGCGTGCAGGACTGGCCAACGATCGAGGTCGTGCATTGCGGCATCGAGACCTGGCGCTTCCCCGAGCCCGCGCCGATGCGCGATACCGGACCGCGCCGGCTTGTGGCCATCGGCCGCATGTCGGAACAAAAGGGCTTTCCGCTGCTGATCGAGGCAATGGCGCAGGTGAAGACCGATCTGCCCGATCTGCGCCTGACCCTGATCGGCGAGGGCGAGCTGCGCCCGATGATCGAATCGCAGATCCGCGCGGCGGGGCTTGAGGATCGCATCACCCTGACCGGCTGGCTGGATGAGGCCGGGGTCCGCGATGAACTCGCGCGCGCCCATGCGCTGGTGTTGCCCTCTTTCGCCGAGGGCCTGCCGATGGTGCTGATGGAGGCTTTCGCCGCCGGGCGCCCCGCGATTGCCAGCGCCATTGCCGGCATTCCGGAACTGGTCACGCCCGGCACCGGCTGGCTGGTGCCCGCAGGCGATGCCGATGCGCTGGCAGATGCGATGCGCGGCTTTGCCGCTGTGCCGGTCGGGGTTCTGGCCCGGATGGGGCGCGAGGCGCGGGCCGATGTCTTTGCCCGCCATGACATCAATATCGAGGCCGGAAAGCTCGCCCGCCATTTCCGCGCCGCGATGCGTCTGCCGGCGGAAGGGCCGGATCCGGTCAGCGACCACGGGTGAATTCCGCCCCGCCCTGCCTGCGCCGCACCGCCAGAGCAACCGCCGCATAGGCCGCGAAGCCCAGCGGATCGCGCGCCGCAAGTCGTATCAGCCCGCCCGCGCCTAAGGAGGCCTTGCCCTCGCGTTCCAGAATGCCGGGAAAGGTCGCGGCAAGCTCACGCACGCCAAGATCCTGACGGCGGCGCACCCTGACCAGGGCAGCAAAGCCTTCGACCATCGGCCAGGCATAGGGCGCGGCGATCTGCACCCGCTCCTCAGGTTCGAAACGCAGCCGCACGAAAGTGTCATCCGAGATCAGCCGGGGAAATTCGCCCCATCGCGCGCGGCCCTCCGGGTTGGTGGCGTAAAGCCCGTAGCCCGGCGCAGTGCTTTGCGCGAAAGGCAGCTGCTGCCAGAACCGCGCATAGGCGCGGGTAAACCAGGATTTCGCCCGCGGGATCTGCGGCGTGGCCCCGGCATAAAGCGCGCGAGGGCCGGCCAGCGCCGCCACCAGCCCCGCCATCACCCCCGGCGACACCAGGCAATCGGCATCAAGCCAGGCGAGAACGCGGCCCCGCGCCACCGCCCCGCCCGCATTCAGTGCGCCGGGTTTCGAGCCCTCGGCGAGATCAAGCACGGTCATCTCCCACCCCGCCGGCACCGGAACTGCCCGGGCGATCTCGGCTGTGCGGTCGCGGCAGCCATTGGCAACCACGATCACCTCAGCGCCGCCTGGCACAGGATCTGAGGCAAAGACCGCCGCGAGGCAGGGGCCGATCCAGGCCGCCTCATTCGAGGCCGGGATGATGACGCTGAGTGCAGGCGGCGGGTTCAGCATGCGCCACAGGCCCGCATCAGCGCCCGCCAGCGCGGATTGTCATCCGAGAGATGCCTGAGCGCGCCCCAGCTGCCATGCCGCCCCGGGGTCGCCACAAAGCCGTAATGGGTGAAAGGCGCATCACTCAGCTCCGCCCAGGAGGCGAGCAGGTCCTCATAAAGCACGCCCATTCCGTCCGAATAGTTCAGCGCGGTGAAAAACGCGGTGACCTCGGCGTCATCGGCGACCGGGCCGATCCCGGTCACATGGGTGCCGCCCTCATACATCACCAGCCGCAGCCCGTGTTTTTTTGCAATTTCAGCCTGATAGGGCCAGATCACTCCGGTCAGATGCGCCAGGGTATCATCGGGCTTCCCCGAGACAGAACCATCGCGCAATTCCGCAACGGCGCGCCCGATTGCCTGATCGAGCCCGTATTTCTCACCCCAGGCCTCCAGCGACCGGCCCTCAAGCCCCAGCCCCGCGGCTTGATCCTTTGCAGCCGCCTTGCTCTCGCCAAGCCAGGCGCGGATCATCGGCAGCCGATCCTCATGGCCCAGCGCGCCCGAGAAATAGCCGGTTACCGCCCAGGCATCAAAGCTGGTCACAGGTGCGGGCCGTCCCTCATCCGTCACCTGCTTTGGCGCAAGGAGATGCTCTTCCAGCCCCAGCCAGCCGGTCTGGGTCGACAGGACCCGCACCAGCCGCGCCGGATCGGCGATTTCCTCCGCCCAGATCGCCATGACCTCGGCCGCGCGCAGCGCGTAAAAGGCGAGCCAGCCGCCATCCCCGCCCCAGCGGGCCCTGGCCTGCTGATCCGCCCAGACGGCCTGGGAAAACTGCCAGTTCCAGACCTCGTTGGAATATTCCACCCATGCCACGCGGCCCGGCGCCAGACCTGTCGCCACAATCTGCGCCATCTCGGCCACCAGCGCGTCTGACGCCATATGCGGCAGCGTGATCCAGGGATCGGCCCCCAGCCGGTTCGCAAGCTCCACCACGACCTCAACCGGCACGCCGCGCCGCGTCCAGGTGTAATCCCCGGGCCGGGGTCGGTCTTCGGGCGTGATCAGCGGCGAATCGTTGGTCTGCAGCCAGTCCATGAACCGCAAAAGCCCGATGCCTTTAAGGCGCGCGAGGAAATCGGGATTGAAGACCTCGCCCGCCGCCATGAGCGCCTCACGGTCTTCGCGCAGGACGCGGATCTCACGGATCGGATCGGCGGGATCGCTGGCGGTGATCCGCAGATCGACAAGACCCGGCCCGGGCGTATAATCAAAGCTGATCCGGCGGCCATCCCGGCGCGGATTGCGCGCCAGACCGCCAACCGCGACATCACCGGTGCCGCTCCAAGTCACCAGATAGCGGCCGGCCAGATCGCGCGCATCAGAAGGCATATCGGTCAAAAGCACGGTGCCGATGGCGTCGAGCCCCTCCGGGATATGCTTCGGCCAGCCGTGATCGCCCAGCACGCCCGCCGCTGCCAGCGCGTCATGGTCCAGGCCGCCCCATTGCCCCGGCAGATGCCCGATCCAGTCACGCGCCGATTTCATCACATCAAGGAAGGGCTGCTCCGGCGACCAGTCGCGCCCGCCCAATAGCCCCATGCCGAGGCGCTGCGCCCTCGCCTCTGCCCAGGCGGCGCCGGGCAGCAGCGGCACAGCCATCGCACCCGCAACGGTTTTGCCAAAAGCCCGGCGGGTCAGCGCCACCCTCACGGCACCGACCTTTGCACGACACCGCTTGGCGGATAGGCGGTCACGACATCCCAGGCGATTTCCTGCATCCGCCTTGCCGCCACCGGATCAATATTGATGCGGCCACCATCGGCGCGGGCGACGTCTGCGGGCAACCCCAGCGGCGAGCGGCCATAGATTACTGCATAATGCGTCACTGCCATCAGCCAGGCGCCGGTATCGTTGAAATGGATGTCATCGCTCAGGAAATCCTCGACACCGCGAAGCCCGGGCAGCTCGCCCGCCTCAGCCGCGCGCACCGCCGCTGCCATCACCTGGCCGCCGGGGATGACATGGATCGTGCCGACGCCCTCCGCCGCCATGGCCGGGCGGAGCAGCGCGCCCTCCCACAAGGCGGGCAGGTCCTGGCCGATCCGCCCCAGCCAGTCGCCGGGGTCATTCGAGGTATCGTTCAGCGAATGCCAGGTCTCGTAAAGATAGACCCGCGCATCGGGGCGCGCCTTGCGGATCTCAGCCGCCCAGAAGGCCAGCGCGCCCGGCGCATCATGCCAGCGGATCGCATCTTCCAGCGCCACCATCTCGGTCAGCACCACCACCGGATAGTCACCGCTGGCCAAGGCCTCCCCCACCGGACGAAAGGCGGGTGTCGCGTTTTCCTCTGCCATTCCCGCGACTTCGCCCTTGCGATGCGCGTTCAGGCTTGCCCCCCAGCCGAGCTGGCTGTTCCAGTCATGCCCGGCGAAGCCCGCGAGAATCGCCGGCATATCGCGCCCGGTCAGCGAATGACCCAGATGGTAGACCGCAACCGGCCCGGCCGGGGGTGGCAGCGGAACCTCATAACGGGCGGCAAATTCCTCCTGCGACAATTCGCGCCCCAGCGCCGCGCCGGGCAGCACCAATGGCAGGCTCAGCACCGCACCCAGAAGAACGACGCAGGCCAGAATGGCGCCCGCCAGCAGAAGAATCGGCTTTTTCACAGCTTGTTCCCTGGCTGCCACAGAAGGATCACCGGATGATTTTGCCCTTAATTCTTCGCAGTTACCACAGCGGGGCAGAAAAAGCTGCGTTTCCAGCCTGAAAACGATGCGAATACCGGCCCCTGCCCGCCACCTCGCCGCGTGATGCCGGCAGTTTCACGCGCCCGCCCGCCGACAGTCCGGTGACATTCCGTCAGGCTGTGGCTATTCTCCACGCCGCCTCCGGGGGACAATCGGAGGGCGTATGGCAGGAAGGGCAGAACCGGGTGACACGCGCCAGTGACCGCGTCAGTGAGATGGGCTTCGAGGCGCCGGGCCGGCGTGAGCGGCTGGCAAATCGCTATGCCGCCTGGGCCGCGCGCCATGCCAAACCGGCCGAAGGCTTTTCGCTGCGCCCCGAGCCGCGCTCCATCGGGCTTTATGCGCGCGGCAAGCAGATCATGGCCGGGAATATCGTGCTTGCCGGCCATCTGGTCGAGACCGGGGACGCAACTGCCGAAGCCGAGATCTGGGATCTGACCGCGCCCGACCCCGCCTTTACCGATGAGGCGCATGGCTTCACCTGGCTTGATGATCTGGCCGCACTTGGCACATCGCGGGCGCGCGACCGGGCCCGTGCCTGGACCTGGAGCTGGATCCGGCGATTCGGCGATGGCACCCGACCGGGCTGGACCCCGGCGCTGACCGGCAGGCGGCTGATCCGCTGGATCCATCATTCCGACTTCCTGCTCGAGGGCGAAGCCCCTTCAGACCGCGCCCGATTCTTCGCCTCTCTGGCGCGGCAGGCGGGGTTTCTGGCGCGCCGCGCGGCGTCGGCCCGGCCTGGCCTTGCCCGGATCGAGGCGCTGACCGGCCTGATCTACACCCATCTCTCGCTGGAGGAAGAGGCGCCAAAACTTGGCCAGGCGCTGACCGCACTGGCGAAGGAATGCGACGAGCGCATCGACCGCAGCGGCGCGATCAACAGCCGCAACCCAGAAGAATTGCTGGAGATTTTCACCCTGCTCGGCTGGGCGGTGCAAAGCCTCTCGGATACGGGGCACACGGTTCCGGCGGCGCTTTCGGCGACCCTGGACCGGGTCGCGCCCTGTCTGCGCGCGCTGCGCCATTCCGATGGCGGGCTGGCGCGCTTCCATTCCGGCGGCACCGGGCCTGAGGGGCGGCTTGACCAGGCACTCGCCGCCTCACGGGCGCTGCCAGCGGCGGGGCATGTTACTCTGGCGATGGGCTATGCACGGCTCTCTGCCGCCCGCACCACCGTCATTCTTGATGTCGCGGACCCGCCCGGCGGGGCTGCGGCGCTACATGCACATGCCTCGACCGCCGCGTTTGAGCTGAGTTCCGGTCGGCGTCCGCTGATCGTCAATTGCGGCCCGGGTCAGAGCGCCGGGCCGGAATGGCGGCTCGCGGCACGGGCGACGCAGTCGCATTCGGCCCTGTCACTGACCGGGTTTTCCTCATCCCGCTTTGGCGCCTCGACCAGCCATCTGAGCGAGAGCGCCCATGTATCGGACCTGCATTTCGCCGGGTCTGACGGCGCTTTCGTCCGGCTCAGCCATGATGGCTGGCAGGCGGGTCACGGGCTGATTGCCACCCGCGAGCTGCATCTCTCGCCTGACGGGCGGCGGCTGAGCGGCACGGATCTTCTGTCCTCGACCACACCGGAAGCCCGCGCGCAGTTCGACCGGATGGTCGAACGCTCGCCACTCGGGGGGCTGCCCTTCACCATCCGCTTCCATCTGCATCCCGATGTCGATGCCTCGCTGGATATGGGCGGGGCGGCGGTGTCGATGCAGCTGCGCTCTGGCGAGATCTGGGTTTTCCGTCATGACAGCGGCGCCGATCTGTCGCTGGAGCCCTCGGCCTGGCTCGAACGTGGCCGGCTTGCGCCGCGCCATGCACAACAGATCGTGTTGATGGGCTTTGCCCAGCACTATGACAACCGTATCGGCTGGACGCTTGCGAAAGCCCAGGATACTCCGCTCGCGATCCGCGATCTGGACCGGGATGACCCGGTTCCCATCTGAATTCCCCGTCAGAGAGGCCCCATGTCGATTTCCGCGCCCCGCTCCGCCGCCCCTGCGACACCCGTCCGCCCGCGCCGCGCCCTTTTGTCGGTATCGGACAAGACCGGGCTGATCGGGTTCGCGCGCGCGCTGCACGGCCACGGGGTTGAACTGCTCTCGACCGGCGGCACAGCCAAGGCGCTGCGCGAGGCGGATCTGCCGGTGAAAGACGTGGCCGAAATCACCGGCTTCCCCGAGATGATGGATGGTCGCGTCAAGACGCTGCATCCGATGGTGCATGGCGGGCTGCTGGCTTTGCGCGACAATAAAGATCATGTCGCGGCGATGGAGGATCACGGGATCGGCGCAATCGATATCCTGGTCGTGAACCTCTACCCGTTTGAAGAGACAGTGGCGAAGGGTGCCGATTATGCCACCGCAGTCGAGAATATCGACATTGGCGGCCCGGCGATGATCCGGGCGGCGGCCAAGAACCACGCCTTTGTCGCGGTGGTGACCGATACCGAAGACTATGCCGGCGTGATTGCAGAAATCGAACAGAATGGCGGCACGAGCTATGCCTTCCGTCAGCGGCTCGCCCTGACCGCTTATGCCCGCACTGCGGCCTATGACACTGCCGTGTCGACCTGGATGGCGGCGGCGATTGCGGAACCCGCGCCGCGTTACCGCGCCATGGCCGGAAAACTTGCACAAACCCTGCGTTATGGCGAGAATCCGCACCAGAAAGCGGCCTTCTACCTGGACGGATCGAACAGGCCCGGCGTGGCCACCGCAAAACAGTGGCAGGGCAAGGAACTCAGCTACAATAATATCAACGACACCGATGCCGCGTTCGAGCTGGTGGCAGAGTTTGCGGGCCAGGGCCCGGCGGTTGCCATTATCAAACATGCGAACCCCTGCGGCGTCGGCAAAGGCTCTTCGCTGCTCGAAGCTTACCAGCGCGCCTATAGCTGCGACACCACCTCGGCTTTCGGCGGCATTGTCGCGCTGAACCAGGAGCTGGACGCCGCCACCGCCGAAGAGATCGTGAAGATCTTCACCGAAGTCGTCATTGCGCCTTCGGCCAGCGATGCGGCGAAGGCGGTTTTCGCGGCGAAAAAGAACCTCCGCCTGCTGACCACCGGCGCGCTGCCGGATGCGTCGCAAGGTGCGCTCTCGTTCCGCCAGGTCGCGGGCGGTTTCCTTGTCCAGGATTCGGATGTCGACACCATCACGCTATCTGATCTGAAAGTGGTGACGAAACGCGCCCCTTCGGGCCAGGAGCTGGAAGACCTGTTCTTCGCCTGGAAAGTCGCGAAACATGTCAAATCAAACGCCATCGTCTATGTGAAAGACGGGGCGACGGTCGGCATCGGCGCGGGCCAGATGAGCCGCGTCGACAGCACCATGATCGGCGCGAGGAAAGCCGGCGAGATCGCCGGGGCCCTTGGGCTGAGCGAAAGCCCGGCGGTTGGTTCGGTCGCCGCCTCGGACGCCTTCTTCCCCTTTGCCGACGGGATCGAAGTTCTGGCGGGCAATGGTGTGAAAGCCGTGATCCAGCCCGGTGGCTCGATGAAAGATGCCGATGTGATCGAAGCCGCAGACCGGCTTGGCCTTGCCATGGTCTTCACCGGCCAGCGCCATTTCCGGCACTGACATGCGCGCAGCCTGGCTTTCCGCCCTCATCACCTTCGGCCTCGACCAGGCGTCCAAACTGGCGGTGGTCCAGGGCCTTGATCTGATCAACCGGGGCGAGATCGACGTCTGGCCCCCGTTCCTCGTCTTCCGTATGGCCTGGAATCGCGGCATCAATTTCGGCCTCTTTGCCGGGGATGCCGAGGCAGTGCGGTGGGGAATCGTTCTGGTCTCGCTGGTGATCTCAGTCTGGGTCTGGATCTGGGTGCGGCGCTCGCGCCCCGGCCCCCTTGCGCAGATTTCCGCCGGTCTGCTGGTCGGTGGTGCGCTTGGCAATGTGATCGACCGGATCTGGTACGGCGCGGTGGCGGATTTCCTCAATACCTCCTGCTGCGGATTCGAGAATCCCTATGCGTTCAACGTCGCCGATATCGCAATCTTTGCCGGGGCCTTTGGCCTGGTGCTCTTTACCGGCAGGCCGGCTGCGGGCAGGAAATCGGGGGCAAAAAAGGGCTGAGCCGGATTTCTGACGGTGCCGGGCCGGCGCCCTGGCCGAAAGACCCCGTGACGCGACCAATCCCATAGGCTAAGAGACTTCAAAGGCCGAAGGGCAGCATAAGACGGAAAGACGAATGCCGGGGAACAGGATGCAGGCAAGATCGGGCGCAAGGTCGGGCAAGGGCATGATCGCGCTGACGATTGCGCTGGTGCTGTCCGGATGTGCCGCCGACAAGGGCGATTCAACCGATCTGATGCGGCTGCGTTCGAAAGACGGGCCGGATGAATTCGCGGTCCTGCCGCCGAAGGCGCTGGAAATGCCCGGAAGCCTCAGGGATCTGCCCGCGCCGACGCCGGGCGGCGGCAACCGCACCGATCAGCGCCCGCTTGATGATGCTGTGGTGGCGCTTGGCGGCAAGCCCGGCGCCTCGGGTGGCATCCCCGCCGCCGATGCCGCGCTTTATGCCCATGCCGCGCGCAATGGCACCCAGGCCGATATCCGCAGCCAGCTGGCCTCGGAAGATCTGCAATGGCGCCGCGACAACAAGGGCCGCATTCTTGAGCGCATGTTCAGCGTCAACACCTATTACCGCGCCTATAAAGACCAGTCGCTCAATCAGTATCGTGAACTGGAATACTGGCGTTCTCGCGGTCTTTTGACCCCATCTGCTCCGCCGGAAGGCTATGACAAGCAGAAGGAAGAAAAGGAACGCCAGAAGAAGAAGCGCGGCGGCCTCCAGCTGTTCTGATGTCAGGGATGCGTCCTTAACCCGTATCCCGATCCTCAGCCGCCAGGAGCCCGTTCAACCTGCCCCCAGCCGGGCAGCGCCCGGAACACAGCGGAAACCCATCGGAGGACGGATGCGTCTTGTGACCCGACTTGCCCGCAAAGCCAGGGGGAAAACCCGCGGCTTTGCGAGGATCATGCCTGCTTTGCCGCTGCTTGCGGCATTTTCTGCCTTTGCCGCCCAGGCCGAGACGGTTTCGGCCTTCCGGCTGGAAAACGGCCTTGATGTGGTGGTGATCGAGGATCACCGTGCCCCGGTCGTCGTCCAGATGATCTGGTATCGCGCCGGCGCCGCCGATGAGCCTGCGGGCAAATCCGGCATCGCGCATTTTCTGGAACATCTGATGTTCAAGGGCACCGACAAAGTGCCCGCCGGCCAGTTCTCGGCCACGGTCGAGGCGCATGGCGGCGATGACAATGCCTTCACCTCCTGGGATTACACCGCCTATTTCCAGCGCATTGCCGCTGATAAGCTGGAAATGGTGATGGAGATGGAGGCCGACCGGATGCGGGGGCTGAAGCTCGACCCCGCCGTGGTGCTGACCGAACGCCAGGTGATCCTTGAGGAACGGGCACAGCGCACCGATTCCGATCCGGGCGCGCTTCTGGGCGAACAGATGCGGGCGGCCCTGTTCATGAACCACCGCTACGGCGTTCCGATCATTGGCTGGCGCCATGAAATTGCCGACCTGACCCGCGAGGATGCGCTGGCCTGGTATGAGCAATATTACGCCCCGAACAATGCGACGCTGATCATCGCGGGCGATGTGACCCCCGATCAGGTGAAGGATCTGGCCGAGAAATATTACGGCCCCATTGCGCCCTCGGAAGGCATAAAGCCGCGTATCCGCCCGCAAGAGCCGCCGCACCTGGCGGAACGCCGGCTGACCTATGCCGATGAGCGGGTCTCTGACCCCTATGTCTACCGCTCTTACCTGGCGCCGGAACGCAATCCCGGCGATCAGAAGACCGCAGCCGCCTTGTCGATCCTGGCCGAGCTCCTCGGCGGCAATGGCCAGACGGCGATCCTGCCGCGCGCGCTGCAGTTCGATGCCCAGGTCGCGGTCTGGTCTTCGGCCTTTTACGATGGCACCGCGCTCGATGACGCGACTTTCGGGCTTTATGTTGTGCCGGCGCCCGGGGTGAGCCTTGGCGAGGCCGAGGCGGCGATGGATGAGGTTCTGGCGAAATTCCTTCAGGAAGGCCCCGATCCGGAGGCGTTTGACCGGATCAAGACCCAGATCCGCGCCTCGGACATCTATGCCAAAGACGATGCGATGGGGCTGGCAAAGCTTTACGGCGAGGAGCTTTCGGTCGGCCTCGGGCTTGAGGATATCCAAAGCTATACGGCGGTGCTGGATGAGGTGACCATCGCGGATGTGATGCAGGCCGCGCACCAGGTGCTGAACCGCAACAATGCGGTGACCGGCTGGCTGGAGCGCCCGCTGGAAGCGTCGCCGGAAGTGTCGCCGGAACAGGCGCCGGAACAATCCGCCGCCCCGGCTGAGGCAGCCCCCCGGACGGAACCGGCCACAAGTGAAACGGAGGCCGCAGAATGATGTTTCGTGCTCTGGTCGCAGCTGTTGCGATCCTTATCCCGGGTCTCGCCTGCGCCGATATTCCGATCAAAGAGGTGAAAAGCCCCGGCGGGCTGACCGCCTGGCTGGTTGAAGATCACAATATCCCCTTCACCGCGCTGGAGATCCGCTTTCGCGGCGGCACTTCGCTGGATGACCCGGCCAGACGCGGCGCGATTTACCTGATGTCGGGGCTGATCGAGGAAGGGGCCGGCGATCTCGACAGCAAGGGCTTTGCCGAGGCGCGAGACAGCCTTGCGGCCTCGTTTTCCTTCGCGGCCTCGACCGATACTTTTTCGGTCTCGGCCCGGTTTCTGAGCGAGAACCGCGATGAGGCGGTGGATCTGCTGGCTCTGGCGCTGAACAGGCCGCGCTTTGATGAAGATGCGGTGGTCAGGGTGCGCGAACAGGTGCTCTCGGGGCTGCGTTCCGAATTGCGCGATCCTTCGGCGATTGCCTCGCAGACCTTTGATCAGCTGGCTTATGGCGAGCATCCCTATGGCAGCACCGGGCGCGGCACGCTTGCATCGGTTGCGGCCCTGAGCCGCGCCGATATCGTCGAGGCCTGGAAGACCGCTCTTGCGCGTGAGAATGTCTATATCTCGGCCGCAGGTGACATCACCACCGAAGAGCTGGGGCTGATCATCGACCGCGTGCTGGGCGGTCTGCCGGAAACCGGCGCCCCCCTGCCCGGGGCCGCCCCCTGGCTGCTGCCACCGGGGGTGAGCGTGATCGACTTCCCCTCGCCGCAATCGGTGGTGGTGTTTGGCCAGTCGGGGATTTCGCAGAAGGACCCGGATTTCTTTGCGGCCTTCGTCCTGAATGAGGTGATGGGCGGCGGGCGGTTTTCGGCCCGGCTGATGACCGAGGTGCGCGACAAGCGCGGGTTGACCTATGGGATCGGGACCTATCTTGTCGGGATGGATCATTCGGACAGCTATCTCGGGCAGTTCCAGGCCTCGAATGACAAGGTCGCCGAGGCGATCAGCGTGATCCGCGCGCAATGGGCAAAGATCGCGACCGAAGGGATCAGCGAGAAAGAGCTGACGGATGCGAAGACCTATCTGACCGGCGCCTATCCGTTGCGCTTTGACGGCAATGCGCCGATTGCCTCGATCCTTGTGGGCATGCAGATGCAGGGGATGCCGATTGACTATCCGAACACCCGTAATGCGAAGGTCGATGCGGTCACGATGGCGGATGTGAAACGGGTGGCGGCACGGCTTTATCAGCCCGAGGCCCTGCGTTTCGTGGTGGTGGGCCAGCCGGTGGATGTGACGCCGTCGCCGTGACGCGCGGCTCAGCGCCTGACAGACCGTTGTTTTCCTGAACAAAGCAGGGGAGGGCAACCCTCCCCTGCCCCCACCCCGCCGCGCGCGGGGGGATCTGTGCGGAGAGACCGGCAGGCCGGGCGGGCTCTGGCGGGCCTTTCGCGACTCGCCATCCGCTGCTAGATATTGCGGCATGAGCCAGTTCGCCCCCAACCTCTCGCAAGAAGCCGCGCGTCCTGTGATCCGTCAGCTGGACGAGGCCGCGATCAACCGCATTGCCGCTGGTGAAGTGGTGGAACGGCCCGCATCCGCCGTGAAAGAGCTGGTCGAAAACGCACTGGATGCCGGCGCGACGCGGATTCGCGTCGAATATACCGATGGCGGCAAGACGCTGATCCGGGTCAGCGATGATGGCTGCGGCATGGCGCCCGGGGATCTGCCGCTGGCGCTGAGCCGCCATGCCACCTCGAAAATCGACGGCAGTGATCTGCTGAACATCCGGTCCTTCGGGTTTCGCGGCGAGGCGCTGCCCTCCTTAGGCGCCGTCGGGCGGCTGGCGATCACCTCGCGCGCGGCGGGGTTTGATGCTGCCCTGATCACCTGCACCGGCGGGCGGCTTGACGGGCCGCGCCCGGCCGCGCTGACCTCGGGCACCGTGGTCGAGCTGCGCGATCTGTTCCATGCAACGCCCGCGCGGCTGAAATTCATGCGTTCAGACCGGGCCGAGGCCCAGGCGATCCATGAAGTGATCAAACGCCTCGCCATGGCCGAGCCGGCAGTGGGCTTTACCCTCTCCGAGGTGACCGCCGATGGGCCAAGGGTGATCCTGCGGCTCGATCCTGAACAGGGCGATCTGTTTGACGCGCTCCAGGGGCGGCTGACGCGGATCATCGGGGCGGATTTCACCGCCAATGCCATGGCGATTGATTCCAGCCGTGATGGTCTCGCTTTGCTGGGCTATGCCGCGCTGCCGACCTATTCGCGCGGCTCTTCCACCCAGCAATATCTCTTCGTCAATGGCCGCCCGGTGAATGACCGCCTGCTGCTCGGTGCGCTGCGGGCCGCCTATTTCGACGTGTTGTCGCGCGACCGCCATCCGGCGGCGGTGCTGAATCTGATTGTCGATCCCGAACGGGTCGACGTGAATGTGCATCCGGCGAAATCCGAAGTACGGTTTCGCGAACCCGATGCCGCGCGCGCGCTGATCATCACCGCGATCCGGACGGCCCTGACCGGAGCGGGCCACCGCGCCTCGACCACGGTGGGGGCCGAGACGATCGGGGCGTTCCGGCCGGGCCAGAGCCTGGCGCCCCAGCCGATGCGGCCGACATATGCGCATGACCTGCCGCACCGTCCTGCACAAAGCACCCTCGCCCAGGCCTTTGCCTTCCAGGCCCCCCACCTCCAGGCTGCGGTGCCCGCCTCCGGCTTCGCCGAAGCCCCCCAGGCCAACATGGGCGCGGGACTGGCCGGGACGCTGACGCAGGAACAGGATCAGGCGGGCGTCGGGGCCGCGCCACAGCACTTCCCCCTCGGGGCCGCCCGCGCCCAGTTGCATGAGAACTGGATCATCGCCCAGACCCCGGACGGCATCGTCATCGTTGACCAGCATGCCGCGCATGAACGCCTCGTCTATGAACGGCTGAAGGCGCAGATGGCCAGCCGCGAGATCCCGCGCCAGGTGCTGCTGATCCCGGAAATCATCACCCTCTCGCCCCCGGATGCGAGCCTGATCCTCTCGGCGGCGGAAAGCCTCGCCGGGGCGGGCCTTGTGATCGAGCCCTTTGGCGGCTCGGCAATCTCGGTGACCGAGACCCCGGCGATCCTTGGCGAGGTCAATGCGGCCGCGCTGATCCGCGACATTCTCGACGAGCTGGCGGATCAGGGCGACAGCCAGCTGACGCGCGCGAAAATCGATGCGGTGCTGTCGCGCATGGCCTGCCATGGCTCGGTCCGCTCTGGCCGGCAGATGCGCCCGGAAGAGATGAACGCGCTCTTGCGCGAGATGGAGGTCACGCCGAATTCCGGTCAGTGCAATCATGGCCGCCCCACCTGGGTCGAGCTGAAGCTCCATGATATCGAACGGCTTTTCGGGCGCCGATGATCACGGTTTTCGGCCAGAGCTATGCCTGGAATGCACCTGAGATCCTGATCATCGGGGCGGCGGGCGTTACCCTCATCGCGCTGCTGATCCTGATCCTGCGCGCGGCCAATCGCGCGGGCAATTCCGCGCAGCCCGTGATGAACGAGATCGCCTGGATGAGCCACCGCGTCCAGGCGCTGTCAGAGGGGCAGGAGCGGCTCTCGGGCGGGCTGAGCCATGTGTCCGAGGCGCAGGCGGCCAGCCAGGTCTCGATGCTGAAGCTGATGGAAGCCCGCCTCGCCGATGTGCAGCGCCAGATGACCGAGGCGCTGCATGGCTCATCGACCCGCACGGCGCGATCTTTGGGCGAATTGCACCAGCGGCTGGAAACCATCGACAAAGCCCAGGAAAATATCGAGAATCTTTCGGGCAACATCCTGTCTTTGCAGGACATTCTGGCCAATAAGCAAACACGCGGCGCCTTTGGCGAGATCCAGCTGCATGACATCGTCTCGAAGGCGCTGCCCGCCGACAGCTATACGATGCAGGCGACACTTTCGAATGGCCGCCGCGCGGATTGCCTCGTGCATCTGCCAAAGCCCCCCGGCCCCATCGTGATCGATGCGAAATTCCCGCTGGAATCCTACGAGGCGCTGCGCCGCGCCGACACCCCGCGCCAGAGCCATGAGGCCGCACAGCTGTTGCGTCAGGCGTTGCGCGCCCATATCCGCGCCATCTCGGAGCGCTATATCCTCGAGGGCGAAACTGCCGATGGCGCGCTGATGTTCCTGCCCTCGGAAGCGGTATATGCCGAGTTGCATGCGAATTTCCCCGAGCTGGTGCGCGAGGGATTTGCCGCCCGGGTCTGGATCGTCTCTCCGACCACCTGCATGGCGACGCTGAACACCATGCGCGCAGTGCTGAAAGACGCAAGAATGCGCGAACAGGCCGGCGCCATCCGCAAGGAGCTCTCGCTTTTGTCGCAGGATGTGGATCGGCTTGGCGCGCGGGTCGTCAATCTTGACCGCCATTTCCAGATGGCGGCGCGGGATATCGAAGAGATCCGCATCTCCTCGGACAAGGCCGGCAAACGGGCGCGCCGCCTGGATAATTTCGACTTCGAGGAGCTGGCGCCGGATGCGGCCGTAACCGCGCCTGCCTTGCCGGTCGGGGATGCCGGGCAGAGCTGAGCCGGCGGAAATGAGCCATCCGCCGCGTCGCAGAAGATGAGTATTTGGATCAAGAGGAAAGGCCGCTCATATTCCCCCTGGCACAAATACTCCCGCCGGAGGCGAAGGTTGCCAGAAATGTCACGCCGGAGCAGTCACGTGGCAAGGAGCGCGTCCCTCGCCCCTGTTGCAGCCCGGATCTCCATGATAGCGGTTATGGCATCATGAGCGCCCCCCAGAACACCCGACTCGGTATCCTGTTGATGATCGCCACCTCGGCGATTTTTGCCATACAGGATGGATTGTCGCGCCATCTCGGCGAGTCGGTGAACATCTATATGGTGGTGATGATCCGCTTCTGGTTCATGACCGTCTTCGTGCTGGCGCTGGCGGCGCGCAGCCCGGGCGGGCTGAAAGCGGCGGCAAAGAGCCGTTATCCCCTGTTGCAGATCCTGCGCGGCTTTCTGCTGGTGGCAGAAATCTGCGTCATGGTTGTGGCCTTTATCAGACTGGGCCTGATCGAGACCCATGCGGTTTTCGTGGTCTATCCGCTGCTGGTGACACTGTTTTCAGGGCCCATCCTTGGCGAAAAGGTCGGCTGGCGGCGCTGGCTGGCGGTGCTGGTCGGTTTTATCGGTGTGATTATCATCCTCAACCCGGGCGGCGGCGTTTTCACCCCCTGGGCGCTTTTGCCGCTTTCGGCTGCGGCCATGTTTGCGCTTTACGGGCTTTTGACCCGCTATGTGGCGCGCGAAGACAGCGCCTCGACCAGTTTCTTCTGGACCGGGATCTCGGGGGCCGTTTTCATCACGCCGTTTGGCCTGATGCACTGGCAGAACATGTCCGGCTTTGACTGGGGTCTGATGGCCATTCTGTGCTGCACTGCCGTGCTGGGGCATTGGCTGCTGATCAAGGCCTATGACGTGGCCGAGGCCTCGGATATCCAGCCCTTCGCCTATTTCCAGCTGCCGTTTGTGTCATTCCTCGGGCTGGTTTTCCTCAATGAGAATCTGCGCATCAATGTGGTGATCGGGGCGGTGATCGTGGTGGCGGCCGGGCTTTTTACGCTCTGGCGGCAGCGGGTTCGCGCAAGGCACAACAAAGCTCTGTGACAGAGGCCCCGGCGGGCGGGAATGGCGGCTTTCTGCGGTTGCCCTGCCCCCGGGCCGCGCGTAAAACTTGGCCCGTTACTGCCTGAGAGGTCGCGCATGTCTGTTCCCAAACCCGTCGTTTTATGTATCCTCGACGGATGGGGGATCGGGCCGGATCCGGCGACCTCGGCCCCGGCCCAGGCCCATATTCCGACCTTTCGCAGCCTTATGGCCACGCGGCCCAGTTCCACCCTTGTGACCTTTGGCCCCGATGTCGGGCTGCCGAGCGGGCAGATGGGAAATTCCGAGGTCGGCCATACCAATATCGGCGCGGGCCGCGTGGTGGCGATGGATCTGGGACAGATCGACCTGGCCATCGAGACCGGCTCTTTCGGCGCTGAACCGGCGCTCAGGCAGTTCATTGCGGCGCTTGAGGCCTCTGGCGGCACCGCGCATCTGGCGGGGCTTTGCTCGCCCGGCGGTGTCCATGCCCATCAGGCGCATCTGATCGAGGCCGCGAAGATCATCGCAGCGGAAGGCGTCAGGGTCGTGATCCATGCGATCACCGACGGGCGCGATGTGGCGCCCTCTTCCGCCGCGAGCCAGATTGCTGAGATCGAGGCCGCGCTGCCGCCTTCGGTGAAGATCGTCACCGTCACCGGGCGCTATTTCGCGATGGACCGCGACAATCGCTGGGAGCGTGTGCAGACCGCCTATGAGGCGATGGTGCATGGCAAGGGTGTGGCGGGGACAAGCGCCGGTCAGGCGATTGCCCAGGCCTATGCTGCGGGCGTCACCGATGAATTTATCCCCGCGACCGTGATCGGCGATTACCAGGGGATGAAAGACGGCGACGGGCTCTTTTTCCTGAACTTCCGCGCCGACCGCGCGCGAGAGATCCTCGCCGCCATCGGCCAGCCGGATTTCGACGGCTTTGACCCCGGCGCGCGCCCGCAGCTGGTCGCCCGTCTCGGCATGGTCGATTATTCCGAGGCCCATAACCACTATATGACCACGATGTTTCCCAAACAGGATATCGTGAACACGCTGGGCGAATGGGTGGCGAAACAGGGCAAGACCCAGTTCCGCCTCGCGGAAACCGAGAAATATCCGCATGTGACCTTCTTCCTCAATGGGGGCCGCGAAGAGCCCTTCCCCGGCGAAGACCGTTTCATGCCGCAATCGCCGAAAGTGGCGACCTATGATCTGCAACCCGAGATGTCGGCGCCGGAGGTGACTGCGAAATTCGTCGAAGCCATTGAAAAAGGCTATGACCTGATCGTGGTGAATTACGCCAATCCCGATATGGTCGGCCATACCGGCAAGATCGAGGCCGCGATAAAGGCCTGCGAGGCGGTAGATCAGGGCCTGACGGCGGCCCTTGCCGCGCTGGAAAAGGCCGGTGGCGCCATGGTGATCTGTGCCGATCACGGCAATTGCGATGTGATGACTGATCCGGTCACCCATCAGCCCCATACTGCCCATACGCTGAACCCGGTACCGGTGATCCTGGTCGGCGGGCCAACCGGCATTCAGGGCGGTGCGCATCTGCGGGCGGGCGGACGGCTGGCGGATCTCGCGCCGACGCTGCTGGATCTGATGGGGCTGGAAAAACCGGCCGAGATGACCGGCGAAAGCCTGATCCTGCGATGACGTCCGCGCGCGGCTCTTTTGTCTCAGGCGGTCTCGTGCTCGCGCTGATGCTGGCGCCGGCGATGACCCGCGCCCAGGAGGCAGAGCCGGACGAGACGGCAGCCGCGCTGCCGGTGGCAGAGCCTGCGGTGACGACCGATGCCGGGCTGACGGTTTCCGACCAGGCGGCGCGCGCCTCTGGCCAGCTGCGCGACGCGGTGGCGGCAATGGAGGCGGCGACCACGGGCCGCACCCAGGTGGCGGCGCTGACCCAGACCGTGCGCGCCTATGAGGAAGGCCTCGCCGCGCTGCGCGAAGCCCTGCGTCAGGCGGAACTGCGCGAGGAAGTGCTGAAACTGCGTTTCAACGCCAGGCGCGACCGCGTGGGGCAGCTGGTCTCGGCGCTGGCGCAGATGGAACAGAACCGCGGGCCCCTGTTGCTGATCCACCCGGCAGGGCCGCTTGGCACTGCCCGCTCGGGCATGCTGGTGGCCGAAGTCACGCCGCTGATCCAGGCCGAGGCCGATCAGCTGCGCCGCGAACTTCAGGAACTGGCCGATCTCAGGGCGCTGCAGGTCTCGGCCGGGCAGCATCTGACCGACGGGCTCGCCTCGGCCCAGGCGGCACGTACCGCGCTGTCAAAGGCAATCTCGGCGCGCACCGATCTGCCCAAACGCTTCACCGACGATCCGGTGATCCTGCGCGCTTTGCTGGAAAGCGCCGATACGCTGGACAGTTTCGCCGCCGGGCTGATCGAGACCTCGACCGATGGCGCGGCACCGCGCCCCTTTGTCACCGCGATGGGCGTCTTGCCTTTGCCGGTGGTGGGCAGCCTGATCCGGCGCCCCGATGAGGCCGATGGCGCCGGCGTGCGCCGCCCCGGCATGACGCTTGCCACAAGGCCCCGCGCGCTGGTCACCGCCCCCTGGCCCGGCACCATCCGCTATCTCGGGCCGCTGCTCGACTACGGAAATGTGATCATCCTCGAGCTCGGTGACGGCTATCTTCTGGTTCTGGGCGGGCTCGGGACGGTTTATGGCGAAGTGGGCGAAGTTGTCGCAACCGGCGCGCCGCTTGGCCTGATGGGCGGCAGTGACGGCAGCGGATCCGCGCCGGAACCCACCGAACAGGCGCCGCTTGCGCCGAACGGATCGAAAAGCGGGGCTGGTGCAGAAGCCACGGAAACGCTTTACTTGGAACTGAGAATGGGGGCCACTGCGGTCGATCCGACCGAATGGTTCGCCGCCACTGCCTCGACAGGAGACTGAGGTCCTTATGAAGAAACTCGTGCTTGCCGCCGTGGGCGGTGCCGTCGCCGGTGTGGTCCTGACCTCTCAGGTCGGTCCCCTGATCGCCGAGCAGGCCTCCCGCGACAGTTCGGTCTATGAGCAGCTCGATCTGTTCGGCACCATTTTCGACCGTGTGCGCGCGCAATATGTCGAGCCTGTCGATACCGAGAAGCTGGTCGAGGCCGCGATCAACGGCATGCTGACCTCGCTTGACCCGCATTCGTCATATCTTTCCGCGAAAGATTTCGAGGATATGCGCGTCCAGACCAAGGGCGAATTCGGCGGGCTTGGGATCGAGGTCACCCAGGAAGAGGGCTTCATCAAGGTGATCTCGCCGATGGATGGCACGCCCGCCGACAAGGCCGGCATCCAGGCGGGCGATTACATCACCCATGTGAACGGGGAATCGATCCTCGGGCTTAACCTGAACCAGGCGGTGGATCTGATGCGCGGGCCGGTTGGCTCCGAGATCATCATCACCGTCGTGCGGGTCGGCACCGATCAGCCCTTCGACGTCTCGGTCATCCGCGATACGATCAAGGTTGACGCGGTCAAGGGCCGCACTGTCGGCAAGGCGGTGGTCCTGCGCGTGACAACCTTCAATGACCAGACCACCAGCGATCTGAAAACGGCGCTTGAAAAGGGCATTGCAGAGCTTGGCGGCGTTGAGAATATCGATGGCGTGGTGCTTGATCTGAGGAACAATCCGGGCGGGCTTCTGAACGAGGCGATCACGGTCTCGGATGCCTTCCTGAATTCGGGCGAGATCGTCTCGACCCGCGGCCGCACCCCCGAAGATGGCGAGCGTTTCAACGCCAAAGCCGGCGATCTGGCCGAAGGCAAGCCGATGGTCGTGCTGATCAATGGCGGCTCGGCCTCGGCCTCCGAAATCGTGGCCGGCGCATTGCAGGACCACCGCCGCGCGGTGGTGGTCGGCACCAAGAGCTTCGGCAAGGGTTCGGTCCAGTCGCTGATCCCGCTGCGCGACGAAGGCGCGATGCGGCTGACCACGGCGCGCTATTACACGCCCTCGGGCCGTTCGATCCAGGCGCTCGGCATCTCGCCCGATATTGTGGTGCAGCAGCCGGCCCGCCCCAATCCGGCGACCGACACCCCCGCGGAAGAGCCGAAAACGGCGATCCAGCCCCGGACCGAAGCCGGGCTGCGCGGTGCGATCACCAATGATTCGATGACCGAGGATGAGAAAAAGCTCTATCTCGAAGAGCAGGAACATGCGGAAGAGACCGCCAAACTGCGCGATGAGGATTATCAGCTCGCTTATGCAGTGGATATCCTGAAGGGGCTGAACACCCTCAGGGAAGAATGACCGCGATGGCCAAGGCCGCAGATCTGCCCTACCGGCCCTGCGTCGGTATCGTGCTGGTGAACAGCGAAGGCCTGATTTTTGCCGGGCAGCGGATTGACGGGGGCCGGGCCACCAGCCCCCCCGACCGGCTGGCCTGGCAGATGCCCCAGGGCGGGATTGACGAGGGCGAGACACCAAAGGCCGCGGCGCTGCGCGAGCTGTGGGAAGAGACCGGCGTGACCGCCGATCTCGTCGAAAAGATCGCGAAGACGGAAGACTGGCTGACCTATGACCTGCCGGCAGAGCTGGTCGGCAAGGTCTGGGGCGGCAAATATCGCGGTCAGCGCCAGAAATGGTTTTTGCTGCGCTATCTTGGCACCGATGAGCAGATCCGGATCGAGACCGGTCACCCTGAATTTTCATCCTGGTGCTGGATCCGGGCTGATGAGATGGTCGCGGCCATCGTGCCGTTCAAACGCGCGGTCTATGAGCAGGTGGTGACAGCGTTCCGCCCATATCTTGCCTGAGCTCAGGTTGCAGCCGCGTGAGGGGGCACTGCCCCCTCGCCGCTTTGCGGCTCACCCCCGGGATATTTAAGGACAGAAAATGTCGCTCTCCCAGCTTATTTTCTGTCTCTAAATATCCCCGCCGGAGGCATTGCCGTCGTCAGACGGCAAGGTCTTTCTTCAGATTTCCACCACCGTGACGCCGGGCCGCAGACGCATAACATCTGCCGGGCGGCAGAGCTGTGTCGCATCGGTCGAGACAGCCGCAGCCGCAGCGGCAGCCGCGAGGGCCAGCGCCTCATCATCGTTCTGCCCGCGCGCGAACGAGAGGACGAGGCCCGCGACGAAGCTGTCCCCTGCCCCGACCGCCGATTTCACCTTAACCTTTGGGGCATTGGCGAAGAGGCGGCGCTCAGCGGTGGCGAGGATATTGCCTTCGGCCCCGCGCGCGACCACCACCTTTTGCGCCACGCCGCGCCGGACGAGGTCTTGCGCAAAATCTGCCGTCGCCTCGCGGCTTTCCAGCGCGTGCCCCGTCAGGCTTTCGGCCTCTTCCGCATCCATCCGCAGGACTTCGAGCCCGGGGATCGGCGCGCGCACCGCCTCGGTCAGGGGGGTGCCGGATGTATCCAGCACCACCCGGCAGCCCGGCATCGCGGCGGCAAGCTGAGCCGGGAAATCCGCCGGAACGCCGGGTGGCTGGCTGCCGGAGATGACCGAATAGCCGCCGGGGCGCGAGGTTGCGCGCAAAAGCGTGAAAACCCGGTTGCGCTCAGCCTCGCCCCAGAGCGGGCCGGGCAGCATGAAGCGAAACTGCTGGCCACTGGTCGCTTCGGTAACGGTCAGGGATTGCCGCGTCTCACCCGGGCCGGGCAGCGAGAGGAAGGTCACCCCCGCCTCGCGGATCAGGCCCGAGAGCCGGTCGCCGGTCAGCCCTCCGATCGCCACCAAAGCCAGGCTGTCACCTCCAAGCGCGAGAATCGCCCGGCTGACATTCAGCCCGCCGCCCCCGGGATCAAGCATCGGCTCGGAGCAGCGCAGCTTGCAGCCCGGGAGCATCTCGGCCACATCCGTTGCCATATCCAGCGCCGGATTGAGGGTCAGGGTCAGGATCGGGGCCTGGTCGCTCATCGGCGAAATTCCTTGTTTTGGTCTGCTGCTGCGGCGCCACTGCTATTGTTTGCGCTACCACCTGTTTGAAGGCAAGAGAATCGCGCATCTGCGGACTCTGTCTGCGGGCTACGGAAATTTACACTGAATTGCCGGTTTCAGCCGCACAGAACAAATAAACATCATGTTCTCTGGCCCGTGCGATATTTGCAGGCAGGGACACCGCCCCCGGCACCAGGGGGTTGCGCCAGATGGGAGAGAAATCGCGCGAAACTGGGTTTGTGACCCTGTCACTTGTTGACCGTCAGGAATATCTATTTATTATCGAGAATAATAGCGCGTCAGCCCGAGCTGTCGCGCCCGCCGCCCGGGTGACGAGCCCGGTGGGACGGGCCTGCCGGGGCCGGACGCGTTAAGGGAATCTGGTGCCATCCGCGACAAGGATGCATCAGCGGGAAAAGTGCCAACGGGAGAGAGCCACAATGGCGTTTAAGTCTGATATCGAGATTGCACGGGAAGCCAGGAAAAAGCCGATCATGGAGATCGGCTCGAAGCTGGGGATCCCGTCTGAGCATCTGCTGCCTTATGGCCATGACAAGGCCAAGGTCGGCCAGGAGTTCATCCGTTCGCTGGAAGGCAAGCCTGATGGCAAGCTGATCCTCGTGACCGCGATCAACCCGACCCCGGCGGGCGAAGGCAAGACCACCACCACCGTGGGTCTGGGCGATGGCCTGAACCGCATCGGCAAAAAAGCGGTGATCTGTATCCGCGAGGCCTCGCTTGGCCCGAATTTCGGCATGAAGGGTGGCGCAGCCGGTGGCGGCATGGCCCAGGTCGTGCCGATGGAGGAGATGAACCTCCACTTCACCGGCGACTTCCACGCGATCACCGCGGCGCATAACCTGCTGTCCTGCATGATCGACAACCATATCTACTGGGGCAATGAGCTCGACATCGACGAGCGCCGCATCGCATGGCGCCGCGTGATGGATATGAACGACCGCGCATTGCGCGATGCGGTCATCTCGCTTGGCGGCGTCTCGAACGGCTTCCCGCGTCAGACCGGCTTTGACATCACCGTGGCTTCCGAAGTCATGGCGATTCTTTGCCTGTCGAAAGATCTTGAAGACCTGCAAAAGCGCCTCGGTGACATCATCGTCGCCTATACCCGCGAGAAAAAGCCGGTCTATTGCCGCGACATCAAGGCCGATGGCGCGATGACCGTGCTGCTGAAAGACGCGATGCAGCCGAACCTGGTGCAGACGCTGGAAAACAACCCGGCCTTTGTCCATGGCGGCCCGTTCGCGAATATCGCGCATGGCTGTAACTCGGTGATCGCGACCCGCACCGCGCTGAAGCTTGGCGAATATGTGGTGACGGAAGCCGGTTTCGGGGCTGACCTTGGTGCCGAGAAGTTCTTCGACATCAAATGCCGCAAGGCCGGGCTGAAGCCTTCGGCTGCCGTGATCGTGGCCACCGTGCGCGCGATGAAGATGAATGGCGGCGTGGCGAAAGCCGATCTCGGCGCTGAAAACGTTGATGCGGTGAAGAAGGGCTGTCCGAACCTCGGCCGTCACATCGCCAATGTCAAAGGCTTTGGCGTGCCGGTGGTGGTTGCCATCAACCACTTCTATTCGGACACCGATGCCGAGGTCGCAGCGGTGAAAGCCTATGTCGCGGAACAGGGCGCTGAAGCGATCCTGTGCAAGCACTGGGCCCAGGGCTCTGCCGGGATCGAGGATCTGGCGAAGAAAGTCGTCGAGCTGGCCGAAGGCGGCAAGTCCAATTTCGCTCCGCTCTACCCGGATGATATGGGGCTTTTCGCCAAGATCGAGACCATTGCCAAGCGCATCTATCACGCGGGCGAAGTCATTGCCGACAAGTCGGTGCGTGACCAGCTGAAGGCCTGGGAAGCTGCCGGTTACGGCAATCTGCCGGTCTGCATGGCGAAAACCCAGTACAGCTTCTCGACCGATCCGAATCTGCGCGGCGCGCCCGAAGGCCATACGATCCCGGTCCGCGAAGTGCGTCTCTCGGCCGGTGCCGGTTTCGTCGTGGCGATCTGCGGTGAGATCATGACCATGCCGGGCCTGCCGCGCGTGCCGGCAGCTGAGACCATCCGCCTCAATGAAGCGGGCCAGGTTGAAGGTCTGTTCTGATCACGGGTCTGTTCTGAGCTTTCGCTCAGTATGATACCGGGACGGGGGGCTTTGCGCCCCCCGCACCCCCCGCAGAGTATTTACGTCAAGAGGAAGAGGGCTTTTCGCTAAGGGCGTGCTGGCATAAGTCAGGGGCGATGTTTGCGGAGGGCATGAGATGCAAAAGCCGGAAGACTGCTCGACCATGGCGGAAATTCGTGCCGGGATTGATGCGCTGGATCAGGACCTGGTCCGGCTGTTCGCTCTGAGGGCGCGGTTTATCGACCGGGCGGCGTCGATCAAGGCCGGGGTGGATCTGCCTGCACGGATCCCTTCCCGGGTTGAGGAAGTGGTGGCCAATGTGCGCGCCCATGCCGCGCGGGAAGGCCTGCCCCCCGACCTGGTGGAGAAGCTCTGGCGGCGGCTGATCGACTGGTCGATCGCGCGTGAGGAAAGCCACCTGGGGCCGGACAGCCTCAGGGACAGGAACGGATAAACCTGCCCGCTCAGACAGGGTCAGGCGTCACACAGGAAGGATTATCGGATGGCGGCGAAGGTGATCGACGGCAAGGCTTTTGCCGAAAAGGTGCGGGATCAGGTCGCGGCACATGTCGCCCGGCTGAAGGCGGAAAAGGGCCTTGTCCCCGGTCTGGCCGTGGTGCTGGTGGGTCAGGATCCGGCCTCGGCGGTCTATGTCAAAAACAAGGGCATCCAGACCAAAGCCTCGGGGATGAATTCCTTCGAGCACAAGCTGGAGGCCGATACCTCCGAGGCCGATCTGCTGGCTTTGATCGACAGGCTGAACGCTGACCCGGCGGTGCATGGCATCCTCGTGCAGCTGCCGCTGCCCGGCCATCTGAATTCCGAGCTGGTGATCAACCGGATCGATCCGGCGAAGGATGTCGACGGGTTCCATATCTCGAATGTGGGTCTTCTGGGCACCGGTCAGAAGTCGATGGTGCCCTGCACGCCGCTGGGCTGCCTGATGATGCTGCGTGATCACCATGGCAAACTCGCGGGGCTGAATGCGGTTGTGGTCGGGCGCTCGAATATTGTCGGCAAGCCGATGGCACAGCTTTTGCTGGGCGACAGCTGCACTGTGACGATCGCGCATAGCCGCACCAAAGACCTCGCGGAAGTCTGCCGCGGCGCGGATATCCTTGTGGCCGCTGTTGGCCGCCCCGAGATGATCACCGGCGATATGGTGAAACCGGGTGCGACCGTTATCGATGTCGGCATCAACCGGATCGAGCGCGATGGCAAGGCAAAGCTTGTCGGTGACGTGCATTATGAAAGCGCTGCCGCCGTGGCCGGTGCCATCACCCCGGTGCCGGGCGGCGTGGGCCCGATGACCATTGCCTGCCTGCTGGCAAACACCCTGACGGCGGCTTGCCGCGCCAATAATCTCCCCGAGCCCGAAGGTCTGACCGCGTGACTGTAAGCGATCACCGTTTCATCGACGGCAAGGCGGTGCAACAGCGCCTCCTTGCCGAGGTTCGGGCCAAAGTGCAGGAGGCTTCGGCCACCCGTCCCGTAGGGCGGCTGGTCTCAGTTTCGATTGGCCCCTCGCCCGAGGTGGCGGTCTATGTGCGCAACCAGGCGCGGGGCGCTGCGGCAGCGGGGATCCCGTTCGACCAGCAGCTCTGGCCGTCCGAGATCACCCAGGAAGAGGCCAAGCGCCTGATCGTCGAGATGAATGACCGCGACGATGTGCTGGGGATCATCCTGCAGCGTCCGGTGCCGGCACATATCAATGTGCGCTCGCTGCAATCGGCGATCCATCCGCTGAAGGATGTCGAGGGGATGAACCCCGCCTCGATCGGCAATATCGTCTATAATGACGTGGCCATGGCGCCCTGTACAGCCGCAGCCGCGGTCGAACTGCTTCGTGAAACCGGCCTCGAGATGAAGGGGCTGGAGGTCGTGATGATCGGCCATTCCGAGATCGTCGGCAAACCGGCGGCGTTTCTTCTGATGGCCGAAGGTGCGACGGTAACGATCTGCCACCATATGACGCGCAACCTTGCCATGCATTCGCGTCGCGCTGATGCGGTGGTGGTCGCCGTCGGCAAGGCGCATCTGATCGGGCCGGATATGATCAAGCCCGGAGCGGCCGTCATTGATATCGGCATCAACCAGGTGACCGATCCCGATGGCACCGTGCGGATCGTCGGCGATGTCGACACCGACCGTGTCAAAGAGGTCGCGGGCTGGATCACGCCGGTTCCCGGCGGCGTCGGTCCGGTCACCGTGGCGATCCTGATGCGCAATGCCGTGACCGCGCATCAACGCCAGATCGCGGCGGGCTGGCTGCAAAGCTGAGCCCCCGCCCCTTCAGTCGCTTTATCAGTAAAAGAGCCTGTGGTTTCCGTTGACTTGCGCTTGCCCGGGCCTAGAATATTCCTCAGCGTAAACTTATTTTCTGCATACGCCAATGGCGTGATGGAGGATGCGATGCTCGACCAGGCTTATCCCGATGTAATCCCGGGTCCGCCCAGACCCAGCCAGATCATCCGCCCCGCCGGGCTGATGCTGCCCAAAGGCACCGAGCGCTATTCGGTGCCGGGCGCCGGCGCGATGATGATCCGGATTGGCACCGGCGACCGGATCACGGTGATCAATGACGAGGGCGGCCAGCCCTGCGAGGTGCTGGCGGCAGGCCAGGACGGGCGGATCGATCCGGCCCTGCTGGGGCTTGGCGGCGACAGTGATGCCAGCGGGCTGAAAGCGCTGCTGGCCTCGGGCGAGCCGAGCCTTGCGCGGATGCGCCAGGGCCTTGAGCGCCTGGGCCTCGATCTTGCCGGGGCGAAGGCCAGCCGCTTTTTTGCCGCCGATACACCGGCGCGCACCTCGGTCGATTTCACCGCCAGCCGCGAGGGCTATCTGGTCGTCGCCGCGCCTGGAAGTGATATGGTCCCCGAAAGCCAGGACACGGCGACGCCTCTGACCGTCTATGTCAAACGCGCCGAGGCGAATTTCGCGCTGAAATCCGAACTTCCCGACCCGCTGGCCGATCCGTTGCAGGATCTGCGGGTCCATTCTGCCACTGCCGAGGCCTTTGTGGTCAAAGCCGGCGAATATATCCAGATCATTGATGTGAGCGGCAGGCAATGCACGGATTTCCAGTGTTTCGACGCCCGCAAGCTGGATCGCGGCATCGAACATCCGCTGGATGTCACCGCCACCCGGTCATTCATGGGGCATGCCTATCCGATGCCGGGCCTGCATGCGAAATATTACGACCAGGAATTTGTGCCGCTGGTCGAGGTGATTCAGGATACCTGCGGACGCCATGATGCTTTCGCCAATGCCTGCTACGCGAAATATTACGACGATATCGGCTATCCGGGCCATGTGAACTGCACCGACAATTTCAACGGTGCGCTTGCCGCGCATGGCGTGGCACCGCGCGGCGGCTGGATGGCTGCCAACTTCTTCTTCAATACCGGCGTTGATGACCATGGGGTGATGTTCTCTGACGAGCCCTGGTCGCGACCGGGGGATTATGTCCTGCTGCGCGCTATGACCGACCTGGTCTGCGTCAACTCGGCCTGCCCCGATGACACTTCCGCCGCCAATGGCTGGAACCCTACCGATATCCATGTGCGCACCTATGCGCCCACACAGAAATTCAGCCGTGCGGTGGCTTTCCGTGCGACCCCAGATTCGGAGCCGAAAATGTCCAGAGAAACCGGTTTCCATGACCGTTTGAAGGGAATGACCCGCAACTTTGTCGAGTATAAAGGTTTCTGGCTGGTGAACTCCTTCGCCGAAGCCGGCCCGACCGAGGAATATCTCGCCGCGCGGCAGAAATCGGTCATCATGGACCTCTCGGCACTGCGGAAATATGAGATCACCGGCCCAGATTCCGAGGCGCTGATGCAGTATACGCTGACGCGCGATGTGAAAAAGCTGACCCAGGGCCAGATCGTCTATTCTGCGATGTGCTATCCGCATGGCGGCATGATCGACGATGGCACTATCTTTAAGCTGGGAATGAACAATTTCCGCTGGGTCTGCGGTGACGAATATTCCGGCACCTGGCTGCGCGAGCAGGCCGAGAAGCTGGGCCTGAAAGTGCTGATCCGCGATTCCACCGATCAGCTGCATAACCTCGCCGTGCAGGGGCCAGAGAGCCGCGATCTGCTCGATAAGGTGATCTGGACGCCGCCGCATCAGCCGACGATCCAGGAACTGGCCTGGTTCCGCTTTACCGTCGGGCGGATTGGCCACGAACATGGCGTCCCGGTCGTGGTCTCGCGCACCGGCTATACGGGCGAGCTGGGCTATGAGGTCTGGTGCCATCCGAAACATGCAGGCGAGGTCTTTGACGCCATTTGGGAGAAGGGTCCGGAACATGGTCTGCGCCCGATGGGGCTGCTTGCGCTCGACATGCTCCGGATCGAGGCCGGGCTGATCTTCGCGGGCTATGATTTCACCGATCAGACCGACCCATTCGAGGCCGGGATCGGCTTTACCGTGCCGCTGAAAGGCAAGACGGATGATTTCATCGGGCGTGATGCGCTGATCCGGCGCAAGGAAAACCCGATGCATAAATTCGTCGGCCTCGACATCGATTCGAATGTCTGCGTCGGGCATGGCGATTGCATCCATATTGGTCGTGCGCAGATCGGGGTGGTCACCTCGTCGATGCGCTCGCCGCTCCTGAAGAAGAATATCGCGCTGGCCCGCGTCGATATCTCGCATTCGGAGCCGGGCACCGAGGTTGAGGTCGGCAAGCTTGACGGACAGCAAAAGCGCCTGCCCGCGAAGATCGTGACGCTGTCGCATTACGATCCGAAGAAGACGCGCCCCCAGTCGTGAGGTCGCAATCGTGAGGCCGCAATCGTGAGGTCGCAGTCGCAATGACCAGCATCCTCGACCAGATCGGCGGAGAGGAGGCGCTCAGGCGCCTCGTCAACCGTTTCTATGATCTGGTCGAGACCGATCCGCGCGGCCGGCAGATCCTGCATCTGCATTTCCGCGGTCATGGGCTGAGCCATGTGCGGGAAGAACAGTTCAACTTTCTTTCGGGTTTTCTGGGCGGCAGACGCTATTACCTTGAAAAACATGGAAATATGGACGTGAAGACAATGCACGCCCATATCCCGATCCGGGCAGGCGATGCCGATGACTGGCTGGCGCTGATGGATCAGGCAATCCTCGATTGTGGGCTCAGCGGCCCGCATGTCGACAGAATGCGCGCGACCTTTACCCGGGTCGCGCATGTGCTGGTCAATGATCTTCCCGCCTCGGGGATTCCCGCCTGAGGCTCAGCCGATCAGCAGGATCTGCACATCGGCCACATTGGTGCCACTGGCGCCGGTGATCAGCAGATCACCCGAGGCCGCCAGCGCCTTGTTGGAATCATTATTCGCAAGCAAAGCCTCGGGGTCGACGCCTCCGCGCATCCGCGCGGCCGAGCCCGCATCGACCAGCCCGCCCGCCGCATCGGTTGGCCCATCGCGCCCGTCAGTGCCGCCAGACAGAAAGACCCAGGGGCCGGTGACGCCTGTGGCCCCAAGCGCCACGCGAAGTGCAAGCTCTTGATTTCGACCGCCTTTACCGTCTCCGCGCAGCGTCACTGTGGTCTCACCACCCCAGATCAGGCAGGCCCCGGGCGCGGCCTGTTCCGCCGCCGCGAGAATCGTCTCTGCCGCAGCCCCCACATCACCGGTCAGCGGCTGATCCATGATCACCACCGGATGGCCCGCGCCATCGCGGATCGCTTCCAGGCTTTGCCGGTTCGACCCGATCAGCCGGTTCAGCGCAGCCATGGGTGGCGGGGATTCGTCTTCCGCAGCACTCAGATGCGCCCGGGCCGATGCGGGCAAGGCCTCCCACAGACCGGCCCTGCGCAGGATGTCGCCCGCCGCCGCCCGCCCGCCCAGAGGCGCCACGGTTGGTCCGCTCGCGATCGTGCGCAGATCATCGCCGATCACATCGGAAAGGATCCAGGCCGAAACCGGCGCCGGTGCCGCCAGCCGCAGCATGCCCCCGCCTTTCAGCTGCGACAGGTTCTGCCGAATCAGGTTCATCTGAGTGATATCAAGCCCGCCCGCGAGCAAAAGCCGGTTCACTTCGGCCTTGTCCGCAAGGCTGACGCCCTCGACCGGCGCCGGCAACAGCGCCGAGCCACCGCCCGAGATCAGTGCGATCACCCGGTCATCCGCCCCTGCCCCGTGCAACGCCGCCATCACCGCCTGACCGGCGCGCAGCCCATTCTCATCGGGCACCGGATGACCCGAGGCAAAAACCTGCACGCGCCCGAACCCATCGGGCAGGGACGCGGCATTTTCGTAATTCGTCACCAGAATGACCTCAGCCTCCGGCGACAGATGCCGCAGCGCTTCGGCCACCATCGGCACCGCCGCCTTTCCGACGGCGATGACGATCTGGCGCCCGGGCGCCAAAGGAAAGGGCGCAGTTTCCAGCGCACGCCTGAGCGCCAATGCCGGATCCGCCGCCTGAACCGCACGCGCGAACAACGCCCGCGCCTCTTCGCGCAGCCCCGAAATCTCAGCCCGGGCCGCGCCCTCTCCCCTGGTCATATCTTACCCTGCGATTTGTTTGGCTTTTTCCACCAGAACTTCTGCCTGACGGATCGACGCATAGTCAATCAGGCGCCCATCGAGCGAGACTGCCCCCTTGCCTTCGGTCGCCGCCTTGGCCATCGCCTCGAGGATGCGTTTCGCGCGGGTGACCTCGGCTTCGGACGGGCTCATCACCTCATTGGCAAGATCGACCTGGCTCGGATGGATCGCCCATTTGCCCTCACAGCCCAGCACCGCCGCGCGCTTTGCCGCCGCACGATAGCCGTCGGGGTCCGAGAAATCGCCAAACGGCCCATCCACCGGGCGAAGCCCGTTCGCGCGCGCCGCAACCACCATCCGCGCCAGCGCGTAATGCCACATATCGCCCCAATGGACGGCGCGGGTGCCGTCTTCCAGCGGGTCGGTCAGCACCGAATAATCCGGGTTCACACCGCCGATGATCGTGGTCCGCGCCCGGGTCGAGGCCGCGTAATCCGCCACACCGAAATGCAGGCTCTCATTGCGTTTGGACGCACCTGCGATCTCGGTCACGTTCTGCATGCCAAGCGCGGTCTCGATGATATGTTCAAAGCCGATTCGTTTTTTGTAACCCCTGGCATCCTCGATCTGCGTCACCAGCATATCGACGGCATAGACATCGGCAGCGGTGCCCACTTTCGGGATCATGATCAGGTCGAGCCGCTCGCCCGCCTGCTCCACCACATCGACAACATCGCGATACATGTAATGCGTATCGAGCCCGTTGATTCGCACCGACATGGTTTTCTTGCCCCAGTCCATCTCGTTCAGGGCCTTGATGATATTCTTGCGGGCCTGGGCTTTGTCATCGGGCGCCACCGCATCCTCGAGATCGAGGAACACGACATCCGCATCAGATTGTGCAGCCTTTTCAAAGAGTTGTGGCTGGCTGCCCGGAACTGCCAATTCGCTGCGATTCAGCCGTGCCGGTGCCTGTTCGATGGGGTGAAAGCTCATTGTGGATCCTCCTCAGGATGTGATCTGTGCTGATCCAATGCGAGAAAGAAAATTACTTTCCTGTCAAGAAATATTATTTCTGCGCTGTAAATGCGAGCCGCGCGGCCCCGGCATCTCCGCTCTGCTGATGCGAGTAAAACCACGCGATTGCCTGAGCACGGCTATGGACGCCGAGCTTTTCATAAAGGTTCGACAAGTGAAATTTCACCGTATTGGCCGAGATGCCGAAATCGCCCGCCAGGTCGCGATTCGTCAGCCCGCGTGCCAATGCCTCCAGCAGCGATTTTTCGCGTCGCGTCAGCTGGTGGATCGGGTCGGTCTGCAGCTCGCGCACGTCGAGAAACGGGAAAACCATCTGGCCCGAAGCCACCGCGAGACAGGTATCGACCAGCTTCTCGACCGAGGTGGAGCGCGCGACAAACCCGGCAGCACCGGCGATCATCGACTTGCGGGGCAATTCGCCGTTCTGGTCATCGCCATAGACGATCAGCCGGGGCGCATTGGGCTGATCGCGCAACACCTCGATCAGCTTCTGGCCGCCGAGCGCGGGGATCCGCCAGTCGATAATCCCCAGTTCCACCGGCACCCGCATCACGGCGCCAAGAAACCCCTCGGCGCTTGAACTGGTGGCGACCAGAGAGAATCGGGGATCACGGTCGAAAATCTCAGACATCGCGCCCAGAACCAGCGGATTGCTGTCCGCAAGCGCGAGCGAGATCTGTCGGGACGCTGGGCTAAGCGCTTGCATTCACAACCCTTCCGCTAGAAAACCTACCCGTATGGATAGGTAAATTTTCGGTATACATCCGCATATCAAGACATTCTGGCAGGTTTTTTCCTACCCAAACAGAAGCCCAAAAGCAGGAGGTAGTTCCGTTGTGAAACTTTCATAACAAGTATTCCCTGAGGTCAACGATTATTCACGGCGAGCAGGGAATAACCCGACGCCGCCCCATGGGAGGACTGTTATGCAAGGTATCCGCGGCCTTTTCGTCCCCGGCCCAACCAATGTGCCCGAGGCGATTCGCAAAGCGATCGACGTGCCGATGGAGGATCATCGTTCGCCCGATGTGCCTGCACTGGTGCTGCCGCTGTTCCAGGATCTGAAGAAGGTCTTCCACACTGAAACCGGTCAGGTCTTCGTGTTCCCGGCGACCGGGACCGGCGGCTGGGAAGCCTCGATCACCAATACATTGTCGCCCGGCGACAAGGTTCTGGCGCCGCGTTTCGGACAATTCTCGGTGCTCTGGGTTGATCTCTGCCAGCGCCTTGGCCTCGATGTTGAAACCATCGACTGCGAATGGGGCACCGGCGTGCCGCTCGACAAGCTGGCCGAGCGCCTCAGCGCTGATAAAAAGCGCGAGATCAAGGCGATCCTCGCCTGCCATAACGAGACCGCGACCGGGGTGACCTCGGATATCGCCGGTGTTCGAAAAGTGATGGATCAGTGCGATCACCCGGCTTTGCTTTACGTAGACGGCATCTCCTCCATCGGGTCGATCGAGTTCCGCATGGATGACTGGGGTGTCGACCTCGCGGTGGCCGGCTCGCAAAAGGGCTTCATGATGCCGGCGGGTCTGGCAATCATCGGCGTCAGCCAGAAAGCGCTGGAGGCCTCGAAAACCAACGGGCTGCGCCGTTGCTACTTTGACTTCAAGGATATGACCGCGACCAACGCGACCGGTTACTTCCCCTATACGCCGCCGATGAATATGCTGCGCGGGTTGCGCGCCTCGCTCGACCGCATCAATGCGGAAGGGATCGAGAATATCTGGGCGCGGCATAAATTCCTTGCCGAAGGCGTGCGTCGCGCAGTCTCCGCCTGGGATATGACGCTCTGCGCGAAAGAGCCGAAATGGCATTCCGACACCGTCAGCGCCATCGTCGTGCCCGAAGGCCATGACGCCCGCAAGGTGATCGCGCGCGCCTATGACCGTTACGGCCTGTCGCTTGGTGCCGGGCTGTCGGTCGTGGCCGGCAAGGTCTTCCGCATCGGCCATCTCGGCGATCTGAACGAGCTGATGCTGATGATGGCGCTTGGCGGTGCCGAGATGTCGATGCGCGATGTGGGCATCCCGATCGAGGCGGGCTCCGGCGTCGCGGCGGCCGAGGAATTCTGGCGTAAATCCAATTCGCGCTCGATGGCGCTGGCGGCAGAATAAGCCGTTTCCCTGGCTGCGGCATCGCCCGCAGCCAGACACCAACCGCGAAAAAAACGCGGAAATTCACAACCATAACCGGTCAGGGAGGGCCGCGCATGGACATTCATGAATATCAGGCGAAAGAGATTCTTCACCGTTTCGGTGTTGCAATTCCGGATGGGGCGCTGGCCTACAGCCCCGAACAGGCGGCCTACCGCGCAAGGGAAATGGGGGGCACACGCTGGATCGTGAAGGCCCAGGTCCATGCCGGCGGGCGTGGCAAGGCCGGCGGCGTCAAGATCTGTTCCTCGGAACATGAGATCCAGGACGCCACCAATGAGATGTTCGGCCGCCGTCTGGTCACGCATCAGACCGGCGCCGAAGGCAAGGGCATTTACCGCATCTATGTCGAGGCGGCAGTGCCGTTCGAGCGCGAGATCTATCTCGGCTTCGTGCTTGACCGTTCGTCGCAGCGGGTGATGATCGTCGCCTCTTCGGAAGGCGGGATGGAGATCGAAGAAATCTCGGCCACCCGGCCGGAAAGCATCGTGCGCTCGACGGTCGAGCCGGCGGTGGGCCTTCAGGAATTCCAGGCGCGGGAAATCGCGTTTGCACTGAAGATCCCGACCGACATGATCCAGCAGATGGTGCGCACGCTGCAGGGCTGCTACCGCGCCTTCACCGAGCTTGACGCGACCATGGTCGAGATCAACCCGCTGGTGATCACCGCCGACCGCCGCATCCTGGCGCTCGACGCGAAAATGACCTTTGATACCAATGCCTTGTTCCGTCACCCGGCCATTGCCGAGCTGCGCGACAAAAGCCAGGAAGACCCGCGCGAAAGCCGCGCGGCGGATCGTGGCCTCTCTTACATCGGCCTGTCCGGCAATATCGGCTGCATCGTGAACGGCGCCGGGCTTGCCATGGCGACGATGGATACGATCAAGCTGGCGGGTGGCGAGCCCGCGAACTTCCTCGATATCGGCGGCGGCGCGACGCCCGAGCGGGTGGCGAAGGCGTTTCGCCTCGTGAATTCGGATGAAAACGTTCAGGCGATCCTTGTGAACATCTTCGCCGGCATCAACCGCTGCGACTGGGTGGCCGAAGGTGTGGTCCAGGCGCTTCAGGCCAATCCGGTCGATGTGCCGGTCGTGGTGCGGCTCGCGGGCACCAATGTCGAGGAAGGGCTGAAGATCCTTGCGAAAAGCGGACTGCCGATCATCCGCGCGACCTCGCTGATGGAGGCAGCAGATCGCGCTGTTTCGGCCTGGAAAAACGACAAAACCCAGAACACCCGGATGAGGATCGTGAAATGAGCATCTTTCTCGACAGAAACACCCCCGTCATCATCCAGGGCATTACTGGCCGCATGGCGCAGTTCCACGCCAAGGAAATGCTGGATTACGGCACCAACCTCGTCGGCGGCGTCGTGCCTGGCAAGGCGGGCGAGACCGTCCACGGCGTCCCGGTTTTCGACACGGTAAAGCAAGCGGTCGAGGCCACCGGCGCCGAGGCGAGCCTTGTCTTCGTGCCCCCGCCCTTCGCCGCTGACAGCATCATGGAGGCCGCAGATGGCGGCATCCGCTATTGCGTCTGCATCACCGACGGCATCCCGGCCCAGGATATGATCCGCGTCAAACGCTATATGATGCGTTACCCCAAGGAAAAGCGCATGGTCCTGACCGGGCCGAACTGCGCCGGCACCATTTCTCCCGGGAAATCGCTGGTCGGCATCATGCCCGGGCATATCTATCTGCCCGGTCATGTGGGGATTGTCGGGCGCTCCGGCACGCTGGGCTATGAGGCGGCGCAGCAGCTGAAAGATCGCGGCATCGGGGTTTCGACCAGTGTCGGCATCGGCGGCGATCCGATCAACGGCTCGTCCTTCCGCGATATACTTGAGCAGTTCGAGAAGGATCCCGACACCCATATCGTCTGTCTGATCGGTGAAATCGGCGGCCCGCAAGAGGCCGAAGCCGCCGCCTGGATCCAGGAAAACATGACGAAACCGGTGGTCGCCTATATCGCCGGCCTCACCGCACCGAAGGGCCGCACGATGGGTCATGCCGGCGCGATCATCTCGGCCTTTGGCGAAAGCGCCAGCGAAAAGGTCGAGATCCTCACTGCCGCCGGCGTCACCGTGGCCGAGAACCCCTCGGTCATCGGTGAGACCATCGCCCGCGTGCTGAACGCCGCCTGAACCGCAAGGGGGGAACGCATCATGGCTGCAAAACCAAAGGTTCTTGTCACCCGCCGCTGGCCCGCTGCGGTCGAGGCGAAAATGTCGGAGATCTTCGACACCGATCTGAACCGGGCCGACCGGCCTCTGGGGCTCGCAGAGTTCCGGGACGCCTTTCGCAGCTATGATGCTGTTCTTCCGACGGTGACTGACAAACTCCCTGCCGAGGCCTTTTGCGAGGCCCCGGCGCGGGTGAAAATCCTTGCAAATTATGGGGTTGGATTTTCCCATATCGACACCGGATCTGCGAAGGATCGCGGCATCATGGTGACGAATACGCCTGATGTGCTGTCAGAATGCACCGCTGATATCGCTATGACGCTGATGCTGATGGTGGCGCGGCGCGCCGGTGAAGGCGAGCGCGAGGTCCGGGACGGCAAATGGACCGGCTGGCGGCCGACCCATATGATCGGCACGCGGGTCTCGGGCGCAACGCTCGGCATCATCGGCTTTGGCCGTATCGGCCAGGCGATGGCGCAGCGCGCGCATCACGGATTTGGCATGAAAATCCTGGTGCAAAACCGCTCGGCAATCGCGCCGGAGGTGCTCGCCCGCTATAATGCGGTGCAGGTGGAAACCATCGAAGACCTGTTGCCGGCCTGCGATTTCGTCTCGCTTCACTGCCCCGGGGGCGCGGCAAACCGGCATCTGATCAATGCGCGGCGCCTCGACCTGATGCGGCCCGGTGCCTTCCTGATCAATACAGCGCGCGGCGAAGTGGTTGATGAACATGCGCTTTCCCGTGCGCTCTGGTATGGCACCATCGGTGGCGCCGGGCTTGATGTGTTTGAGCGCGAACCACAGATCCCGGCAGATCTTCTCAACAGCGACAACCTTGTGCTGCTGCCGCATCTGGGATCGGCAACCCGCGAAACCCGTGAGGCCATGGGGTTCCGCGTCTTTGAAAACCTGGTCGATTTCTTTGAGGGCCGCGCTCCTCGCGACAGGGTGGCATGATGAACCGGGTGATGCCTGATCCGGGCCTGCCCGCAGACAGCGATGCGGCCGCGCTGCGCCACCTGTTGCATGACCTGCTGGCGGAAGTGGTGACCCAGCGTGCGCCTGAAGTCGCCACCTGGCTTGCCACTGGCGCGACCGCCCCGATCCCCGCCGATGACCGCGCTATCCCCTATCTCCAGGCGCTGAACATCCGCTTTCAGCTGTCGCGGATCGCCGAGGAAAATGACGCGATGCGTCAGCGCCGCCGGATCGAGGCGCGAGAGGGGGCAGAGAATGTTCCCGGCTCTTTTGCGGCGGCCTTCGCAGGCCTCGCCCAGCAGGGGATGGACTCCGCCGCAATTGACGCGGCAGTCGCAAAACTCGCGGTGGTGCCGACGATGACCGCGCATCCGACCGAGGCGAAACGGGTCACCATTCTTGAAATTCACCGCCGCATCTATCGCCGCCTTGTCGAGCTTGAGACCCAACGCTGGACCCCGCGCGAGCGCGAAGCCCTCTATATAGAGATCCGCTGCGAGATCGAGCTTCTGTGGCTGACCGGGGAATTGCGGCTGGAACGCCCCAGCCTCACCGATGAGATCAATTGGGGCCTGCAATTTTTCCGCAACAGCCTCTTTGACGCGGTTCCCCAGCTTTATGAACGCTTTATCGATGCGCGCACCGCATTCGCCCCGCAATCGGCGGCATCGGAACGTCCCTGTCTGCGGTTCAACACCTGGATTGGCGGCGACCGCGACGGCAATCCCAATGTGACGGCCGAGGTGACGCGGGCCGCGATCAGCGCCGGAAGACTGGCCGCGCTTGCCTGCCATATCGAAGGGGTCGAGCGCGCCGCGCGGCGGCTCAGCATTTCCTGCCGCATCGTGCCGGTCCCCGAGACCAATATGGCCGCGCTGGCCGCCGTCATCGTGCAAAGCCGGAGCGGCACGCCACATAACCAACGCAATCCTAATGAGATTTTCCGCCAGGCGCTGAGCGCGATCCTCGCCCGGCTGATCGCAAGCCGGGATGGCACTGCGACCGCCTATCGCGGTCCGCATGAACTGGTCGGCGATCTGAACAGTGTCGAAGCCGCCCTGCTCGCCATCGGCGCCGGCGATCTCGCAAGGGCCTGGATCCGCCCGGTGCGCTGGCGGGCCGAGGTTTTCGGGTTTCGCACCGCCGCGCTGGATCTGCGGCAAAATTCGACCATTATCAACGCGGTCCTGGATGAGATCTGGGCCGCGCAAGGGATCAGCGCCCGCAGTGGCACCCCTGCCGGAGCCGCGGAAATCCGGCGCGCCCTCGCCGACCCCGAACTGCCCCAAATGCAGGATACTGACCTCGGGCCGGTCGCGCAGGATCTGCTCGCGCTGCTGCGGCTTACCCGCGAAAGCGGGCATGACCCCGAGGCGTTTGGCCCTTTCATCGTGTCAATGGCGCGCTCTGCCGAGGATATTCTGGCGGTACATCTGCTGGCGCGCTATGCCGCCGGTGCCTGCCCCGGCGCCCCTGCGCTGGTCGTCGTGCCGCTGTTCGAAACCATCGCCGACCTGCGCGCTGGCCCGGAAATTCTGGAAGAGCTGTTGAAAAACAACGCCTTTCGCGCGGGCCTTCGGGAAAAACGCGGCCATGTCGAGGTTATGCTGGGCTATTCCGATTCCGGGAAAGACGGTGGCTTCCTCTGTTCGACCTGGGAATTGCACCGCGCCCAGCGGCGGATCACGGCAACACTGGCCGCGCATGGGTTCCGTCCCAGTTTCTTTCACGGTCGCGGTGGTTCAGCCAGCCGGGGTGGTGCGCCCACAGAACGCGCCATTGCGGCCCAGCCCGGCGGCACCATTGGCGGCGCATTGAAACTCACCGAGCAAGGTGAGGTGGTTTCCGCAAAATATGCCAATCGCGGCACAGCTCTCTACAATATGGAGTTGCTCACCGCCGCGGTTCTGACCCATACCGCCAGCTCGGGGTCGCAGGGATCGCTGGTCCATCCTGACCAGGACGAAGCCCTTGTCGCCCTTTCCGGCATGTCGCAGGCGGTCTGGTCACGCTTGGTCGAAAGCCCGGATTTCGTGCGCTATTTCGAAGAGGCGAGCCCGGTCGGCGAATTATCCGCGTTGAAACTGGGCTCGCGGCCGGCGCGGCGCCACGGGGCAAAGACGCTCGCTGATCTGCGTGCCATCCCCTGGGTCTTCGCCTGGTCCCAGAACCGGCATATGCTGACCGGCTGGTATGGTTTCGGATCCGCGATCACCTCCTTCCTTTCGGTGCGCGGCGAAAGCGGCAGGCTGCTCCTGTCGCGGATGTTCTCCTCTAACCCCCTGTTTCGCATGGTGGTTGACGAGATCGAGAAGAGCCTGGTGCAGGCGGATATGGATGTCGCCGCCGGTTATGCCAGCCTTGTCACCGACCGCGATCTGGCCAACACTCTGTTTGGGATGATCCGCGAGGAGTACCAGCTGACCTGCGCGGCGATCCTGCAGATCACCAGCCAGGATGCGCTCGCCGCGCGGTTCCCGATGTTCCGCGAGGGGTTCGAACGCAACCGGGTCGCCCTTGACCAGCTCAATCGCCTGCAGATTGACCTCTTGCGCCAGGCGCGCCAAAGCGAACGGCAGGCGCTTTCCGTGCCGCTCTTGCAAAGCATGAACTGCATCGCAGCCGGCCTCGGTTGGACCGGCTGACCCCCCTTTCCGCAGATCCAGGACCAGAAAGAGGCCCGACATGCCCGATACACGTTTCCAAAGCTCCGGCTTTTTCACCGAATCTCTTTCCTCGCGCGACCCCGAGCTTTTCGGGGCGA
>NZ_JAEFCF010000025.1 GCF_016405985.1 Paracoccus sp. IB05
CCCTCATGTCACCGGTGCAGGCCGGTGTTGCCGGCGAGTACGAGGTTATCGGGGTTGAAGCCGAAGATATGCTGAAAATGCGGACCGGACCCGGCATCGGCTACAACATCATCCTCGGCCTGCCGAATGGCACGCTGGTCAGGGTTCACAGCTGCGAGCAGAGCGGCAGCACGCGCTGGTGCAAGGTCTCTCTTAAGCAAGCCCGCGCGCTGAAGGGCTACGTGTCGGCATCCTACCTGCGGAAACTGTGACCTGCGCGAGGCCGATCCGGTCCTCTCCCGCCGAGAAACCGAAGATCCGGATACGGCCTGTGCCATGGACCGGCATATCCGCAGTACCCCAGAAGACGATCTCTGCGCCGGAGCCAATAAAAGCCGGTCGCCGCCACTGTCTGCGAAAAACAGATCATCGCCGTCATTGCCGCAAAGGATGCCATAACCGGCGCCACCACAAAGGCTGGAAATTCCGGCGCAGCCCTATATTTTATCAGCGGCACCAACACCTATGATCAGGACATGGCCATCGTCTCCGCAAAGCCGGTCAGCATTGGCGCCGCCAACGAAGTGTCATTGCCGCGGCCGACAAAGATGTGTCCGGTGATGGTGATCTTGGGGTGATCTGGGTCATATTCACCCCCTTCGCCCGCAAAACAGGAGCACGATATAGTGTCTGCACGATTGTTGATCGTGTCATTCCTCCGGCTCATGTGTCATTCCACCGGCTCATAACACTATCGCCGTCCAGCTGTCCGCGGTTCAGAATGTGATCGACCGTTGCGCTCCCCATAGCGGATATGACATTGCCGCCGATGGCCTCACCGCTGTTGGCCAGGCGATTGGTGGCAGAATCGGGCGCAACCCAGGTGAAAGCGACCCCGTTGTGACAACCCGAAAATCTGGTGTCATGATTTTTCACCAGGTTTCCGCTGCCGCCAGTGAAATGGGCCTCGGAGCCATGACGGTTCTGGGTCTGTACGATGCCGCCGGTTTGATTGAAAACAATGTAAAATATCCGCAGGAAGACAATTGGAGATCTGAAAATCGTCAGCCTCCGCTGCCGCTCAAGAGGAGGGGTGGTTCCGGAATTTGGGGAGGCGCGTCCATCTGCGTAATTTAAGATGCCCGGAATGGAACCTCTGAACTCACCGGTGTTCGGCGATCACATACTCATGTGATAATCAGGATGCCGCCGCCGATTGTTGTGGTGCTTCAATATTGTTTGAGAATTTTACTATCATGATTTATTGCCCCGGAACCGCTGAAAGCCGAATCTGAAAGAGTTAGATCTCCCGATGGGGAGGTCGCAGCAGGTTCGCGGTACCGACATGTGCCGGTTTGAGTATTCCGAACCAAAGATGTTGGCGATATTCGTGATGCCATTATCTGATTGAGTTGCAGAATTCCGCGTCATAAGGATCGATTGATGCAAGATGCCCAGGTCCTCTCCGAAGGCGAAGAATTGCAAAACAAACGATATGTATGAATAGCAATGGTCCGTGATGATGAGCGCCATATTTCTGGTCTCACATGAAAATGGGCGACTTTCTGGCATTGCATGCCTGCCGAAGCGATCTCACGGTTCTCTGGCGGCGCCGGTTTTATTAAGCACAGGTTCATTGCCGCTTGCGTGCAAAGTTATGGTTGTCTGCGATCTGCCCGGGGCGGCCGGAAAACGGGATCGAAAGAGGCATCTTGCGGCAGATGGCTTCGGGTGCATGGCGCATCTGCTGTCCGGGCGCGGTGAGGTTTTGCCCGGGCTGACCGCGAATCGTCGTCTGACGCTGCGGTGATCGGACCGATCTCCGCAAAACTGCCAGTCGCGGGCGGGATCGGGGGACGGTACAAGACGGGGGCCGCCGCCTGCTCCCGCTCCGCGACGAAGATGGTGCTCACCTTCACCTGGCGCCCGGTCCGGGTCGGATTGGCCGGCCTGTGGCCGCGTGGTGATAGCTTTCATCCTGACGGGGAAGTATCCGGTAAGGCGAGCGACCGCTGCCCGCAAATCGCGATGCGCCAGGTCCTGCCTCGGGGCACCGTGACGGATCAGGCAATCAGCATAGCGCGGGAGCCACCGGCCTCCCCCGCGGCGGATGGGTCTGACAGGCGGAATGTGACAAGCGTTGCGCCATGCGGCATTGGTGCGACGCGGCAGGAAAAGGCGCGGCCGTCAGTCATGCGCAGATCGCCGTCCCAGGCCTCGCGGGTGCCGAACAGGCCGATGAACTCTTCCAGATCATTCCACAGGAGTGTCGGGGCGGTTTTTTCGCGCCAGAAGTGGATCGCCTTGCCGCCGCTGCTGTTATCCGGCCCTTCCAGCGGGCTTTGCCCCCAGAGCCGGGTCGCCGCCGCATTGGCCATTGCAACTGAGCCATCCTGGGCGAAGACCACGACCGCATCCGGCAACCCGTCGATCACCGCCTGGCCGAGTTCCAGATCTGCACGGTAGCGGCGGGTGCGGGTCATTTCGGTCGAGATATCTTCCAGCATGAAGGCAAGCGCGCCATTGGGATGCGGCCGCCCGGTGACCCGCCAGGTGCGGCCCGATGGCAGGGCCCAGGTTTCCTCGAACAGGCCTTCAGCGGCGGCTTTCTCCATCTCGGCCATCTGGCGCCGCCAGGAGCGGTAATCCTTCGGCTCCGGCAGCATCGAGCGTTCGCGCAATGCGTCGAGCAGCGCCGGCAGGCTTGGGCGCGCGATCAGGAATTCCACCGGCAGCCCGGTCAGATCCAGCATCGCGGGGTTGAACATCTGCAAAACCCGCGATTTGTCGAAAATCGCGAGGCCAATCGGCAGTTGTGCGAAGGTCTTGGCCAGGGTCTGGGTGAAGTCACGCAGGCTGCTTTCCGCCGCGACCAGCCCGTCGGCGGGCAGGGCATAACACAGACGCCCTGCATTGCTGCCCCGCCCGGGCAGGGGGCGCGACAGGACATCATACCACTGGACCGTTTGGCCCAGCGTCAGCGAGGCGCGGGTCGCATCGGGCAATCCCCGTGATTTCGCGGCAAGGGCGCTGGTTTTGGCGGAACCGGCTTCAGGGTCATCCGGTTTGCGCGGAAAGATCGCGGGCAGCGGCCAGGTAAGTTCCTTGCCGGGTTCCAGCCGCTCGGCCGCTGCTGCGAGATAGGGGCCATTGGCCCAGATCACCTCGCCATCTGCCGTTTCGCGCCAGATCGGCAGCGGCGCGCGCGCAAGCGTGTCATGCAGCCCGGCCAGCTCATCGCGCAGCGCAAGTTCCGCCAGACCGTCCGAGCCGGGCCGGGCGGCCTCGCCCTCGCCATCCACCAGGGTCAGCCGTGTCAGCCCGCCCAGATATTCGGCGCGCAGCACCATCGGCGGGGTGACATCCTCGCGCGAGCAGAGCACGAAACGTCCCTCGCGCTGCAACCCTTCCAGCCGCGTCCAGAGCCCGGGGAACATCGGCTCCAGCCGTGAGAGAGCCCGGAACCAGGGGCCGCCGGATTCGACCCCGGTCGCCATCAGCGCGCGGGCCGGAGGGGTGGCATCGACCAGCGCCTCACCATCGAAAATGAATACGGTTTCAGGCGAGACGGAACCGAAGACCGAGGCCGCTGCCGGGCTGCGCGACTGCACCGCCGCCATCACGAGAAGGCAGGCGATTGCGATCAGGGCCGCAGTGATCACCAGCCCGCCTGCGAATATCCAGTCCGCTTCCATACCTGGCATGACCCTGCCCACAGCTTCACGTTCCGGTGAAGAGGTTAATGTGCGATGCGTTAATTGCGCGTTAATGCTGAAACGCGCCGCCGTCAGATCTCGATCTGCGCATTGGCAGCGCCCGGCGCGATGTCTGAGGCGAGGAGATCCGCTTTGCGCCAGCGGACCCCGACCAGCGCGCCTGACCGCTCCTGGCGGTCGGCGTCGGGCAGGAACGGATCATGGGCATTGGTGAAGGTCAGACTTGCCCCGGTGCGCTCGAGCAGCGTTTTGGCGATGAAAAGGCCAAGACCCATGCCCTCATATGCCGGGCGCCGGCTCAGATCCTGTTCGTTGCGGCGCGAGCGCACGAAGGGGTCGCCGATCCGGTTGATCACATTGGGCGGATAGCCAGGCCCGTCATCGACGATGCGCAGCGCGATATGGTCGCCGCTCCAGTCATACTGGATCCAGACATGGCCTGCCGCGAAATCGACCGCGTTCTGGATCAGGTTGCGCAGCCCGTGGATGGTTTCGGGACTGCGGCGCACCATTGGTTCGCGCAGGGCGCTGCTGGCGGGACCGGGTTCGAACACCAGTTCTTTGCCGCGGTTCATATGCGGCTCTGCGGCCTCGCGCAGCAGGGTCGAAAGCGGCGCCTGGCGCAGCTGGAGATCATCTTTGCCGGCCCGTCCCATGTCATGCAGGATGTCGCGGCAGCGGTCGGCCTGTTCGCGGATCAGCCGCGCATCGGCCAGCAGCTCCGGCTGATCCGACAGCTCGTCCATCAGCTCGGCCGAGACCAGTTTGATCGTCGCCAGCGGCGTCCCGAGCTCATGCGCCGCCGCCGCGACCACGCCGCCAAGATCGGTCAGCTTCTGTTCGCGCGCCAGCGCCATCTGTGTCGCGAGCAGCGCGTCCGAAAGCGCCCGGCTCTCGCGCGCGACGCGGCGGGCATAGACGCCGAGAAAGACGATGCCGACCACGATGGCCGCCCAGAAGCCAAAGGTGAAAAGCCGCGGGATGGTCAGCGTGATGCCACCCGCAAGCGTGATCGGGATATTCACCACCGCCAGGCCCGAGACCATCGCAATCGAGGCGGTGCCGAGGATCAGTGTCGGGCCGATCCCGAGCACCGAGGCTGAAATGGTGACCGGCGCGATGAACAGAAGCGCGAAAGGATTGGTCAGCCCGCCGGTGACAAAGACCAGAAACCCAAGCTGGCAGAGATCAAACAGCAGCGACAGGAGCGCGCCGGTTTCGCTCAGTCTGCGGTTGCCGGGAAAGATGAAGGTCACGATCAGATTGACGATGACCGAGGCCCCGATGGCGAGCAGGCAAAGCCCCAGCGGCAACGCGATCCCGAACCACAGATCGGCGAGGGAGATGGCCGCAAGCTGACCGCAGATCGCCAGCCAGCGGATGAGGATCAGCGTCCTGAGCCAGACGCGGTCTGCCGCAGCTGTTCCGGCGACAAAGCCAAAGCCCGCGATTTGTCGCATTGTGAATGCGCCTTTACTCGTATCGTTATGCCTTGTTACGGCCCGCGCTCCAGGGGATCAATGGGGCAACTGGACAGCGCAGGAGGCTCCGCGGGGCGTTCCTGGTGACAAAAGCGGAGAAGGCGATGAACAGGATTTACGCAATCGGAGCGGCGGGGCTGCTGGCCGCGCTGATAGGGGGGACGGCGGGCTATCTGTTCTTTGCCGGCCAAAGCAATGCCGACCCGCTGGCGCAATGTCGTGAAGGGAATGTCGGCGGCGCAGATATTGGCGGGCCGTTTACGCTTCTCGACAAAACCGGCACTGAGGTGACCGATAAAGAGGTGATCACCCGGCCGACACTGGTTTATTTCGGCTATACATTCTGCCCCGATGTCTGCCCCTTCGATATGTCGCGAAATGCCGAGGCCCTGGATTTGCTGAAGGACGCGGGTCGCGATGTCGGGCTGGTTTTCGTCACGGTCGATCCCGGGCGGGATACGCCGCAGGTTGTGGGCGATTACGCCGAGGCTTTCAGCGAAACGGCGATTGGTCTGACGGGCAGTCCGGAACAGATTGACGCGGCGGCAAAGGCGTATCGGGTCTATTATAACCTCCAGCCGGCCACCGATGATTTCTATATGGTTGACCATTCGGCCTTTACCTATCTGATGCTGCCCGGTATCGGTTTTGCCGATTTTTACCGCCGCGATGCGACGCCCGAACAGATCGCCAAAGGGGTCGGATGTATGCTGGATGTGACGGGCTGAATTGACCCCGGCCGTCCAGGACCGTAAATTCTGCCAGACCGGGGAAGCCTCTCCGGGTCTGGCATTCGGGTCAGGCACCCGTCAGGAGATATAGCGAATGTCCGGAGAGCTGAATGCCGAGCTGGGGCCGGATCGGACCCTTTTGCTGGTCGATGATGACGAGCTGTTCGTCAAACGTCTCGCGAGGGCAATGGAAAAGCGTGGCTTCCAGCCCGAGACGGCAGAAAGCGTGGCGGTGGGCAAGCAGATCGCCCAGACCCGCCCGCCGGCCTATGCGGTGGTCGATCTGCGGCTGGAGGATGGCAACGGGCTCGACGTGGTGGAGACGCTGCGCGAAAAGCGGCCCGATTGCCGGATCGTGGTGCTGACCGGCTATGGTGCGATTGCGACGGCGGTCGCGGCGGTGAAAATCGGCGCGCTGGACTATCTGTCGAAACCGGCTGATGCCGATGATGTGACAAATGCGCTTCTGGCCAGAGGCGAGGCTTTGCCGCCGCCGCCGGAAAATCCGATGTCGGCGGATCGGGTTCGCTGGGAACATATCCAGCGCGTTTACGAAATGTGTGACCGTAATGTTTCCGAAACGGCACGCCGGCTGAACATGCATCGCCGCACTTTGCAGCGGATTCTTGCAAAACGCAGCCCGCGCTGAAGGCTTTAATTGCGGCCCGCATTTTTTTGCAATAGGGAAGGCTCATGATGAGTATCAGGAGCACTGAATGGAACTCGATCTTAATTCCCTTGATCTGAAAGATCTGAAATCGCTGCAGGCGAAAGTCGGCAAAGCCATTTCGACTTTTGAGGATCGTCGCAAGAAAGAAGCGCTGGCAAAGCTGGACGAAACCGCGCGTGAGCTCGGTTTTGCGTCGCTGGCGGAACTGACCGGGACGGCGGCTCCGCGCAAGCGGGCGCTGGTTGGCGCCAAATATGCCAATCCGGCCAATCCGGCGGACACCTGGTCGGGTCGTGGCCGCAAGCCGCGCTGGTATGCTGAGGCGCTGGCTTCGGGTAAAAGCGAATCTGACCTGCTGATCTGAGCCGGATTTCCGGCGGTGGTATTGCCCGTTCAGCGACGGGCAGCGCCTGACTGCGCGACAGGTCTGGCGGGCGGGAGAGGACTGAGCCCTTCTCTGCCCGCTTAACCGAGCGCGCTTATTCCGCCGCGAGCGGGGGCCGGCTGCCGGTCATAAGCCCGGCGGCGTGGATATCGGCCCCGGTCACTTCGGCAATGACCCCGGTGATCAGCTGGCGAAACCCCTCGAAACCTCCATGCGGCTCGATCCGCGCCTCATCCATGTAAAGCTGGCGGTCGATTTCGATCTGGACGGCGTGAACATTGCGCGAGGGCCGGCCATAGGTCTGGGTGATATAGGCGCCGGCAAAGGGCATATTGCGGCTGACGCGCAGGCCGGCGGCCTCGAAAGCGCCGGCGATCTGATCGACCACATCCCGGCCTGCACTGGCGCCGAAGCGATCCCCCAGAACGATTTGTGGCCCGGGCTGGCTGCCCCGCGATTGCAGATCTGCCGCCTCATGTGGCATCGAGTGGCAGTCAAACAGCACCGCCTTGCCAAATATTTCGCGGGTCTCTTCAATCAGCCCGCGCAGCGCATCATGCCAGGGATGCCAGAAGCTTTGCAGCCGCGCCTCCGCCTCGGGGCGGGCCATTTTGCCGCGATAGATGTGCCGCCCGCCGGCGACCACGCGGGGAATCACCCCGAGCCCCGAAGAGATGCGCGGATTATGTGCCGGCCGTTCCACCCCTTCGATCACCGCCGGATCCAGCTCATCCGGGCCCCGGTTGAGATCGACAAAGGCGCGCGGTGCCCGGGCGGCAAGCAGCGGCGCACCAAGCGCGGGCGCAGCGCCGAACAGCTGGTCGATGAACGCATCCTCGGAAGAGCGGATCGCATGGCTGTCCAGCGCGCTGTCCTGCAGAAAATCCGGCGGATAGATGCGCCCGGAATGCGGCGAGGAAAAAACAACCGGGCAGGTCTGTTGCCCGGGCCGGTGCAGCATATACGCGTCGGAGGAGGTGATTCCTTGCAAAATGGCCTCGGTACAAGCAGGGACGGGCTGGCGCGGCAGAAATCCCGGCTGAAAATCAGGGCGGGATTTCCTCTTCCTGGCGGTATCCTGCGATATAACGTCATAATTCTTCGTTCCGAAACCCCTTGCAGCCAGGATATGGGTTGAGTATAGACCCCTCCACGCCGACGCGGTCAGCCGCGCCTTAATGGTTTTGCCCTGATGGCCAGATCAGAGAAGCGCGGGCAGAGTGTAGGTCAGAGTGGGCGGTTAGCTCAGCGGTAGAGCACTACGTTGACATCGTAGTGGCCACTGGTTCGATCCCAGTACCGCCCACCATTTCATCGCTTTTGGGGTCATACCCGGGGCACGGGTTAATCAGGCGCGTGATGCGCCGCGAAGGACAGGAGACAGCCATGAAGGTTGCCAATTCGCTCCGCTCGCTGAAGACGCGTCACCGCGATTGCCAGGTCGTGCGCCGCAAGGGCCGGGTCTATGTGATCAATAAGACGCAGCGTCGCTACAAAGCCCGCCAGGGCTGAGTGCAGCTTCCAGCTGACGGATACAGGGCCGCTTCGGGAAACCGGAGCGGCCTTTTCCATTTCCGGCGCGTCTGACCGCCGCTGCGGTTGACAGTGCGAATCGCCCGCACCAGTCTGGCCGGTGACGACACCCGGCACCTGTCCCTCTGGTGGAGATTGCCATGCCCCTGCCTTTTGTTCCGCTGGCGTTGCGAATCGGTCTGGCCGCTGTGGCGGGCTATGGCCTTGCGAGATGGGCGACCCTGCGGGCCGGTGAGGGGCGGCGCGATCAGCGCGCCGAGGATGCGCTGGATGATCTTGACGAAGGGTTTTTGCTGCACCGGACGGCGAGCGGCGCCTCGCCGGAGGCGCGCCAGCAAAATGCCAGCCTGCGGCTGAAGCGGATCATCGGCTTTCGCGGCCGGGAATGGGAAATCGACGCGGGCCTTATCGCGAGGCTGCGGTTCAGGGAGCGACGGCAGTGACGGACGGCAAGACGGGGCCCGAAGGCAAAACGGGCAAGGGGCTGAAGCTTTATGGCGGGCCGACCTCGCCCTATGTGCGCAAGGTGCAGGTCATGGCGATCGAGGCCGGGCTGGGGCCGATTGCGATGATCCAGGCGTCAGCTACCCCGGTAGATTCGGCTTTGCCGGCGGTGGCGGCAGTCAACCCGCTGGGCAAGGTGCCGGCACTGGTGACGCCTTCGGGCGAGGCGCTGTTTGACAGCCGTGTGATCACGCGCTGGCTCGATGCTTATGCCGGCAGCGGGTTTTACCCGCAGGACGATGCGCTCTGGCCGGTGCTGACGCTGGAGGCGCTGGCCGATGGCATTCTCGATGCCGCGCTGCTGATGGTCTACGAGGCGCGGCTGCGCCCCGAGGAAAGCCGTTTTACCCCCTGGATCGAAGGGCAATGGGCCAAAATCGCCAGGGCGCTGGATCTGATCGAGGCTGCGCGCCTTTCGGATCTGCAGGGCGCGCTGACGGCGGGGCAGATCGCCCTTGGCGTGGCCCTTGGCTATGTCGATTTCCGCCTTGGCGCGCGCGACTGGCGGGCCGGACGACCCGGGCTCGCGGCCTGGGAGGCCGGATTTGCGGTGCGTCCGTCGATGCTGGAAACCGTTCCGAAGGGGTAGGCGCGGGCCACTGCGCCTGCGGCATGTTCGCATCAATCGTCTTTATCCTTGAATTTGAGGGCGATTGCGTCGGATTGTCCGCTGGACGATCTATCACGGCTTGTTTACAACCGCGCCCGTCAGGGCAGCCGGGAATCCGTCTGCCCCCGCACAAATATCTGGCCGCGCGCGGCCATGCCAGGGAGAGGAACTCGTGTCCCAAGCAGATGATCACGCAGGCAGCCGCCGCGACTTCCTGTATTACGCCACCGCCGGCGCCGGAGCAGTTGCGGCCGGAGCCGCCGCCTGGCCGCTCGTCAACCAGATGAACCCCTCGGCCGATACGCGTGCGCTCGCCTCGATCTATGTCGATGTGACGAATGTGGCCGTTGGCTCGCAGCTGACGGTGAAATGGCGCGGTAAGCCCGTTTTCATTCGTCGTCGCACCGCCGAAGAAATCGAAGCGGCCCGCGCCGTTTCCGGCGATGATGCTTCGCTCATTGACCGCAATTCCGAAAATAAGAACAAGCCGGGCACCGATGCCTCGGACCAGAACCGCTCGCTGGACGAAGCCGGCGAATGGCTGGTGATGATGGGCGTCTGCACCCATCTGGGCTGTGTGCCTCTGGGCAATGGCGCCGGTGAATTCGGCGGCTGGTTCTGCCCGTGCCACGGGTCTCACTATGATACGGCTGGCCGTATCCGCAAAGGTCCGGCCCCCCGGAACCTCGAAGTGCCGGTGGCTCAGTTCACCGACGAAACCACGATCCTGCTGGGCTGAGGAACGCAACATGGCCGGTATTCCGCACGACCATTACGAACCGAAGACCGCCCCCGAGAAGTGGCTGCACAAGCGGCTGCCGATCGTTGGCCTGGTCTATGACACGCTGATGGTGCCTACCCCGAAAAACCTGAACTGGATGTGGATCTGGGGCATTGTCCTCGCATTCTGTCTGGCGCTGCAGATCGTGACCGGCATCATCCTTGCGATGCATTACACGCCGCATGTCAGCCTCGCCTTCTCATCGGTCGAGCGCATTATGCGCGACGTGAATGGCGGGCATATGCTGCGCTATCTGCACGCGAACGGCGCCTCGCTGTTCTTCTTCGCTGTCTATCTGCACATCTTCCGCGGTCTCTATTACGGCAGCTACAAAGCGCCGCGCGAAGTGACCTGGATCATCGGCATGCTGATCTATCTCATGATGATGGGCACGGCGTTCATGGGCTATGTTCTGCCCTGGGGACAGATGTCCTTCTGGGGCGCCACCGTGATCACCGGCCTCTTCGGCGCGATCCCGGGCATCGGCGAGCCGATCCAGACGCTGCTGCTTGGTGGCCCGGCGGTCGACAACCCGACCCTGAACCGCTTCTTCTCGCTGCATTACCTGCTGCCTTTCGTGATTGCCGGTCTTGTGATCCTGCACATCTGGGCCTTCCACCACACCGGCAACAACAACCCCACGGGTGTTGAGGTCCGCCGCGACAGCAAGGCCAATGCCGAGAAAGACACGGTTCCGTTCTGGCCCTATTACGTCATCAAGGACCTCTTCGCGCTGGCCGTGATCCTGGTGGTGTTCTTCGCGATTGTCGGCTTCATGCCGAACTTCCTCGGCCACCCCGACAACTATGTCGAGGCGAACCCGCTTTCGACGCCTGCGCATATCGTGCCGGAATGGTACTTCCTGCCCTTCTACGCGATCCTGCGGGCTTTCACCGCCGATGTCTGGATCGTGATTGCGGCGGAATGGGTGACCTTCGGCATCGTCGACGCCAAGTTCTTCGGCGTGCTCGCGATGTTCGGCGCGATCGCGGTCATGGCGATTGTTCCCTGGCTCGACACCTCCTCGGTGCGTTCGGGGCGCTATCGTCCGATGTTCAAATGGTGGTTCGCGCTGCTCGCGGTCGACTTCGTGGTGCTGATGTGGGCTGGCGCTATGCCCGCAGAAGAGCCCTATGCCACGATCTCGCTGATCGGTGCGGCCTATTGGTTCGCCTATTTCCTCGTGATCCTGCCGCTGCTTGGCATCATCGAAAAGCCGCTTCCTGCGCCGGCGACGATCGAGGAAGACTTCAAATCCCACTACCCGCACGCGGCTGAGTGAAGAAAAGGATCTGACGCAAAATGTTCCGCAAGATCATTCTTTCTGCAGCCACCTCGCTCGCCCTCACGGGCGCAGCGCTGGCAGCTGGCGATGCCGGCCATATCGAGGACGTGACCTTCTCGTTTGAAGGCCCGTTCGGCACCTATGACCAGTTGCAGCTGCAACGCGGTCTCCAGGTCTTCACCGAAGTCTGCTCGGCCTGCCACGGGGCGAAATTCGTCCCGATCCGCAGCCTCGCGGATGATGGTGGCCCGCATCTGCCGGCCGATCAGGTCCGCGCCTATGCGGCCGGCCTTGATGAAGTCGACCTGCCCGATGGCACCACCCGTCCGCGCGAATGGACCGACAACTTCCCCGCGCGTTCGGGCGAAGGTATGGGTCCGGATCTCTCGCTGATGGCCAAGGCCCGCGCGGGGTTCCACGGTCCGGAAGGCACCGGGATCAACCAGCTGCTGCGCGGCATCGGTGGACCGGAATATATCCATGCGATCCTCACCGGCTATACCGGCGAGACCAAGGAAGAAGCCGGCACCACCTTCTACGAAAACCACGCCTTCCCCGGCGGCTGGATCGCCATGCCGCCGCCGCTGACCGAAGACCAGATCACCTTTGAGGATGGCAGCCCCGCCAGCATCGACGCGATGTCGATGGATGTCTCGGCCTATCTGATGTGGTCGGCAGAGCCCAAGATGATGGACCGCAAGAAAGCGGGCTTCGTCGCGGTGACTTTCCTGATCCTCCTGTCGGTGCTCCTCTATCTGACCAACAAGAAGATCTGGGCGCGGGTTAAAGGCAAAGAATTCACGGCCTGAGATCAGGCGTGATTCCGAAAAGACCAGGGACAAAGCCCCGCCCCTCCGGCGGGGCTTTTCCTTTTACGTCTTAAAGCCAAGATAGGCCGCCAGCGCTGGCGGTGGATCGGCCAGCAAGGGCCCCGTCGCAACCGGCGCCGCCGCCACGCCATCCGCGACAAGCACCGTCTGCCCGGCAAAATCCAGCGCGTCGCGGGGCTCATGCGTAACCATCAGCACGGTGGCACCGGTTTCCCCGGCGACTTCGGCCAGCAGGGCCAGCATCTCTCCCTTCAACGCCGGTCCAAGCGCCGCAAAGGGCTCGTCCAGCAAGAGAAGCGGTCGCGCGCGAAGAAGCACCCGCGCCAGCGCCGCCCGGCTCGCCTGACCGCCGGAAAGCTGCGCGGGTTTTCGTGCGCCAAACCCCGACAGCCCGACCCGTTCCAGCGCCTCCGCCACCCGCACGTGATCCGGCGGCGTGAGCCGCAGATCCGGCCGGATCCCGAGCCCGAGATTCTGCGCCAGGGTCAGATGCGGAAACAGGTTCTGATCCTGAAACAGGATCGACAAAGGCCGCTCCCCCGGGGGCAGTCCGGTCAGATCGCGCCCGTCAAGCCAGATCCGGCCCGAGGCCGGTGCATAGAACCCGGCAATCGCTGCCAGAAGCGAGCTTTTCCCGGCGCCCGAAGGCCCGATCACCGCGATCTTCGCCCCAGGCTCCGCCTGCCAGTCCGCGGACAGCCGAAAGCCCTCCTGCTCCAGAACCAGGTTATCGAGCCTGAACATGCCGCCCTCCCGCATCGAAAATCCAAAAGAGCCCGAAGCTGAGCGTGATCAGCACCAGCGCTGCCGCCGCCGCGGCCTCGGTCCGATAGGCGCCCATCAGCTGTTGCACCAGAAGCGGCAATGTCGCCTCCTGGCCGCTGGCGAAAAGCGCGATCACGCCCAGATCCCCCATCGACAAAGCCGCCGCCACTCCGGCCGCAAATCCCAAAGGCCGCGCCAGCCGGGGCAGGGTCAGATAGCGCAACCGCGCGACCCCTTGCAGATCCAGTGATGCCGCCAGCCGCCCGTAATCCGCCTCGAGCGCGCGGGCATCGGTGATCAAAAGCCGGTAGACGAAAGGCAGCGCCATGACCGCATTGACCAGCACCGTCACCGGCAGCGCCAGCTGCCCGGGGGACGCAAAGGGCCGCGCGATCAGGAAAAGCCCGGTCCCAAGCACCAGGCCCGAGACTGCCAGCGGCAAAACGGCGTTCAGCTCCATCCTCCGCGAGCGGCTTCGCGCCACGCCAAGTGCCAGGGTCAGCCCCGCTGCCACCGTCACCAGCGTCGAGATCAGGGCGACCAGAACCGAGCGCAGCGAGGCCCCCCAGAGGCTGGGCGGCAGCTCCGCCAGCCCCGGCAGCCCGCGCAGGATCAGCGCGAGCAGTGGCAACAGCAGGAACGCTGCCGCCAGCAAAAGCCAGCCCGCATCCGCAAGGCGCCGCCAGCCCGCGGGCGCGGGCAGCGGCAGCGCGCGGTCAAGGCCCGCGCCGAAACCTGGCGCGGATGCCAGTCGCCAGGCCAGCAGGGCGGCAAACGCCCCGATCCCGGTCTGGATCAGCGACAGCCCCGCCGCATCGCCAAGGTCGAATTCGAACCGGATCGCCTGATAGATCGCCAGTTCCAGCGTGGTGGCACGCGGGCCGCCGCCCAGCGTCAGCGCCACGGCGAAAGAGGTCAGGCAGATCGCAAAAACCGTCGCCAGCGCGCCGGGCAGGACCGACGCCAGCATCGGGCGCTCGATATGGCGCGCGATGTCGCGCGGGCGAAAACCCAACGAGGCGGCAAGGCGAAACCGCTCTGACGGCACCGAGACCCAGGCCTGCAGGATCATCCGCACAGCCAGCGGCAGGTTCAGGAAGACATGCGCGATGACCACACCATGCAGCCCATAAATGCTGAACCCGGGCAGGCCGAGCGTGGCAAGGCCCGCATTGACCCAGCCCGAGCGGCCGAAAACCGTGATCAGCCCGATCACCGCGACGATCACCGGCAGAAGGAACGGGGCGCCCATCAGGGTGATCAGAAGGCCCCGCAAGGGAAAGCGCCGCCGCGCCAGCGCTTTTGCGACCGGCACCGCCAGCGCGACGGAGATCAACGCCGAAAGCCCGGCCTGCAACAGGGTAAACCGCAGCGCAGCAAGGTCAGGTGTGCTCAGCCTTACGCCCCCCGCCCTGAAGGCCACCGCCGCCAGAGGCGCGGCGACCATGAGCGCGGCGGCGAGGCTTACTGCCCGAGCGAGGCTTGCCATTCCGCCAGCGCAGGGCCCCGCGCCTCCAGCGCCTCATCGGCGGTCAGCAACAAGGATTTCGCCGGACGGTGGGTCTCGAACCCTTCGGGCAGCGCGATCTCGGTTGCGGGATACATCCAGTTGGTTTCCGGGATCACCGACTGGAAGGCCGGCGACTGGGTGAAGGCGATGAACTCCTTCGCAAGTTCGGGCTGTTTTGAGGAGGCGAGGATGCCCGCGACCTCGATTTGCAGGTAATGGCCCTCGGCAAATTCGGCCCAGTCCTTGCTGTCGTCTTTCTCGGCCAGCCGGTGATAGGCGGGGGAAGTGGTATAGGAGAGAACCATATCCGCCTCGCCCCCGAGGAAGAGGCCGTAAGCCTCGGACCAGCCCGGGGTCACGGTCAGGATATTATCGGAGAGCCCGGTCCAGATTTCGGGGGCGCGGTCACCATATGCTGCCTTGACCCACATCAGCAGACCGAGGCCGGGGGTCGATGAGCGCGGATCCTGGATCACGATCTTCAGATCGCTGTCGCCCAGGGCGCGGAAATCTTCGGGCGGCATTGCGGTTTTGGTGCGGTCATAGACAAAGGCGAACCAGCCCCAGTCCCATGGCAGGAAGAGATCATCCTCAAAGGCGACGGGCAGGCCGGTCGGTGCCGCTTCGCCATGTGGGGCGAAAAGTCCGGTCGCGCGCGCCTGGGCGGTCAGGTTGTTGTCGAGGCCAAGAACGACATCCGCCTCGGTGGCGGCACCTTCGAGCTGGAGACGCGCCAGCAATGCCGCGCCGTCGCCGCCGGTGACAAAGCGCAGATCGCAGCCGCAGACCTCTTCAAACGCCTTTTCCACCGCCGGGCCGGGGCCCCATTCGGTGGTGAAACTGTCATAGGTCATGACGGTGAGCACGGGGGTCTCTGCCGCTGCCGCCAGGGGCAGGGAAGCGAGACATGCCGCAAGGAAGGGGCGCATCGGGCGCATGGAGGTCCTCCTGTTGCGACGGGGGCGATGCGCAAGGGGGGATCCGATGCACCTTCCCTCCGCCGGTATGAGCCGGTTCAGGTTCAACGGGTCCGCATGACGCATCTCAGCCCGTGACGGGCACCCCGAGGTGGGGCGGAGCATAGGGGAATGCCGGCGGGGTGCAAGGGGCAGCCGGGGGAGGGGGCGCTGCCCCCGAGGCTCTGGCGAGCCTCTCCCCCGGGATATTTAGCGACAGAAAATGAGGAAGGGGCGCGGTCAGCGCCCCTTGCGGGTTCAGGGGCGGGCGGGGTGGTTGTCGCCTGGCTCGCCGGGGAGGGTGGCATGAACTGGCTGGCCGCGGGTCTTCCACAGCGAGACGACGACGCCGGTGGCGAGGATCGCGAAAGTGACGCCGAGCGAGACCGAGGCCGGGAATTTCTCAAGATCCAGCAGGGCGGCGACAAAGACCTTGGAGCCGATGAAGATCAGGAGGATCGCCAGCGCATATTTCAGATAGGCGAAGCGGTGCAGGATCGCGGCCAGTGCGAAGTAGAGCGCGCGCAGCCCGAGGATCGCGAAGATATTCGAGGTGAAGACGATATAGGGGTCAGAGGTGATGGCGAAGACCGCCGGAACTGAATCGACTGCGAAGACCACATCGGCGATTTCCACCATGATCAGCGCGAGCAGAAGGGGCGTCGCAAAGAGTTTCAGCTTGCCGGTCTTCGGGTCTTCCTTGCGCACGGTAAAAGCGTGACCATGCAGCTCATCGGTGAAATTGAGGCGCCGGCGCAGGAATTTCAGCAGGGGGTTGCTGGCGATATCGGGGGCGTGATCGTCTTTGGCGAGCAGCATTTTAAGGCCGGTGAAGATCAGGAATGCGGCGAAGATATAGAGCACCCAGTGATAGTTCTGCACCAGAGCCGCGCCGAAGCCGATCATCAGCCCTCGCAGGATAATGACGCCCAGGATGCCCCAGAACAGCGCCCGATGCTGGTATTTGCGGGGGATGGCGAAAAAGCCGAAGATCATCGCGATCACAAAGACATTGTCCATCGCCAGGGATTTCTCGACCACGAAAGCGGTGAGGTAGAGGCCTGCGGCCTCGGGCCCGATCTGCCACCAGACAAAACCGGCAAAGGCCACGCCAAGCGTGACATAAAAGGCCGAGAGCTTCAGGCTTTTCGCGACGCCGATTTCCTCGTCGCCCTTGTTCAGGAGGCCGAGGTCCAGCACCAGCAGCACGAGGACGATTGCAAGGAAGGTGAGCCAGAGCCAGAGCGGCTTGCCCAGAAACAAAGTCAGCAGGATCTCCATCCGACTGTAGCCCTTTACACAAGGCGCCAGAGGGAATGACCGTCAGCTGAACCGTGGAAACGGATCGGGAAAATGCCGGGCAATCCATCGGGCGCGTTTCCCGATGCGGTCCGACATCACGCCAGGCGTTTCCCGAAAGAAACTGGCCCTGAGCGCCAGAGGGGCCCGGCCCGCTTTGGTGAAGTGGGGGCAGGCGGTGCCATTTCAACCCCGCGCTTCACTTTTTTGTGGAATGAGGTTGTAACCTGCAAGGGGCGGGCGCTATGCCGCCTGTGTCAGCCCGCCCTGTCAGCACGGAGCACCGTCATGAGCCTCAACACATTCGGCCATCTCTTCCGCGTCACCACCTGGGGCGAGAGTCACGGCCCGGCGCTTGGCTGCACGGTGGATGGCTGTCCTCCGGGCGTACGGCTGACAGAGGGCGATATTCAGCCCTGGCTGGATCTGAGGAAACCCGGCACCTCGAAATACACCACGCAGCGGCGTGAGGCGGATGAGGTGAAGATCCTGTCGGGCGTGTTTGACGGCGTGACGACCGGCACGCCGATCCAGCTGATGATCGAGAATACCGACCAGCGCAGCAAGGATTATGGCGAGATCGCCCATGCCTTCCGCCCCGGTCATGCCGATATCGCCTATCATCTGAAATATGGCCTGCGCGATTATCGCGGCGGCGGGCGGTCTTCGGCGCGGGAAACGGCGGCGCGGGTCGCGGCGGGGGGGGTTGCGCGGGCGGTTCTCGACATGATCGCGCCCGAGGTGACGATTACCGGCTATATGGTGCAGATGGGCGAGAAAAAGATCGACCGGCTGCGGTTTGATGCGGGCCAGATCCGTGAGAACCCGTTCTTCTGCCCCGATATTGTCGCGGCGCAGGACTGGGCGGTCTATCTCGATGATCTGCGCCGGTCGCATAATTCGGTGGGCGCAGTGATCGAGGTCGTGGCCGAGGGCGTGCCGCCGGGCCTCGGCGCGCCGCTTTATGGCAAGCTGGATTCTGACCTGGCCAGCGCGATGATGTCGATCAATGCGGTCAAAGGTGTCGAGATCGGCGATGGCATGGCCTCGGCCGCGCTGACCGGGGTCGAGAATGCCGATGAGATGCGGATGGGCCAGGATGGGGTCGAGTTCCTGTCGAACCATGCGGGCGGGATCCTCGGCGGGATTTCCACCGGGCAGCCGGTGGTGTGCCGGTTCGCGGTCAAGCCGACCTCGTCGATCCTGACGCCGCGCCGCACCGTGAACGAATTCGGCCAGGAGCTCGACCTTGTGACCAAGGGCCGCCACGACCCCTGTGTCGGCATCCGTGCGGTACCGGTGGGTGAGGCGATGATGGCCTGTGTGATCCTCGATCACATCCTGCTGGACCGCGGCCAGACCGCCGGACGGCGTGGCCGCATCGGCTGAGGCTTGCGCCTGACCGGGCAAAAGCCGAAACTCGCGCCATGAAATCTGTCGATCTTTTCCTGCCCGATGAAGAGGCGGCGCGCCTGTTCGGGGGGCGGTTCGGGCTGTGCCTGCGTCCGGGCATGACCGTGCTGCTGGAAGGCCCGGTTGGCGCCGGGAAGTCGCATCTCGCCCGCGCGGCGATCCGCGCCATGGCAGGGGCTGAAATCGACGTGCCTTCGCCCACCTTCACCCTGGTGCAAAGCTACGAGACCGAAGCCGGAGAGGTCTGGCATGCCGACCTTTACCGGCTGAGCCATATTGGCGAGGTCGAAGAGCTGGGTCTCGCCGAAGCCATCGGGCGCGACATCCTGCTGATCGAATGGCCCGACAGGCTGGGGCACTATGCGCCTGACGAGGCGATCCGCGTGACGCTGTCCTATGAGGGGGAAGGGCGGCGGCTGCTGGTCTCCGGGCCAGAGGGTTTCCTCGCCTGCCTTGCGGGGGCGCCGTGAGAGAGGTTGCAAAGACAGAGTTCCTGGCCCGGGCCGGCTGGGCTGCGGCGCGGCGCAGTCATCTCGCGGGGGATGCCTCGGCCAGGTCCTATGAGCGGCTGGTGCTGGGCGATCAGCGCGCGGTCCTGATGGATGCACCGCCCGGATGTGGCGATGATATCGGCGATTTCCACCGGATCGGCGCGCATCTGGCTGGGCTTGGCCTCTCGCCTCCTTTGACCCTTGCGATGGATGAGGCGCAGGGCCTCATGCTGATCGAGGATCTCGGTGACGGGATCTATGCGCGGCTGCTCGAGGCCGATTCCACAGCGGAACTGCCGCTTTACACGGCGGCGGTGGATGCGCTGATCCGCCTGCAATGCGCGGCGCCGCCCGGCCCCCTGCCGGATCTGAGCGCGGCGGACTGGGCGGCGTCAGCCGCTCTGGCGCCGGAATTCTATGCCCTTGCCGCCACTGGAGACCGACCCGATGCGGCGCCGCTCATCGGTGCGCTTGAGACTGCAATCCGCGCCCATGCCGACGGGCCGCGCGTGCTGATCCTGCGCGATTATCATGCCGAGAACCTTCTCTGGCTGCCCGATCGTCAGGGTGTCGCACGGGTCGGGTTGCTGGATTTCCAGCTCGGTCAGATGGGGCAGCCGGAATATGATCTTGTGTCCTTGTTGCAGGATGCGCGGCGTGACGTGTCACCCGGGGTCGAGGCCGCGATGGTGGCGCATTTCGCGCGAGAGACAGGGCGCGGCGATATCACGGCGTCCTATGCCACGCTTGGCGCGCTTCGGGCGCTTCGGATCATCGGGATTTTCGCGCGGCTGACCATGGTGGCGGGCAAGGACCGTTACCTCGCGTTTCTGCCCCGGGTCTGGGGTCAGCTGATGCGCAACCTTGCCCATCCAGGCCTGGTGGAACTGCGCGGTGAAACCCTCGCTCTCCTGCCAGATCCCACACCAGCCATCATCGAAAGGATCAGGTCATGCAGCCCGCCTTCCCCCTGATGGTCTTTGCCGCCGGTTTCGGAACCCGCATGCGCGCGCTGACCCGGAACCGCCCGAAGCCTCTGATCGAGGTGGCCGGGCAGAGCCTCCTCGATCGCGCGCTGGATCTGGGGGCCGGGGCGGGCTGCGACCCGGTGGTGGTCAATACGCATTACCTCTCGCAGCAGATCGCGGATCACCTGAGGGGCCGCCCGATCCGCATCAGCCATGAACCCGAGATCCTCGAGACCGGCGGCGGGCTGAAGGCGGCGCTGCCGGCACTTGGCCATGGCGCGGTGATGACGCTTAACCCGGATGTGGTCTGGACGGGGGGCAATCCGCTCAGCGCGCTGGCGCGGGCCTGGGATCCTTTGCAGATGGGGGCGCTGTTGCTGGTAAAGCCGCGCGAGGGCCTGCCGGGCCGCAAGGGCGGGGCAGATTTCTCGCTGGGCGCGGATGGCCGCCTGACCCGGATGCGCCGCGACAGCGAGACCGGCGAGGATCTCGACCCGAATGGCATGGTCTATCTCGGCGCGCAGATCCTGCGCACGGACTGGCTGTTCCGCCACCCCGAGCGGGTGTTTTCCCTGAACCTCGCCTGGGATGACATGATCCGGAATGACCGCGCCTACGGTCTGATCTGGGAGGGCGGCTGGTGCGATGTCGGCAGCCCCGAAGGTCTCGCCGAGGCCGGGGCTTTGCTGGCGTCATGATGTTCCCCGGATCCGGACCCCGCCTCTTCGGCCTGCCCCCCGGCGTGGATTTCCCCGCAAGGCTGGCGGCGGGCCTGCGCACGCGGCTTGCAGGCCAGCCGCCCGAGGCCATGGCGCGGGTGACGGTTTATCTGAACAGCCAGCGGATGCGCCGCCGCTTGCGCGAGACGCTTCTGGTCCAGGGCGCCGGTTTCCTGCCCCGGCTGAAACTGGTGTCGGAACCGGGGAATGATCCTTTGCTGACGGGCCAGGTCGAGGCCGCCTCGCCTTTGGGGCGGCGGCTGGAACTGGCGGTGCTGATCGACCGGCTGCTGGCGGCAGAGCCCGATCTTGCGCCGCGTCACGCGCTTTATGACCTGGCCGACAGCCTTGCAGGGCTGATGGATGAGATGCGGGCGGAAGAGGTCGATCCGGGCGCACTCGACCTTCTCGATATCGAGGGCCATGCCGCGCATTGGTCGCGCACCCGCCGTTTCGTCTCGCTGATCGCGCAGTTTTTCACCGAAGGTGCGGCGCCGGACAGCGAGGCGCGGCTGCGGCTGGCGCTTTTGGCGCAGATCAGCGCCTGGGAGGCGGCACCGACCCCCGATCCGGTGATTGTTGCCGGATCGACCGGCTCGCGCGGAACCTCGGCTTTGCTGATGCAGGCAGTGGCGCGGCTGCCGCAGGGCGCGATCCTGGTGCCGGGCTTTGATTTCGACCAGCCGGAGGAGGTCTGGGCCAGCCTTGATGACGGGACCGGCCAGGAGGATCACCCGCAATATCGCTATCACCGGCTGATGCAGACGCTGGGCCTTGGCCCACTGGAGGTGCAGGACTGGGACGCACAGGGCACTCCCGATCCGGCGCGGGGCCGGCTGATTTCGCTGGCGCTTCGTCCGGCGCCGGTCACCGATCAATGGATCGCGCAGGGGCCGGATCTGGGCGATTTGCAGGCCGCAACCGCGCGCATGACGCTGATCGAGGCCGCGAGCCCGCGTGACGAGGCCCAGGCGATTGCCCTTTGTCTGCGCGAGGCGGTTGCGGCGGGGAAACGCGCGGCGCTTTTAACACCGGACCGTGACCTCACGCGGCGGGTGACGGCGGCGCTGGACCGCTGGCGGCTGGTCCCGGACGATTCCGCCGGCTCGCCGCTGATCCACAGCCCGGCGGGGCGGATGTTGCGGCTGGTCGCGCGCGGTATGGGCAAGCGGCTGATGGCGGATGAGGTGCTGACGCTGCTGAAGCACCCTTTGTGTTTCTCTACCGATCAGCGCGGCCCGCATCTGCGGCTGACGCATGAGCTGGAACTGCGGCTCAGGGCGCGCGGCCCGGCCTATCCCGATCTCGCCTCGCTGCAGGCCTGGGCGGCAGAGCAGCGCGATCCTTTTGCGGGTCCCTGGGGCGATTGGCTCGGCGGGCTTTTGGCAGAGCTGGAGGCCTGCGCCCCGGCCCCCCTCCCCGATCTGATCACCCGCCACCGCGCGCTGGCCGAGGCTTTCGCGCGCGGGACAGATGCCGGAACCGGCAGGCTCTGGCAGGATGCGGCGGGCGAAGCGGCGCTCGGCGTGATCGAAGACCTCGCCGCCGAGGCGCCCGGGGCGCTGCATCTCGGCCTTGGCGATTATGCCGCGCTGGCGGATGGGGTGATCAACCGCGCCCAGGTGCGCAGCCTGATCCCGGCGGATGAGCGGATCGTGATCCTTGGCGCCCAGGAAGCGCGGGTCCAGGGCGCCGATCTCGTGGTGCTTGCCGGTCTGACCGAGGGCGTCTGGCCGGCACAGCCCGACCCCGACCCCTGGCTGAACCGCAAGATGCGGATGGAGCTGGGGCTTTTGCTGCCCGAGCGCCGCATCGGGCTTTCGGCGCATGATTTCCAGATGGCGGTCGCGGCGCCCGAAGTGGTGCTGAGCCACGCGCACAGGAATGCCGAGGCCGAAACCGTGCCGTCCCGCTGGCTGAACCGGCTGATGAACCTGCTTGATGGCTTGCCGGACCAGGGCGGGCGCGCCGCGCTGGCCGCGATGAAAGCGCGCGGCAACCGGCTGATCCGGGATGCGGGTCTGGTGGCAGCGCCGATCCTCTCGCCCCGCGCGCGCCGCCCCTCGCCGCGCCCGAAGGTGGCGGACCGTCCGAAATCGCTGTCGCTGACCGAGATCGAAAAGCTGATCCGCGACCCCTATGCGATCTATGCGCGGCACCTGTTGCGGCTGCGCCCGCTGATGCCTCTGCGTCCGATGGCGGATGCGCGGCTCAGGGGCGAGATCCTGCATAAGGTGCCCGAGGCGCTTTTGCGCGAAGGCCTGCCGCCCACTGCCGCCGAGGCCGCAGCCGCGCTGATGCGGATCACCGACCGGGTGCTTGAGGAAGACGTGGCCTGGCCCGCGATGCGCGCGATCTGGCGGGCGCGGATGGCGGAACTGGCGCTGCCCTTCGTGCAGGGGCTTCTGGCCGAGGGCGGCGAGGTGGTCTCACTGGAACAGAAATACCGGGTCGAGCTGAAGGACCCGGATTTCGTGCTGGTCGGCAAACCCGACCGGCTGGATGTGACGGCGGAAGGCAAGCTCAGGATCGTCGATTACAAGACCGGCGCGCCGCCGACGGAAAAGCAGCAGGCGGCATTCGCGAAACAGCTGCATCTGGCGGCGGTGATGGCGAGCCTTGGCGGCTTTCCCGAGGCCGGTTTCCCCGATGAGGTCGAGATCGCGTATATCCGTCTGAGCGCCGATCTGAAGACGATATCGGCAGTGCTTGGCCCCGATGACCTGCATCGGCTGCTGGAAGAATTCCGCCGGTTGATCCGCGCCTGGGAAGACCCCGGGCGGGGCTATACCGCGCGCCAGGCCATGCTGGGCGCGCGTGAGCACAGCGATTATGACGATCTCGCGCGGTTTGGCGAATGGGACATCACCGAACAGGCCGAACCGGAGGATATGCCATGACCCAGCATCCGGCATCCCTGGCGCAGATCGCGGCGGCAGATCCTTCGGTCAATGTCTGGCTGGTGGCCAACGCGGGGTCTGGCAAGACCAAGGTGCTGACCGACCGGGTGGCGCGGCTGTTGCTGCGCGGCACCGACCCGCAGAATATCCTCTGCCTGACCTATACCAAGGCCGCGGCCGCCGAGATGCAGAACCGTCTCTTCCGCCGGCTGGGGGAATGGGCGATGGCGCCGGATGCGGGGCTGCGCCGGAACCTTGGCGATCTGGGCGAAGGCGGCGATCTGTCGGAAGCCGCGCTGAAACGCGCCCGCCAGCTCTTTGCCCGCGCCATCGAGACGCCGGGCGGCATCCGGATCCAGACCATTCACTCCTTCTGCGCCGGTCTCTTGCGGCGCTTTCCGCTGGAGGCCGGGGTCAGCCCGTCTTTCAGCGAACTTGATGACCGGTCGGCGGAACTTCTGCGCAACCAGATCCTTGAGGAAATGGCCGAAGGCGAGGCGCGCGGCCTGTTCGAGGCGATCCTGCCCGAGGTGGGCGAGCGGATTGATCCCTTCCTTGCAAAACTCACCGGGATGCGGGCCGAGCTGATGCAGGTGCCGGAAGAGGCCGCGCTGCGGGTGGCGTTCGGGCTGCCGCCGGGCCTTGATGAGGCGGCATTGGAGGAAGAGGTCTTCGGACCGGGCGATCAGGCGATGATCGACGCGGTGGCGCCGGTGTTGATCGGGTCTTCTAAGGTGACCGACCAGAAAGCGGGGGCCGCGCTGGCGGCCTTGCCACCGCTCGGGGTTGCGGTCCTGCCGGTGCTCGAAGGACTGTTCCTGTTTGGCGCCACGGCGAAAGCACCGTTCGGGGCAAAGCTGGACACTTTCCCGACCAAAGACTGCCGCGCGGCGCTCGGGGCGCATCTCGACGGGCTGCAATCGCTGATGCGCCGGGTCGAGGGCGGGCGGGCGTTGCGGCTTGGCCTTTCGGCGTTTCGCAAAGCACTGGCGCTGCACCGGTTCGCCGCCGATTTCCTGCGCCGCTATGAGGGCGCGAAAGCCACGCATGGCTGGCTCGATTTCGATGATTTCATCACCCGCGCGACGGCCTTGCTGACCGACCCGAGTGTGGCGCCATGGGTGCTGTACCGCCTTGATGGCTCCATCGACCATGTGCTGGTTGATGAGGCCCAGGACACCTCGCCCGCGCAATGGAAGATCATCGCGGCGCTGACTGAAGAATTCATGGCCGGGGAAGGCGCGCGCGACACCGAGCGGTCGCTTTTCGTGGTCGGTGACAAGAAACAGTCGATCTATTCCTTCCAGGGCGCCGATGTGGCGGGGTTTGATGCGGTAAAAACCCGTTTCGCGCAAGGTTTTGCGGCGGCGGGTGTGCCGGTCACCGAACAGGCGCTGGAATATTCCTTCCGCTCGTCTCGCGCGCTGCTGGATCTGGTCGATCAGTCCTTCCCGGGCGAGGCCGAGGCGGCGCTTGGCGGGGCTTTCCGCCACCGTCCTTTCCACGAGGCGCTGCCCGGACGGGTGGAGGTCTGGCCGGTTGTCCCGAAACCCGAAGACCCGGAGCCGGGCGAATGGTTCGACCCCATAGACCAGGTCGGCGAGGAAGACGCGACCGAGGTGCTGGCCCGCCAGATCGCGGCTGAGATCGCGGCGATGATTGCGGCGGGACGGCAGATCCCGGATCACCGCGCGCCTGGCGGGTTCCGTCCGGTTCATGCCGGGGATTTCCTGATCCTCGTGCAGCGGCGCGGGCCGATCTTCAACGCGGTGATCCGCGCCTGCAAGACCGCTGGCCTGCCGATTGCCGGACCGGACCGGCTGACGCTGACAGGGGAACTCGCGGTGCGTGACCTGCTGGCGCTCTTGTCCTTCCTCAACACGCCCGAGGATGATCTGGCACTGGCCCAGGTGCTGCGCTCGCCGCTGTTCGGCTGGTCCGAAGCGCGGCTTTACGCGCTGGCGCATGGGCGCAAGGGCTATCTCTGGGAGCGTCTGCGCCATCTCGACGAGCCCGGGACGCTGTCGGTGCTGGATGATCTGAGGAAGCTTGCCGAATATATGCGGCCCTATGATCTGCTGGACCGGGTGCTGACGCGGCATCAGGGGCGCGCAAAGCTCCTGGGTCGGATGGGCGATGAAGCGGCGGATGCGATTGACGAGCTGTCGCAGCAGGCGCTGGCCTATGAGCGCGGCGAAGTGCCCAGCCTGACCGGGTTTCTGGTCTGGATGGAGGCCGGCGAGGTCGAGGTCAAGCGCCAGGCCGAGGGCGAGGGGCGGCTGATCCGCGTCATGACGGTGCATGGATCGAAGGGCCTTGAGGCGCCGGTGGTGATCCTGCCCGATACCGGCGACCGGCGGCTGACCGATAAGGACATGATCCTTGCGATCGGTGAGGGCATGGTCACCTGGTCGGGGCGCAAGGCGGAAGATACCGGCCTCGAGGCCGAGACCAAAGCCGCCCGCGCGGCGGCGCGTGAGGCCGAAAACCTGCGGCTGCTTTACGTGGCGATGACGCGGGCAAAGCACTGGCTGATCGTCGCGGCGGCGGGCGAGGCGGGGCCGGGATCATGGCATCATGCGGCGCTGACCGGGGCAGAGGCGCTGGGCGCTGTGCCGGGCGAGGACGGGCGCATCCGTCTGGGGTTTGGCGACTGGCCGGGGGATGCCCCTGCGGCAGCAGCCGCGCCAGAGGTGCCGCATGCGCTCAGCCTCGCGCCGCTGCCGGGCGCGGTGGCGCCGCCGCGGATCTGGTCGCCCTCGGGCCTCGGCGGTGGCGAAGCCAAGGTCGAGGGCGGGCGATTCCACGTGGTGCTGGATTTCGAGGAAGACGATCCGCTGGAGCGCGGCACCAGGCTGCATCTTTTGCTGCAACATCTGGCAGAGGCGCCGGTTGCGGCCTGGCCGCAGCTCGCGGCCCGGCTGGGCGCGGGCGAGGTACTGCTGGGTGAGGCGCGGGCGATCCTGACCGCGCCGGATCTGGCCTGGATGTTCGGCCCGGGAAGCCTTGCCGAGGCCGAGCTTTCGGCGCCCTGGAATGGCGGCTGGCTGGCCGGGTCGGTCGACCGGCTGGTGATCACCCCCGACCGCATCACGGTGGTCGATTTCAAATCGAACGCGGTGGTGCCCGACGGTGAGGATGGCATCCCTGAACCCTATCTGCGCCAGCTTGGTGCCTATGCCCATGCGGCGGCGCTGATTTACCCCGGGCGCGAGATCAGGGCGGCAATCCTCTGGACCAGGGTGCCCCGGCTGATGCCGGTGGATCCCGCCAGGGTGCAGGCCGCCTTGCAGCGCGCGCAGGCCTGATCAGCCGGACCGGTCCTTGACGTTCGCCAGGGTCAAACCTAGCTTCCATACAACCCAATTCTCAGGAGAGACCCCATGGGCGCTGCAACTGTCGCTGTTACCGATGCCACTTTCGACGCCGAAGTCCGCCAGTCGGATGTGCCGGTGGTGGTGGATTTCTGGGCCGAATGGTGCGGCCCGTGCCGGATGATCGGCCCGGCTCTGGAAGAGCTGGCGACCGAATATGCCGGCAAGGTCAAGATCGTGAAGGTCAATGTCGACGAGAACCCGGAAAGCCCGGCGGCGCTTGGCGTGCGCGGCATCCCGGCTCTGTTCCTGTTCAAGGATGGCCAGGTCGTGTCGAACAAGGTCGGCGCCGCGCCGAAAGCTGCGCTGGACAACTGGATCAAGGCGGCAATCTGATCTGTCGGACGAATGCGGACGGCCCCGGGAAACCCGGGGCCGTTTGCGTTTCATGCGGCCTTTTTCAGGCCCAGAGCCGCCGCGTCATCGGCGGCGAAATAGATGTGATGCATTGCATCGACCCGCCCCGGCATCAGCGCGATATCATCGCGCCGCCAGGGCCAGCCCTGCCGGGTCAGACGCTGTTCGAAACCGGGGGCGATCTCGGCCGACCAGAAAGCGGCAATACCGCCTTTGGCCAGCGCCCCCCGGCTGCGGCTCAACCCGCTTTCGGTATAGATCGCGCCATTGGTGTCCCGCACCAGAGTGTCCGGCCCGTTATCGGTATCCATCAGGATCACGTCGAACCGCCCCGGATTGCGCGCCAGAACCGCTGTCACATCTGCGATTTCAACGCTTACGCGCGGATCGGTCAGCGGATGACCGGCGAGATGCGAGAGCCGCCCGTGATTCCAGGCGACGATTTCCGGCACCAGTTCGCATACCGTCACCTGTGCCCCTGGGCCCAGCAGATCCAGCGCGGCGCGCAAAGTATAGCCCATGCCAAGCCCGGCGATCAGCACATCGCGCGGCGCACGGCCCAGCAGACGCAGCGCGCGGGTCGCCAGCACCGCTTCGGACTGATGGTTGAGGTTCGACATCAGCTCGATGCCGTTATAGCGGATCTCGTAAAGGCTATCCCGCTGGCGCAAAAGGATTTCATCGCCCGCCGCATTGGTGGCGCGGGCCAGATCGTTCCAGACTGTCATGGCTGTCCCATAGCTGAAGCCGCGCCAGGCGCGGTCTGTCAAAATCAAGCAGGTTCAGAGAAGGGGGTTGCCCGCCGGCTCAGCGGCGTGGCAACCCGAAGCCATTGCGGGCGCAGGTTCCGATCAGCACCGGGAACAGCGCCGTGATATTCGGTAGGTTCCGGCTGGAAATCGGGCTGGACATCGGCTCGCCTGGGTCGGGGTCATGAAAGACAGGTGATCATGGCCGTCTGCCCTCCGGAAGTCCAGCCTTACGCCGCTGACTTGTGCCAGTCCGGCCGGCGCTCCATATAGGGGCACGGAACAATGCGAAGGGCATTCCCATGGCTGACGACAAATTCCCCGGCTGGCACGGGACCACGATCCTCGCCGTGCGGCGGGGGGGCGAGGTTGTGGTGGCGGGGGATGGCCAGGTCAGCCTGGGCCAGACGGTGATCAAGGGAACGGCGCGCAAAGTGCGCAGGCTTTCCCCTGGCGGGCATGATGTGGTGGTGGGCTTTGCCGGTTCGACGGCGGATGCGTTCACCCTGCTTGAGCGGCTTGAGAAAAAGCTTGAAGCGGCGCCAGGGCAGCTCGCGCGGGCCTGTGTCGATCTCGCGAAAGACTGGCGGATGGACAAATATCTGCGCAATCTCGAAGCGATGCTGATCGTGACCGATGGCGACCAGCTTTACGTGCTGACCGGCGCGGGGGATGTGCTGGAGCCGGAACATGATGTCGCGGCCATCGGGTCTGGCGGCAATTTCGCGCTCGCCGCCGCGCGCGGGCTGATGGAGACCGAGATGCCGGCCGAGGATGTGGCGCGCAAAGCCATGGCGATTGCCGCGTCGATCTGTGTCTACACCAATGGCAATCTGACGGTGGAGACGATCCGCAAATGACCTCTGATGACCTTCGCGCCGGCGTTCAGGCCGGTATCCTGACCGAGGCTCAGGCCGCGTCTTTGTCGACATTGGTCGCGGCCCGCGCCGGCCGGCGCGCGGCAATGCCGGCGGAAGACGAGCCTTTTGAGTTTTTCAAAGGCTTTTCCGAGATCTTCATCTCGCTTGGCCTGATCATCCTGCTCTCAGGCACGCTTTCCTGGATCGCCTGGGCCGGAGGCGCGACAATCGCCATTGTTCTGCCGCTGATTGCGGCAGGGATCGCCTGGTGGTGGGCAGAGTATTTCACGCTGAGGCGGCGGATGAACCTGCCGTCGATGGTGCTGGCACTGGTTTTTGGCGGCGGTTTGCTGATCGCCGTCACCACACTTGTGTTGCAAAACGCCGGCCAGCCGTCCCGGGGCCTTCTGATGCTGCCGCCACTGGTGGCGACTTTGGGCATGGCGGCCTGGTATCGCCGGTTCCGCTTGCCGTTTTCCATGTTCGTCCTCGGCGGGTTTGCGCTTTTGACGCTTTATGCGCTGACCACCTCGACCGAGGCGCTGATCGGGCTGGCCATCGGGACGCGTTCCGGCGGCATGAACGGGCTCTTTGATCTGCGCGAAAGCCCGGCCTTTGCTTTCGCGACGCTGGGCTTCGGGATCGCAGCTTTCCTTGCGGGGATGTGGTTTGACATGCGCGACCCGCACCGGCTGGGAAGGAATGCCGCAACGGCCTTCTGGCTGCATCTGCTGGCGGCTTTCGCGCTGGTCAATACCGTGGCGGTGACGCTCTACGGCTCGGGCGGCATGGTGCTTTTGCTGATCGCGCTGCTGATCATCACCGGGCTGGCGCTGGTGATCGACCGGCGCTCGTTTGTCTCGGCTGCCATTGGCTATATGGCTTTCGTGATCGTCTGGGCGACGGGGGGCGGCGATTTCGGCTCCTGGGCCTTTGCGCTGCTGCTTCTGGGGGCGCTGATCACCGCCATCGGCACCTGGTGGGTGCAGCTGCGCGGCTGGCTGATGCGCAGCCTCCCCGACTTCCCCGGCAAAGACCGGCTTCCTCCCTATTCGAGGCCCGAAGTATGACCGACCTGACCCCCCGCGAAATCGTCTCGGAACTGGACCGTTTCATCATCGGCCAGGCAGATGCCAAGCGCGCCGTGGCTGTGGCCTTGCGCAACCGCTGGCGCAGGAACCGCCTGGCCGCCGATCTGATCGATGAGGTTTACCCGAAGAACATCCTGATGATCGGGCCGACCGGGGTTGGGAAAACCGAGATCTCGCGCCGGCTGGCGAAGCTCGCGAAAGCGCCGTTCCTCAAGGTCGAGGCGACGAAATTCACCGAGGTCGGCTATGTCGGGCGCGATGTGGAAAGCATCATCCGCGATCTGATGGATGTCGCCATCGTCGATACCCGCGCGATGATGCGCGACGAGGTGCGGGAAAAAGCCAAGCGCGCCGCCGAGGAGCGGGTGATCGAGGCGATTGCCGGCAAGGATGCGCGCGACCAGACCCGCGAGATGTTTCGCAAAAAGCTGCGCTCGGGGGAGCTGGACGAGACCATGATCGAGATCGAGATCCAGGACCCCGTACCCGCCATGCCGATGATGGGCGGCGGCCAGGGGATGGAGATGCAGCTTCAGGGCCTGCAGGAGATGTTCGGCAAGGCATTCCAGCGAACATCGAAAAAGCGGGTCACGGTGGCGGACAGTTATGATCTGCTGCTGGGCCAGGAGGCCGACAGGCTTCTGGATGACGAGGCGGTGAAGGCGCGCGCGCTGCAGGTGGTGCAGGCGGATGGCATCGTCTTCCTCGACGAGATCGACAAGATCTGTGCGAAATCCGAGGCGCGGGGCGCAGATGTGTCGCGCGAGGGCGTGCAGCGGGATCTGCTGCCGCTGATCGAGGGGACGACCGTTTCGACCAAATACGGGCCGGTGAAGACCGATCATATCCTGTTCATCGCCTCTGGCGCCTTCCATATCGCCAAACCCTCGGACCTGCTGCCTGAATTGCAGGGCCGTCTGCCGATCCGGGTCGAGCTGGAGGCGCTGACCGAGGGCGATTTTGTCCGGATCCTGACCGAGACCGACAATGCGCTGACCCGGCAATATACCGGGCTGATGGCGACCGAAGAGGTGGCGGTCAGCTTTACCGAAGACGGGATCGCGACGATTGCGGCGCTTGCGGCCGAGGTGAACCGCTCGGTCGAGAATATCGGCGCGCGCAGGCTTTACACGGTGATGGAGCGGGTGTTCGAGGAACTCTCCTTTACCGCGCCGGACCGCCCGGGTGAGGCGGTGGTGGTGGATGAGGCCTTTGTCGAAAAGAATGTAGGCGGCCTGGCGCGCTCGGCTGATATTTCCCGCTACGTGTTGTGAGGTTGCGGGCGGGGGCCAGCCCCCGCACCCCCGGAGTATTTGTACCAGGGGGAAAGGCAAAGCTTTCAGCCGTGTCACAAGGCGTGATGGGCAGTGGGCTTGACCCGGTGCGGCGGGGCGGTCAGGAAAGAGGCATGAGAATTTTCGTTGCCCTTTTGGCGTTTGTCCTGTTCGCCTCCTGCGCGCCGCGCGGGAATTTTGTCATGCTTGAAGAGCTGACGCCGGAGAAGATCGCGCTGGCGGAAGAGGTCTCGATCCGGGTGCCGATCTATGTCGGCACGTCGCGGCGCGAAGAGAATGGTGAATTCGGGTTCGCGCGGTCGGATTTCGCGAGTTTCATGCGCTATGACATCCTGATGCCGCGTGATCATAAAGTGGGCGAGGTCACCTGGCCGAAATCGGTGAAGCGGGCGGATCCGGCGAAGGATTTCCTGACGCTGTCGGATCAGCAATTCGCAACGTCGGGCGATTTCCGCAAAGAGCTGGCGAAGAACCTGGGGCAGCGCGGCAGTCGTGACGTGACTGTCTATGTGCATGGTTTCAACAATACCATGGCGGAAAGCATCTACCGCGTGGCGCAGATGCATTACGATCTGAAGGTGCCGGGCGTGGCGGTGCATTATGCCTGGCCCTCGCGCGGATCGGCGCTTGGCTATGTCTATGACCGCGATTCCGCTCTGTTCGGTCGCGACGGGCTTGAGGCCTTGCTCCGTGAGGTTGCCGGCGCCGGGGCGGAGCGGATCATCATCGTGGCCCATTCGATGGGCGGCGCGCTGACGATGGAGACACTGCGCCAGGCCTCGATCCGGGGGGATCGCAAGGTGATGGACCGTCTGGCGGGGGTGATCCTGATCTCGCCCGATCTCGATGTTGACCTGTTCCGCGCCCAGGCCCATGCGATGGGGAAACTGCCGCAGCCCTTCCTGATCTTTGGCAGCACCCGTGACACCATCCTGAACATCTCGTCGCGCATCGCAGGCGCGCCTGACCGGCTGGGCAACCTGACGGATCTGCGACCGATCTCTGATCTTGAGGTCACCTATTACGACACCGCCGCCTATAATCAGGGGGCGGGGCATAACAATCTCGGCACCTCTCCGGCCCTGTTGCAGGTGCTGGGCGGCATCGCCAATATCGACGCGGCCTTCCGGGCCGAGGCGCGGACGCGGGTCGGGCTGTTGCCGGGCGTGGTTCTGACGGTGAAGAATGCGACGGCGATTGTACTTTCGCCGGTTGAGGCGGTTGCGGCCGGGGGCGCAGGGGGGGCGGACTGAGGTGCCGGTTGCTCCGCGCGGCGGCCCGGATTATGGCTGTCGCAAGCGCCTGAAGGAGACCCCCCATGACCGATTTCACCCCGCTTGACCCGGCCAGGCTGACCGCACAGCTGATTCGCTGCCCTTCGGTAACGCCGGCAGAGGGCGGCGCGCTGGTTTTGCTGGAGGCAGTGCTGAGCGAGGCCGGGTTCGCCTGTACGCGGGTCGATCGCGGCGGGATTTCCAATCTCTATGCCCGCTGGGGCATGCGGGGTGCGAACCGGTCATTCGGCTTCAACGGTCATACCGATGTGGTGCCGGTGGGGGATTTTGCGGCCTGGTCGCAGGACCCGTTCGGCGCGGCCGAGGTCGATGGCTGGATGTATGGCCGTGGCGCCACTGATATGAAATCCGGTGTGGCGGCCTTTGCCGCCGCTGCGGTGGATTTCGTGCGCGAGACCCCGCCCGACGGCGCGGTGATCCTCGCGATCACCGGCGATGAGGAAGATGTTGCCGAACATGGCACCGTGGCGCTGCTGGACTGGATGGCAGAGCAGGGCGAGCGGATGACGCATTGCCTGGTGGGTGAGCCGACCTGCCCCGATGTCATGGGCCAGATGATGAAGATCGGCCGGCGTGGCAGCGTGACCGCCTGGTTCACCGCGGAAGGGGTGCAGGGGCATTCCGCCTATCCGCATCGCGCGAAGAACCCGATGTCAGCGCTGGTGACGCTGATGGCGCGGCTGGAGGCGGAGCCGCTGGACGCGGGATCAGATCATTTCGACGCCTCAACCCTCGCGATCACCACGATTGATTGCGGCAATAAGGCCACCAATGTGATCCCGGCGCGCGGCACGGCCACGGTCAATATCCGCTATAATGACCTGCATTCCGGGGAAAGCCTTGCGGCCTGGCTGCAGGGGCACGCGGCGGCGGTGGCTGCTGAGACCGGGGTGAAGATCACGGTGCAGGTCAAGAGCTCCGGCGACAGTTTCCTGACCGAGCCGGGCGAATTTTCCGCGATGATCCGCAAGGCGGTGCAGGCCGAGACCGGGGTTACCCCGGAATATTCCACAAGCGGCGGCACTTCGGATGCGCGTTTCGTCAAGGATCACTGCCCGGTGGTCGAATTCGGGCTGGTCGGCAAGACCATGCACCAGGTCGATGAACGGGTCGAAATCGCGCAGATCCACCAGCTGAAAGCGATCTACAGCCGCATTCTCAGGGAGTATTTCGCATGATCCGGGTTACGCTTACCGATGATCTGGCCGCCTGTCAGGCGCTGCGGCGCCGCGTTTTCATCGAGGAACAGGCGGTGTCCGAGGCTGATGAGGTCGACGGGCGTGACGGCGAGGCGCTGCATCTTCTGGCCACAGACGGCCAGCCGCTCGGGACCGCGCGCATCCTGATCGACGGCGCGACCGGCAAGATCGGCCGGGTCTGTGTGCTGGCCGAAGCACGTGGTCGCGGCATCGGCCAGGCGCTGATGCGCGAGGCGGTGGCGGTTTTGCGCGTGCAGCCCGGTGTCACCCGCGCGAAGCTTGGTGCGCAGATCCATGCGCTTGGTTTTTACGAGGCGCTTGGCTTTCGGGCCTTCGGGCCGGAATACCAGGATGCCGGAATTGCCCATCGCGATATGGAGCTGATGCTGTGATCCTTTACCTCTGACCCCGGGAGGGGTAATTCCCTCTCTGTCAGATACAGAGGCTCATCCCATGTCGCGCTACGAACCCGGTCAGATCGAGAAGAAATGGCAATCCGCCTGGGATGAGGCCGGGGTTTTCACGGCGAAAATCGACCCGGCCAAGCCGAAATATTACGTGCTCGAGATGTTCCCCTATCCGTCGGGGCGCATCCATATGGGGCATGTGCGCAATTACACGATGGGCGATGTGGTCGCGCGCTATAAGTCGTCCTGCGGCTTTTCGGTGCTGCATCCGATGGGCTGGGATGCCTTCGGGATGCCGGCGGAAAACGCGGCGATGGAGCGCGGCGGCCATCCGAAAGACTGGACCTATGGCAATATCGCCGTGATGAAGGACCAGATGAAACCGCTGGGCCTGTCGATCGACTGGAGCCGCGAGTTTGCCACCTGCGACCCTGAATATTACGGCCAGCAACAGTCGATGTTCCTCGACATGCTCGAGGCCGGGCTGGTTTACCGCAAAGCCGCTGTGGTGAACTGGGATCCGGTCGATATGACCGTTCTGGCCAATGAGCAGGTCGAGAACGGGCGCGGCTGGCGCTCGGGCGCGCTGGTTGAACGCAAAGAGCTGACGCAATGGTTCTTTAAGATCTCGGCCATGGCCGATGACCTGCTGAGCTCGCTGGATGGTCTGGAGAACTGGCCTGAAAAGGTGCGCCTGATGCAGGCGAACTGGATCGGAAAATCCCAGGGCCTGCAATTCGCGTTCGAGACGGTGAATGCGCCGGAAGGCTTTGAAAAGCTGGAAGTCTACACCACCCGCCCCGACACGCTGGGCGGCGCGAGCTTTGCCGGGATCTCGGCCGATCATCCACTGGCAAAAGCGCTGGCCGAGAAAAACGAGGCCATCGCGGCCTTTGCCGCCGAATGCCGCAAGGGCGGCACCACCGCCGAAGAGATCGAGACCGCCGAGAAGATCGGCTTCGATACCGGCCTGCGGGTGCGCCATCCGCTGGATCCTTCGGTCGAGCTGCCGGTCTGGATCGCCAATTTCATCCTGATGGATTACGGCACCGGCGCGATTTTCGGCTGCCCGGGCCATGATCAGCGCGATTTCGAATTCGCGACCAAATACAGCCTGCCGATCATCCCGGTTTTCGTGGCCGAAGGTGGCGTTGAGGCGCCGCTGTCGGAACCCTTCGTTCCGATGAAATCCGAGCGCGTCACCTATATTCGCAATGTCGCCGGGGCCGGGGTCAAAACCGGCGAACAGGGTATCCTCGATGCCATCGCTCTGGCCGAGGAAAAGGGCTTCGGCGAGGGCGTCACCAAATTCCGCCTGCGCGACTGGGGCCTGTCACGGCAACGCTATTGGGGCTGCCCGATCCCGGTCGTGCATTGTCCGACCTGCGGCGTGGTGCCCGAGAAGAAAGAGAACCTCCCCGTCGAGCTGCCCTATGATGTGAGCTTCGACAAGCCTGGCAATCCGCTGGACCGCCACCCGACCTGGCGCGATGTGCCTTGCCCGAAATGCGGCCAGGCGGCGAAGCGCGAGACGGATACGATGGATACTTTCGTCGATTCGTCCTGGTATTTCACCCGTTTCACCGCGCCGCGCGCCACCACGCCCACGGTGATGTCGGATGCGGACTACTGGATGAATGTCGACCAGTATATCGGCGGCATCGAACACGCGATCCTGCATCTTCTCTATTCGCGCTACTTTGCCCGCGCGATGAATGTGACCGGCCATCTGCCCGCGAAATCGCGCGAGCCGTTCGATGCGCTCTTTACGCAGGGCATGGTCACGCATGAGATCTACAAGACCACCGATGACAAGGGCCGCCCGGTCTATCACCTGCCCGAAGATGTGATCCGCCAGGACAGCGGTGTGACCCTGGCCGATGGCAGGTCGGTCGAGGTGATCCCTTCGGCCAAGATGTCGAAATCAAAGAAAAACGTCGTCGACCCGATGAATATCATCGCCTCTTACGGCGCGGATACCGCGCGCTGGTTCGTGATGTCGGACAGCCCGCCCGAGCGGGATATCGAATGGACGGCCTCGGGCGCCGATGCCACCAGCAAGCACCTCACCCGCGTCTGGACGCTGTCGGACCGCGTCGCCTCGATGCCATCGGATTACGCCGGCACCGGTGACCTCGAGCTGCAAAAGGCGGTGGCGCGGGCGGTGGTCGAGGTCACGAAGTCGATCGAGGGCTTTGCCTTCAACAAGGCGATTGCCGTGCTTTACGGGCTGACCAATACGCTGGCGAAAGCCGACGCCTCGGCACTGGTGGCGCGCGATGGGATGCGGGTGCTGGCGCAGCTGATGCAGCCGATGACGCCGCATCTGGCCGAGGAAATCTGGGCCATGCAGGGCGGCGAGGGGCTGTGCGCCCGCGCGCCCTGGCCGAAGGCCGATCCGGCGCTTCTGGTCGATGATGTGATCACGCTGCCGATCCAGATCAATGGCAAGAAACGTGCGGAAATCAGCGTGCCGAAAGATCTCGCCTCTTCCGAGGTTGAAAAGCTGGCGCTGGCCCATGAGGATGTGGTGAAATTCCTCGGCGGCAATGCGGTGAAGAAGATCATCGTGGTGCCGGGGCGCATCATCAACGTCGTCGCGTGACGGTATCAAGGGGCTGAACCCGTGGGGACTGACCGCCGGACCTTCCTGCTGATGCCGCTGGCGCTTGCCGCCTGCGGCTTTACCCCCGCCTATAAAAAGGGCGGACCGGCCGAGGCTCTGCTGGGTCAGGTGCGCGCCGCAGACCCCGATACCAAAGAGGCTTTTGCCTTTGTGCAGCGAATCGAGGAGCGTCTCGGGCGGCCCGAGCGCCATCTTTATGACCTCGACTATGCCATCACGACCAAAACCGATGGTGTCGGCGTCACCGCAGACAATCGTACCACGCGCTACAATATTTCCGGCGTCGTGACCTTCCGCATCTCGGATACGCTCAGCGGCACCGTGCTCGCAAGCGGGCGGGTGCAAAGCTTCACCGCCTTCAACGCGACCGGCTCGACCGTGGCGATGCTGGCGGCAGAGGAAGATGCGCAAAGCCGGCTGATGTCGATCCTTGCCGATCAGGTCGTGGCGCGGCTGATCGCGGAAATGGCGGCACTGCAACGGCGCAACAGCGCGCGCGCCTCCAGCCCTTCGGCCGGCTGATGCTGCTGCGCGGCGCCGAGGCCAATCGTTACATGGCAAAGCCTGACCCCGCCCGTGCGGGGCTGCTGATCTTTGGCGCCGATACGATGCGGGTCGCGCTGAAGCGCCAGGCGGCGATTCTGGCGCTGATCGGGCCCGAGGGCGAGGCCGAGATGCGGCTCGCACGCATGTCGGGCGCGGATCTGCGCAAGGACCAGGCGGCGCTGTCGGATGCGGTCAAGGCGGTTGGTTTCTTCCCCGGCCCCCGTGTGGCCTTTGTCGAGGATGCAACCGACGGGCTGACCGCCACTTTCACCGAGGCGCTGAAGGACTGGAAGCCAGGCGATGCGGTGATCATTGCCACGGCAGGCGATCTGAAGGGCAAATCGGCACTTAAGTCATTGTTTGAAAAGATGCCCCATGCGGTTTGCATCGGGCTTTATGACGATCCGCCGACCCGCGAAGAGATCGAAACCGAACTGGCCAGAGCCGGGCTGGCGCAGATCCCGGCGGCGGTGATGGATGATCTGACGCAACTTGCGCGGGCGCTGGATCCGGGTGACTTCCGGCAGACGCTTGAGAAGATCGCGCTGTATAAATGGCAGGATCCGACGCCCTTGACGCCGGATGAGGTCGCGGCGCTGGCACCGGCAACGATTGACGCCGAGGTGGACGAGCTCCTGAATGCTGTGGCCGAGGGGCAAAGCCGCCAGGTCGGCATGTTGATGCTGCGGCTGGGAGGGCAGGGCGTATTGCCGGTAACCCTCTGCATCCAGGCGTTACGGTATTTCCGAATACTGCATCTTGCGGCAAGCGATCCGGGCGGCACAGGCAATGGCTTGCAAAAGGCGCGGGTCTTCGGGCCGCGCCGGGATCGGATGCAGGGGCAGCTCAGGAAATGGGGCATGCTCAGCCTGGAACCCGCCATCGCCGATCTGGTCGAAGCGGATCTGACGCTGCGTTCAACGATGAAAGTGCCGGGGCTTGCGCTGGTCGAGCGGGTTTTCCTGCGGATCGCGGCGCGGGCAGGGCGCTGACTGCGGCGCTGCAGCGAGCCATTCGCAGACAGGCCCAGTCTTCCGGGCCCAGTCTTCCGGGCCCAGTCTTCCGGGCCATGAAAAAAGGCGGCCGAAGCCGCCTCTGGTCGTCCCGATTCTGGCTGTGATCAGAGCTTGCTGTCCCGGACCCGGAGCTGCCGCGCCCGGGTGAGAATCGCATCCTCTACCGCGCGGACGGTTTCCGGCGCCACCGCGCCGCCCCCCTGGCTTTGCAGCGCGATCTTCAGGCTGCGTGCCTCGAGCGCCGGATCCTGCACATAGATCGTGGCGCGGTAGGCACGGCCACCACCCGGCGGGCGGCCATAGCCGGTGACGATCACGCCGGTGAAGGGGTCAATGCTTTCGATCGGCAGGAAATTCAGAACTTCAAGCGAGGCCTGCCAGATGTATTTGTTCACCTCGACAGTGGTGTTCGGATCTTCGCCATTGCCGAAGAGATTCCAGATCGTGCCGCCCGCGCGGTTTGATCTTTCGCGCGAATTGCCCAGTTCGGCCGCGCCCTGCTTGCCAGATCTCGCCCCGGCGCGGGTCTCGTCCGCGGTTCCACCACTATTGCCACCGCAGGCCGCAAGGATAACAAGCAGGCCACCACAAAGAAGGGTGCGCGCGGATTTCGCCAGAGCCATCGGAAACTCCCGTTTAACTTAAACGGCTATCTAGCTTAGCCACCTGTGTGGAACAAGGCTTTTTGCCCGGCAAGGCCCCGGTGGTGGCGGCGCCATGCCTGTGCCGCCGCTGTAATGTGGCAATACCAAAGGCCACATCCGGGGCGAGGGACTTGCGGCATGTGGCCCCGCGTGGCCGGCTGTCAGGGGGCGAAAAGGCACTGTGACTTTGCTGCACCACAGGCGAGGCGTTTCCGGGCAGGTCGCGCCATGATCGTTGCAATCAGACCCCGAGAGGCAGAAATACGATCCATACCCAATTCGGATTCCCCTGAGTTGGGCCATCCTTGGAAGTCAATCGAGGGAATACGATGAAAAAGCTTCTTATCGCGACCACCGCTCTGGTTGCTGGCGCTTCGGCAGCCGCAGCAGACGTGACCATCTCGGGCTACGGCCGTTTCGGTCTGCAATATGTCGAAGACCGCGGCCTCGGCCTGGAAGACACCATCATCTCGTCGCGTCTGCGTCTGAATATCGACGCCACCACTGAGACTGATGTTGGTGTGACCTTCGGCGCTCGTCTGCGCATGCAGTATGATGATGGCGACGCTGGAACCATCGGTAACGCTGCCCGTTTCAGCATCGGTTACGAAGGCCTCACCGTTCAGGTCGGCAACGTCGACACCCCTTGGGATTCGGTTGGCCTGACTTATAATTCGGAAATGGGCTACGAAGACAGCTCGTTCGGCGACGACAACGACAGCCCGTTCTTCGCATACAACTCGAAAACCCAGCCGAACGGCTATCAGGGCGTTGCTGCGACCTACTCCATCTCGGACATCAATCTGTACTTCTCGTACATTGACCCGAACCAGATCGTCGACACCCTTCCGGCTGGCGTTTCCGAAGAAGTCGGTCTGGCTGCTGACTGGTCGAACGGCCAGATCTCGGTCGCCGCTGCAATCAACAACAACGTTGGTGGCAACAAAGACTATGACGCCTACTTCCTCGGTGGTGCGTATAACTTCGGTGACGGCAATGTCGGCCTGAACTTCTACAACTACGACAACCCGGCTCTGAACGACTCGTACAACCAGATCACCCTGTACGGTAACTACACCTTCGGCGCCACCACGCTCCGCGCTTACATTTCGGACCTGGACGCAGACGGTGCTGACACCGCTTACGGTATCGGTGCTGATTACTCGCTCGGCGAAGGCGCTCGTATCTCGGGCTCCATCCAGCGCGGCTTCGGCAGCGACGTGACCTTCGTTGACAACACCGGCGCCCGCTTCAATGACGCTCGCGCTAAGACCGTTGCTGACATCGGCGTTCGCTTCGACTTCTGATCTTAACGGATCAATATCTTTGGAAAGAGCGGGCATTGCCCGCTCTTTTCATTTCTGGCGTTTCCCTTCTGTGCCCGGCCGTTGTAATCAGGGCGCGTTCTGAGGCAGCAAAGGCGCGGGCAATGTCACTTACCGGGATCACCGCAAGGCTGCGCGCCGCCGAACTGGCCGCGGGCCGCGAAGCGGGCTCTGTCACCCTGATCGCAGTCTCGAAAGTACAGCCCGGCCCGCGGGTCGAGGCGGTGCTGGATGAAGGCCAGCGCGTCTTTGGCGAAAATTACGTCCAGGAGGCGGCTTTCAAATGGCCCGTCTGGAAGGCAAAATACCCCGGCGTAAAGCTGCATATGATCGGGCCCTTGCAAAGCAACAAGGCAAAGGTCGCGGTCGATCTTTTTGACGCGATCCATTCGGTTGACCGCCCCTCACTGGCCGAGCGGCTGGCGACGCTTGCCAATGCGCGTGGCGCCAGTCCCGATATTTTCATCCAGATCAATACCGGCGAAGAACCGCAAAAGGCCGGTATCCTGCCGGGCCAGGCCGATGATTTCATCTCGGCCTGCCGCGCGATGTATCTGCCGGTGGTGGGGCTGATGTGCATTCCGCCCGATGGCGAAGACCCGGTGCCGCATTTTAAAATGCTGGCCGGGATCGCGGCGCGGAACGGGGTCGGGGGGCTCTCGATGGGGATGAGCTCGGATTTCGAGCTTGCCGTCGCGCATGGGGCAACCCATATCCGGGTCGGCTCGGCGATTTTCGGGGATCGTGCCTAGGCGAAATAAGGCACGATCAGCCTTGTGCCGGGGCGGATGCGCCGCGCGATCCACAGAAGATCGGGTTGTGCAAAGGCCACGCAGCCGGCAGTGGGCCAGCCCGGGCGGCGCCAGGAATGCAGGAAGATCGCAGATCCCCGGCCGGGTGTCGCATCGGGCCAGTTCCAGTCCGTGACCAGCACCAGATCATATTGCGGGTCGGAGCGGCGCAGATCCTCATGCGAAAAACCATGCGGCGCCCGGACATGGGAATTATAGGCCGGATCGCGGCCGTCATCTGACCACAGATCGCCCGGGATCAGCGCTTCCGCCCAGGCCGGCACGTCAGCCCGGGCCAGCCGGTCGGGGCGGTAGAAACCGCCAACGATATGATGCAGCCCGAAAGGCGTCGCCCCATCGCCCTCGCGTTTCTCGCGCGAGATGCCGCCACGCCCGATGGTGCAGGCGAAACGGCGACCCCGGAACAAAAGCCCCGTAGGGGTCAGCACAAGGTCCTCAGCGGTCTGTCCCGGGTGGATCACAGCAAATGCCCCGATCTGGCGGCCTTGGTGGCCAGATAGGCCGCGTTTTCGCGGGTTTTTCCGACCTTCAGTGGCACACGCTCGACCACTTTCAGCCCGCAGCTGTCCAGCATCGCCACTTTGCGCGGATTGTTGGTCAATAGCCGCACCTCGCGAAACCCGAGACCACGCAGGAGTTCGGCCCCGATGCGGAAATCGCGCTCATCATCTTCAAACCCCAGCCGGTGATTGGCGTCGACCGTGTCAAAGCCCTGATCCTGCAGCGAATAGGCGCGCATTTTATTCGCGAGGCCAATGCCGCGACCCTCCTGGTTCAGATAAAGCAGGACGCCCGCCCCCTCGTCGCCCATCTGGGCAAGTGCAGCCTGAAGCTGCGGGCCGCAATCGCATTTCAGCGAGCCCAGCACGTCTCCGGTGAAACAGGCGGAATGGAGCCGCGCCAGCACCGGACGGTCGCGCGCGGGCTGGCCGACCTCGATCGCGTAATGCTCGTCGCCGCCGTCATCGGGGCGGAAGATATGCAGCCGCCCCGCACCCGCCAGCGCCATCGGCAGCCGTGCCGAGACCACGTCGGCAAGCGGTGCCAGCCGCGACAGGGCTGGCAGTGCCTCGTCGATCCGAAGGAAGGTCAGCCCGTGATCAGCGGCCAGCCCCAGCGGGTTTTCAACCCGCACCAGCAGGGCCGCCGGCAAAAGATGCGCCGATTTTGCCAGCAGGACCGCCGCCCGGTGCAGCGCGCCCGAGCCTCCATAAAGCCCCCGCACCGGCCCCTTCAGCGGCACGCGCAGATCATCCTGCGGATCGGCAATGGCCTTGAGCCAGGTCGTATCGGCGCCCGATGGCACTGCGATCCGGGCGATGTCGCCGTCGCAGGCAAAGGCCTTCAGCGTCTCGGCCCGCCAGGCGGTCAGCGCCAGTTCCGGCTCGCCAAAGCTGCGCAAGGCGCTCAGGCGCGGCGACTCCAGCGGCTCGATGGCGATGGCCAGCGCGGCCTCGCCCTCGCCCGCCAGCACCACCGGCACACCCATCCGCAAATCGCCGCGCGCGCGCGAAAGGCGCTCGGTAATATCGGGTCCGAGAGAAGAAAAGCCACCGGCAGCTGCAGTCATATCGCGTCTCCTGACCCCGTTTATCTGGGCACAGGATGACAGAATTGAAATATTTCCTGCTCCTGCGACACGAGGCCGTGACTCCCTTGTCGCAAATCTTGCGGGAAATGTGAACGCGGCGCATCTCTTTCCCAAGCAAACGAAAGGACCGTATCATGGCCCAGCTTCGCAAAATTCTTCTGGTGGATGACGATGACGACCTGCGGGAAGCCTTGTCTGAACAATTGGTGATGACCGAGGATTTCGATGTCTTCGAGGGCCGTACTGGTGCCGAGGGGATGGAGAAGGCCAAGGCCGCGATCTATGACCTGGTGATTCTCGATGTCGGGCTGCCCGATACCGATGGGCGCGAGCTGTGCCGCCGGATGCGCAAATCGGGCGTGAAATGCCCGATCATGATGCTGACCGGTCACGATACTGATGCCGATACCATTCTGGGCCTTGATTCCGGCGCGAATGATTATGTGACCAAACCGTTCAAATTCCCGGTGTTGCTGGCGCGGATCCGGGCGCAGCTGCGCACCCATGAACAGTCGGAAGACGCGGTGTTCCAGCTTGGGCCCTATAGCTTCCGTCCGGCGCAAAAGCTTTTGGTGGATGAGAAGGACAAGAAGATCCGCCTGACCGAGAAAGAGACCAATATCCTGAAATTCCTTTACCGCGCGCAATCGGGCGTGGTGGCACGCGATGTGCTGTTGCATGAGGTCTGGGGCTATAATGCCGGGGTCACGACCCATACGCTCGAGACGCATATCTACCGGCTGCGGCAGAAGATCGAGCCCGATCCCTCGAATGCGCGGCTGCTGGTGACCGAGAGCGGCGGGTATCGGCTGGTCGCCTGAGCTGTGGTGTTTTCGCCGTCCAGTGAAAAGTCGTTAGAATTCGACATAATGTCGCTTGATTCACGACGTCTTAATGGATTGCGGCGCATGATGGCCAGGTGATGCAATGTCAGCGTGACATTGTGTCATGCGAGAGTTCCCCTTGTCGTGTCGGGGTTATGACACGGCATCCTCCCTGTTGGACTGGCCGGGCTCTCGCCCGGCCTTTTTTTGCCGCGCTTTGCGACCGGGCCGGTGCGCACAGCAATACCCGGCGCAGGTGTTGCGTTCCTGCAATAATTCTTGCCGTTTCTGCGGGGCAGTGTTCCCCGATGCTTCGTGCCGGGTCTGTTTGGTGTTAAATTATCCAAACCTCCCTGTTGGACTTATGCCCGGTATCTCGCGTTTCTCATCTGCGGTGCCGGGCTTTCTTTTGCGCGGCCATCGGCCTAGTCTCCGCTTCGGATCATGACTGCCGGAGAGAGAGATGAGCTTTACCCTCGCCACCTGGAACATCAATTCCGTGCGCCTGCGCGAGGGGCTGGTGTCAAAGCTTTTGTCAGAGGACGCGCCGGATGTGCTTTGCCTGCAGGAGATCAAGACGCCGATCGACAAATTCCCGACCGAAGGCTTCGCGGCGCTTGGCTATCGCTATTTGGTGGCGCGTGGGCAGAAGGGGTATAACGGTGTTGCGATCCTGTCGAAACTGCCGCTCGAAGATGCGGGGGATCGCGATTATGCGGCACTTGGCCATGCGCGGCACGTGGCGGCAAAGCTGGAAAACGGCGTGACCATCCATAATTTCTATGTGCCGGCGGGCGGGGATATTCCCGACCGGGCGCAGAATGTGAAATTTGGCCAGAAGCTCGATTTCCTGACCGAGATGCGGGATGCCTTCCATGCGGACCGGCCGGAAAAGGCGATCCTTGTCGGTGATCTGAATATCGCGCCGCGGGAGGATGATGTCTGGAATCATAAGCAGCTCCTGAAGATCGTGAGCCACACGCCGATTGAGGTCGAGCACCTCGGCGCGGCGCAGGACGCGGGGAACTGGGTCGACATCACCCGTCAGGATATCACCGAAGGCAAACTCTATTCCTGGTGGAGCTACCGTGCCGCGGACTGGGATGGGGCCGATAAGGGCCGACGTCTGGATCACATCTGGGCGACGCCCGATATCTCAAATGCCGGCCACGGCTCGAAGATCCTGCGCGCGGCGCGGGGCTGGGAGCAACCCTCGGATCATGTCCCGGTCTTCGCGACATTCGATCTGTAAGCGCAACCGATTTCTTTCAGGAAATCGGCCCGTTTTGTTGCACAAAACGGTCATGGCCGGGTCATGCCGGCAATCTGTCTGCCTCTGCTCAGCAGCAGGGCCTGACCATGTTGTGCGGCTGTGAGCAGTCATGTCGATGCCACGCGTATGATCAGGTTCATGCGCCCGGTATCATCGGCACTGCGCCCCCCGGACCCGGTGTGATTCCGGATCTTATGCACCGGACCAGCGCAGTTGGGGGGCGATCGGGGCCGCGCAGGTGTCGCATGGCAATGAACCGTTCGACGCAGGCCGCCGCAGCCCGGCAGGTGTCAGGTTGCACGCCCTGATCCCCTCCCGGGCTGCGGCGGCCCTGAAACACAGGCGGCACGGATGCGGGCTCTCTTTTGTCGCCGCGTCCTAGTGGCCGGCCATAAGCGCTGAAAGCACGGATTGCGCAGTCACGCTGTCCCATTCCGCATCACCGATCAGCCGGGCGACCTCCTGGCCTTCGGGGTTCAGGATCACGGTTACCGGCAGGGCCATCACCCCCATCCGGCTCGAAAGCGCAGATTTCGGGTCGCGCAGGATCGGCAGGCTGGTGATCGCGGCTTCGGCGTAAAAGCGGCTGATCGCGACGGGTTCGTTCCGACCTGTTGCGACCGGCACGACGGCGATATCGGGCATTGCCAGCTGCAGCCGGTCCAGCGATGGCATTTCGGCCCGGCAGGGCGCGCACCAGGTGGCCCAGAAATTCAGAACCACCCATTTGCCGCGGTAATCCTCCAGCGAGGCGGGCGTGTCGTCGAGCGTGACCAGCTCTGCCGCCGGCAGATCGATCGGGGAGTCATGCAGCTGGAGCTTCTTCATGTCGCCCTCGCGCAGGCCCGCCGCATCGCTGACCACATCTCCGGTTGCGCCCTCAGCCAGGGCTGCATTTGCACCAAGCGCCAGCGCGGTATAAAGAGCCGCCAGAAACAGCCGCATCACCAACTCCATCTCTCCGAGGCCCCGCATGTCTAATGAGGACCAGTCCAAAGCCGCAAACCAGATGTGGGGCGGGCGTTTTGCCGAAGGGCCGGATGCGATCATGCAGGCGATCAACGCCTCGATCGGATTCGACAAGCGGCTCTATGCCCAGGACATTGCTGGCTCGCGCGCCCATGCCGCGATGTTGGCGGCTCAGGGCATCCTTACCGATAGCGATGCCGGGGTGATCCGGGAAGGCCTCCTCACCGTCTTGTCAGAAATCGAGGCCGGTAATTTCCCGTTCCGGGTCGAGCTGGAGGATATTCACCTTAATATCGAAAGCCGCCTGACCGAGATCGTGGGCGAGGCGGGCAAGCGTCTGCATACCGGGCGGTCGAGAAATGACCAGGTTGCGGTCGATTTCCGCCTTTGGGTGCGCGATCAGTGCGACGCGGCGATTTCCGGTCTGAGCGCGCTGATGCGCGCCTTTGTCGCCCAGGCGGAGCAGGGGGCCGACTGGGTCATGCCGGGCTTTACCCATCTGCAAACCGCGCAGCCGGTGACCTGGGGCCATCACATGATGGCCTATGTCGAGATGTTTGCCCGCGACCGCTCGCGGTTTGAAGATGCGCGCAAACGCATGAATGAAAGCCCGCTGGGCGCCGCTGCCCTGGCCGGGACCAGCTTTCCGATTGACCGTCATATGACCGCCGGGGCGCTTGGTTTCGACCGTCCGACCGCGAACAGCCTTGATTCGGTGTCCGATCGCGATTTCGCGCTGGAATTCCTGTCCGTGGCCTCGATCACCGCGATGCATCTGTCGCGTTTCGCCGAAGAGCTGGTGATCTGGTCCTCGGCGCAGTTCCGTTTCGTGCGGCTTTCCGACAAATGGACGACCGGCTCTTCGATCATGCCGCAAAAGAAAAACCCCGATGCGGCAGAGCTTTTGCGCGCTAAACTCGGGCGTATTCTCGGTGCGACCGTGGCATTGTTCACCATCATGAAGGGTCTCGCGCTGACCTATTCCAAGGATATGCAGGAAGACAAAGAGCAGGTCTTTGACGCGGCTGACAACCTTATGCTGGGCCTTGCGGCCATGACCGGGATGGTCTCGGATATGGCGGCGAACCGCGACAGCCTCACGCTCGCGGCGGCCTCCGGTTTCTCGACCGCGACCGATCTGGCGGACTGGCTGGTGCGGCGACTGAACCTGCCCTTCCGCGAGGCGCATCACGTCACCGGCACCCTGGTCGGCATGGCGGAAAAGGCGGGGATCGACCTGCCGGATCTGAGCCTTGACCAGATGCAATCCGTTCACCCCGGCATCACGGATGAGGTCTTCACCGTGCTGGGTGTGGAAAATTCGGTCAATTCGCGCGTCTCTTATGGCGGAACCGCGCCGGTCAGGGTGCGCGAACAGATCGCACGCTGGAAAGCGCAGCTCGCCTGAGCCACGATCCGGAAAAGGGAGTATCCCATGCGTCTCTTTGCGTCTCTCGCGCTGACGATCCTGCTGGCCGCCTGCGGTGTCGCGGGCGAGCCGAAGCATCCTGACGAAAAGGTCAGCTTCTCGGGCAGCCTCAGTCTCGGCGCGAGCCATAGTTTCTGAAATGATCAGGGCGGGCCTGATCCTTTGCATCATTCTGGCGGGTTGCGCGCCCAGACGCGACCCGCTGGCAGATGGTCAGGTGGTCTATGACCCGACGCTTGGGCTTCATGTGTCACGGACCGGCACCGTCATTCCCTCCGCTTCGGCCAATGTGGCAGGGGTGACGGTCGGCGCCAGTACCGGCGGCGGCTATGTTGGTACAAGATTCGGGCCGATCCGCCTCAGCGCCGGGTTCTGAGCCGCCCCCTTCCGGGCCATCGCCGAATTGCGCTCTTGCGGCGCTCTGCTATAGCAAGGCGCGGATGCGGGATGCGAAAGGGCAGGGCATGGATCATTTCCTTTACCAGGGCGGTATTCTTCATGCCGAGGATGTGGCGATCCCCGAGATCGCGGCCGAGGTCGGAACGCCGTTCTATGTCTATTCCACCGCAACCCTGACCCGCCATTTCCGCCTGTTTTCCGAGGCGCTGTCGCCGCTGCCGCATCTGGTGTGTTTCGCGATCAAATCGCTGTCGAATGTCGCGGTGCTCAAGGTGCTGGGCGATCTTGGCGCCGGTATGGATGTGGTCTCGAAAGGGGAATATCTGCGTGCGAAAGCCGCTGGCGTGCCGGGCGAACGCATTGTTTTTTCTGGCGTTGGCAAGACCCGTGACGAGATCCGCACCGCGCTGGAAGGCGGTATCCGCCAGTTCAACGTGGAATCTGAGCCAGAGATGCGGGCGATTTCTGAAATCGCGACCGAACTGGGCAAACTGGCCCCGATCACCGTTCGCGTGAACCCCGATGTCGACGCGAAAACCCATGCCAAGATCGCAACCGGCAAATCCGAGAACAAATTCGGCATCCCCATCGCCCGCGCGCGCGAGGTCTATGCCGAGGCTGCGAAGCTTCCGGGCCTGAAGGTCGTCGGCATCGACGTGCATATCGGCAGTCAGCTGACCGAGCTCGCGCCGTTTGAGGCCGCTTTCGACAAGGTGGCCGAACTGACCGAAGTGCTGCGCGCGGACGGGCATGAGATCACCCGGCTCGACCTGGGAGGCGGGCTGGGCATTCCTTACACGCGCTCGAATGAGGCGCCCCCCTTGCCGGTCGAATATGGCCAGATGATCCGGCGCAAGCTTGGCCATCTCGGCTGCGAGATCGAGATCGAGCCGGGCCGGCTGATCTCCGGCAATTCCGGCATCCTGGTCTCAGAGGTCATCTATGTGAAAAACGGCGAGGGGCGGGATTTCCTGATCCTCGACGCTGCGATGAATGATCTGGTGCGCCCGTCGATGTATGATGCCTGGCACGATATCGTGCCGGTGGTTGAGGGGGCGCCAGGTGATCCGACGCAACCCTTCGACGTGGTTGGCCCGGTCTGCGAGACCGGCGACACTTTCGCGAAAGCGCGCGATCTGCCGCTGCTGAGCGACGGCGATCTGGTCGCCTTCCGGTCGGCGGGGGCCTATGGCGCGGTGATGGCCAGCGAATACAATACCCGCCCGCTGATTCCCGAAGTTCTTGTCAATGGGCATCAATTCGCTGTCATTCGGGAACGCCCTACCTTTGACGAAATCCTCGCACGCGATAGACTGCCCGCGTGGATGAAGGATCAGTAACCTCCGCGCGGCCGAAAGGCCCTGGCGGCGAAGGGAGAACGGATGGCAGCGCGACAGCCCGGCCCGAGCAGTGACAGCGCGACCATCGCGGCGCTTCAGGCCCTGAAATGGCCGCGTCGCCTGACGCTGGCGGGGCTGTGGGCCGAGCGCCTTGCGCGCGCCTTCTGGCCGCTCTGGACCGTGCTTTTGCTGGCGTTTTCGGCGGCGGCTTTCGGGCTGCATGAGGTCGGAACACTCTTGCAGGTGCAGATCGGGCTGGGGCTGGTGGCCCTTCTGGCGCTGGCCTCGCTGATCTGGGGCTTCCGGAAATTCCGCCGCCCGACCCCGGATGAGGCGCTGATCCGGCTTGATGCTTCGCTGCCCGGGCGCCCGATTGCGACCTTGCGGGACAGCCAGGCGATCGGGGCTGATGATGCGCAATCGTCGGCGGTCTGGCGGGTTCACCTGGCGCGGATGGCAGAAAAGGCGCGTGCGGCCCGCGCGGTGCCGCCGGATCTGCAACTCGCGTCACGCGACCGCTGGTCCTTGCGCTATGTCGCGCTGACGGCGGCGGTGATGGCGGCTTTGTTCGGATCGTTCTGGCGCGCGGCAGAAGTGGTGGCCATCGGCCCTGGCCCGGCCCAGGCCATTCCCTCCGGCCCGATCTGGGAAGGCTGGGCGAGGCCCCCGGCCTATACCGGCAAGCCGGTGCTTTACCTCAATGACATCACGGCGGGCGAATTCGAGGTGCCGGTTGGCAGCCGTATCCAGATCCGCGTCTATGGCGACAGCGCGGATGCGCAGATCGAGCAGACCATCGCCCAGGTCGCGCCACCCGCGCCCGAAGGCCCTGGCTCTGAAAATCAGGCCGCCGCCGCGATCCCGGAAGGGCTGAAAGGCCTGACCGAGCTGGTGGTCAGCCAGTCCGGTCGCCTCGCCATTGGTGGCCCGGGCGGGCGCGACTGGCAGGTCATCGCCACGCCCGACACCGCACCCAGCATTGCCGTTTCGGGCGAGATGGGCCGCGAGGCGGATGGCCGTTTCAAGCAGGAATTCAAGGCCAGCGACGATTACGGCGTCACCGCCGGGCGCGTCACCATCAGCCTGCAACCGGAAAAGGTCACCCGCCGCTACGGGCTGGAGACCGATCCGGAGATCTGGGAGCCGGTCACGCTTGACCTGCCGATGCCGATGAAGGGCAACCGGGCCGAGATCACCCAGACCCTTGTCGATGATCTTTCGGAACATATGTTTTCGAATATGCCGGTCAGCATGGTGTTCACCGCGCTGGATGCCGCCGGGAATGAGGGCAGCGCCGCGCCTTATGAGGTGACGCTGCCCGGCAAGCGCTTTTTCGATCCGATGGCCAATGCGGTCATCGAGATGCGGCGCGATATCCTGTGGAACCGCGAAAACCTGCCGCGCGCGCTGGAGCTTTTGAAAGCCATCGGCAACCGGCCTGAAGAGCTCGCGCGCTCGCAGAATGCCGCGAAACGGCTCAGGGTGCTGGTGCGCCAGGCCGATGCCATGGCGCTGCCGCTGACGGATGGGCAGCGCGATGAGGTGGTAAAAGAGCTCTGGGATATCGCCTTCATGTTCGAAGAGGGCGATTTGGGCAATGCCTTCGAGCGGCTGCAACGCGCGCAGGACCGACTGGAAGAGGCGATGCGCAATGGTGCCTCGTCCGAGGAAATCGACCAGCTGATGAAAGAGATGCAGCAGGCGATGCGCGAGTATCTCAAGGAACTGGGCCAGCAGGCGCAGCAGAATGGCGACCGCCAGGATGGCGAGGGCGCCCAGCAGGGTGGCCAGACCATCACCCAGGACCAGCTGCAACAGATGCTCGACGAGATCGAGCGGCTGATGAAAGAGGGCAAGACCGCCGAGGCGATGGCGCTGATGGAAGAGCTGCGCCAGCTGATGGAGAACCTCCAGGTGCAGCAGGGCCAGGGCCAGGGACAGGGCGGTGAAGGCCAGGGCCAGGGCACGATGAAAGACCTTGGCGAGACGCTGAAAGACCAGCAGGGTCTCTCGGATGACGCCTACCGCGACATGCAGCGCGGCCGGAATGGCCAGCCGGGCACCGATCCGGGCGAGCTGGCGGATCGTCAGCGCGACTTGCGCGACAAGCTCAACGAGATGCAGAACGGCAAGCTGCCGGGCGATGGCTCGGAAAAGGGCGAAGAGGGGCGTGAGCGGCTGGGCGAGGCCGAACGCGCGATGCGCGAGGCTGAAGAGGCGCTGCGTCAGGGCGATCTGGCCGGCGCGCTCGACAAACAGGCCGAGGCGATGGAGCGGCTGCGTCAGGGCATGCGCGATTTCGGCGATGCGCTGGCGGATCTGGAACGCGAACCCGGGGCCGAAGGCGGCAACCAGGAGCCGCGCGACGCCCGCCGCGTCGACCCGAATGCGGTCGATCCTCTGGGGCGCGAGCCGGGCGATTCGGCCCGGATCGGGTCGGACCGCAATATGGTGCAGAACAACCCCGATCAGCGCGCGCAGGAGCTGCTGGACGAGATCCGCCGCCGGTCGGGCGAGGCGGGGCGCCCGGATGCCGAACTCGACTATCTGAAGCGCCTGCTCGACCTGTTCTGACCACGAGCGGTAAAAGCCTGAATAGAAAAACCGCGCCGGACACATCGGCGCGGTTTTATTCAGGGTAGCCTTGGCGGAAGCGGGATCGGGCCTCAGCCGCCTGTCTGCGGATCGCCAGTCAGGGCCTGGGTCGCATCATCCATCAGTGAATTGAGCCAGTTGCGCAGGTTGTCGACAAAGACCACATAGGCCTGCAACGCGCTTTCCAGCGCCGGCACCGCCGCGACGATACGGTCGGAAAAAACATAGAGCAGCGCGGCGATCACCAGGACCAGCATGGCCAGAAGGAAGCCGGTGCGGAAACTGCCCCGGGTCAGATCCGGCAGCGAATCCACCTCGGCTTCGGGGTCGAAACGGCTGTCGTCGGGCTGCAATGTGGAATTGATTTCCTCGACATCGGGCAGGAGATCGCGCCGCGCCGTCGGGCGGGCGGGTTCGGGATCCGGCTCGTCGAGATCTTCGCCGCGCAGCATGGCGAGGCGCTTCTGCTGGGCAGTCATTTCCGGCGTGGGCGCGGGTATCGACAGCTCAGGCTGCGATTGCAGCCCGGTATCGGCCTCGGCCCGGCGATTTGTGTTGCGCTGCGCTTCGGCCTTGCGGGCGCTGGCCTCGCGTTCGGCTTCTTCGCGCAGGATTTCAAGCACGGCCTCGTCCAGCTCACGGCGCACCGGCTCCGGGGCAGGGGCCGGGGGAGCGACCTGCGCGGCTGCAGCCTTGCCGGCCAGCGCGGCTTTCAGCGCATCGGTGCCAGTCAGGTCGGTGCCAGTCAGGTCGGCGCTGTGCACGGGTGCTGCGCCTTGTTGCGAGACTTCCGCCTCTGTCACATCTGAGTTGCCCGCGACGAGGTCGGGCCCTCTTGAAACAGCGGCGGCTTCGTAATTTTTTTCTGATCTTTCAGCAGTATTACCTTCACCGCCGGAGATATCGGCGAAATCAGCACCTGTCAGATCTTCCGCAAAGGCATCAGCCAGACCGTCTGAGACCGACTCAGCCGGAAGTTGGAACCAGGCATGGCCGCAATTCGAGCACTGAACGTCGCGCCCGGCCTCCGGGATCGCATTATCCGGCACATCGTATCTGGCGTCACAATTTGGACATGCCAGTAACATGAAAAACCCCGCCCCAAGCTAAGCCCTTTTCTCTTCTAACAATAATCCTGCAATCGTCCAAGACTATGTGTCCCGGACTTGAACAATCCCTGAGAGCCGTGCGAATTAAGTCATGGTTTGTCAGAGTTAGCGCGCATAAAGCTCGGGCGCGCAGTGGTATCGCAGGGGTGTCGCGGAGGCATCGCAGGGGGATCGGGCAGTGATTGCCTTTGAAAGTGCAGCCTATAACTACGGCGGTGGCGAGCTTCTGTCGGATGTGACGCTGAAGCTGGCGCCGGGGTCGTTTCACTTTCTGACCGGCCCCTCGGGGTCGGGCAAGACGACATTTCTCAAGCTTGCCTATGCCGAGCTTCTTCCCACATCCGGTCATGTCACCCTGTTTGACCGTGAGGTGAAATCGCTGCCGCGTGACGACGTGGCGAACCTGCGCCGGCGGATCGGGGTGGTGCATCAGGATGTGCAGTTTCTCGACCATCTGCCACTTGCCGCCAATGTGCAATTGCCACTGACGGTCGCCGGGCGGCGCAGCGAAAGCGGCGATCTGGACGAACTGTTGAAATGGGTCGGTCTGTCGCATCTGGCCGATGCGCTGCCGCCCTCGCTTTCCGGCGGCGAACGCCAACGCGCGGCCCTGGCGCGGGCAATCATCATGGGCCCCGATATCATTCTCGCCGATGAGCCCACGGGCAATGTCGACTGGGAAATGTCGCTCAGGCTGCTGACGCTGCTGGTCGAACTGAACCGGATGGGCAAGACGATCCTGATCGCAACGCATGATCTGAACCTGATCCGCCAGGCCAAGAACCAGATCCCGACCCGGGTGCTGCGAATCTCAAAGCGGCGGATTCAGCTGGCGGGGGCGGATCTGTGAAACTGCCCAGACCGATTTCCCGCGCCCTTGCCCTGATGTCGCCGGATGCGCGATCTGACCGCGTGGTGCCGCCTTCGGGCCACACCGCCTGGCTGACTTCGTTCACCGCCGCCGCGATGACCTTTCTCTGCGTCTTCGCGATGGCGCTGTCGCTGGCATCAGACCGGCTCGCCGGGCGCTGGTCGGATGCGCTGGCGCGGACCTCGACGATCCGCCTTTCGGCGCCGCCCGCGCAGATGGAGCAGCAGACGGCGGCGATCCTGACGCTTTTGGCCGCGACGCCGGGGGTCGAAGCCGCCCGCGCCCTCACCGATGCGGAAAACCGCGCTTTGCTGGAACCCTGGTTCGGGGCCGAGCTGCCGGTCGAGGAACTGCCGCTGCCGCGCCTGATCGAGGTGACCGAGGCCGATCCCGGCTATGATGCCGAGGGGCTGCGCCAGAGGCTCAGCGCCGAGGCGCCCGGTGCGGTTCTTGATGATCATACCCGCTGGCGTCGTCCGCTGGCCGAAGCCGCCTCGAAGCTGCGGCTGCTGGGCCTGTTGTCGATCGTGCTGATCGGCACCGCTATGGCCGCGATGGTGACGCTGGCGGCAAGTGCCTCGCTTGAGGCCAATGCCCAGGTCGTGCGCGTCTTGCGGCTGGTGGGCGCCCGCGACCAGTATATTGCCCGCGCTTTCGTGCGGCGCTTCACGCTGCGGGCCTTTGCCGGCGCCTGTGCCGGTGCGGTGGCCGGGGTGATCGGCATGCTGTTCCTGCCGGGGGCCGATACCGCCGGCGCCTTCCTGACCGGTCTTGGCTTTACCGGCGCTGGCTGGCTTTTGCCCTTTATCCTGCCACCGCTGGTCGGGCTCGTCGCCTTTTTCTCGACCCGCTATGCCGCCCTGCGCAAGCTGAGGGAATTCAGATGATCGTGTTTCGCTGGCTGTTGTCGCTGATTTTCGTGATCCAGATGTATGTCATGCTGGCCGTGGTCGCGGTGCTCTTCGCACCCTGGGCGCTGATGTCGCGCGACGGCGCCTTTGCCGCCTGCCATTTCTACGCCCGCTGGGTGATCGCCTCGGTGCGGATCCTGTGCGGCCTGCGCACCGAGATCCGTGGTGAGGTGCCGCAGGACGAGGTGATCGTCGCCGCAAAACATCAGAGCTTTTTTGACATTCTGGTGATTTTCGGCACATTGCCGCGCCCGAAATTCATCATGAAACGCGAGCTGATCTACACGCCTTTCCTCGGGCAATATGCGCTCAGGATCGGCTGTATCCCGGTTGATCGCGGCCGGCGTGGTGCGGCGATCGCGAAGATGAAAGCGGATGTGGCGAAGGGAAGCGCGGATCCGGGGCAGCTGGTGATCTACCCGCAGGGCACCCGCGTCGCGCCAGGGGTGGTAAAGCCATATAAAGCCGGATCCGGCCTGCTTTATCAACAGCTTGGCCAGCCCTGTGTGCCAGTGGCAACCAATGTTGGGGTCTTCTGGCCAAAGCGCAGCATCCTGCGCAAACCGGGCGCGGCGGTGATAGAATTCCTGCCGCGCATCGCGCCGGGGCTCCCCCTGCCCGAGTTTCTTGCGCGTATCGAGGACGAGATTGAAAGCAATTCCAACAGGCTGATGGCCGAGGCCGGTTTCCGCCAGACGCCGGTCCCGCCACCCTCTGTGCCGCAGGGCTGACCCCGAAAGCGCCCCCGTTCAGTTCGCGAGAACCGAGGCCAGTTTGCGGCGAATGACCTGACGCGCGGCGATGACCGGCGTGGTATTCAGTTCGGGGAACAATGCGAGGACTTCGTCGCGCGCGGCGCGGTCAAGCCCTTTCAGCGAATGGTCACCAGGATGGAAACTCTCGCTCGGGCACCCTTCGGCGAGGACGATCTCATGACCCTCAAAGAGGAAATGCACATAGGTCACATCCTCATCGGCGGTGGTCTGGCGGATGGTATTGCCATTCACCAGCGAGATCGCCGGCACCAGCACTTCCGATTCCGCGAACCAAAGCTCGGCCTTCCAGCCCGAGACGAGCATCCGGTGCTGCGGCGAAACCGCAAGCCGCCGCTCCGGGAGACCCTTGCCCAGCGAACCGGGCTCGAACACGACCGGACGCAGGCTTTCATCGACAATCTGGTCTTCCATCGAGACCCTGCGCGCCCCTGTCCAGATGACCGGCAGAGCATCGCCCTCGGCATTGAAGACCAGGTCACCGGGGCGCAGATCTTCGACCGGGCGTTGGCCATCAGGTGTCGCGATCAGCGTGCCGGCCACAAAGCAGACCAGCATCGAGATGTCATCAATGATCGCGCCGTAGCTGTTGTTCACCCCAAGCTCGGTAAAGCTGACCCGGTAATCTCCGGCGCTCGGGAAGTCGATATTGAGGCTGTGAAGTTCCCAGCTCTGGCCCTGGGGATAGATCGACTTCGTAAAAATGACCTTGCCGTTTGAATCGACGATATCGACGCGGAAGCCTTCCTTGTTGGCGAGCGGCTGGCCCTGGCGCAGCGCGGTGCGGAATTCCAGCGGGACGGAACCGGCATGGTCGATATGGACCACCTGAGACATCACCGTGATCTGGTTGCTGGCGCCATCCATCTCGGCAACCCGGTTGGGTGACCCATTCCCGAGATAGGTGCCCTCATTGTAGCTGGTTTCCAGATCGGTGCCGGACCAGCCGGTGCTGCCCTGATCGAAGGTTCCGTTCACAATGAGATTCGTTACAGGCACGATCAGATCCTTCCAATGCGTTCTGATCGAATTTGCCTAAAGAGTGAGGTATTAATATGGGTCAGATGTGGCAAAACCTGGTCGCCGGCATATCCGGTCGACCAGGGGCCACCTGATCAGCAAGTGAAGTTTTATCGGTGAGGGGCGCGGCGGCGCCTGCGATCAGGCCGCCAGCCCGCGCGATCCCATGTCGAGGAATTTCTGCCGGCGGTCTTTGCGCAGGGCCGCCGGCTTCTTGTCGGTCAGTTCCGCCAGCATTGCGGCAATCGCCTTGCCAACCGCATCGACCGCCTCCGAGGGGGCGCGCTGCGCGCCGCCGACCGGCTCTTTGATGATGCGATCCACAATGCCAAGCTTTTGCAGATCCTGGGCGGTCAGGCGCAGCGCCTCGGCCGCTTCGCGCATCTTCTCGGCATCCTTCCACAGGATTGAGGCGCAGCCTTCCGGCGAGATGACCGAATAGACCGAATGCTCAAGCATCGCGACGCGATTCGCGGTCGCAAAGGCTACGGCGCCGCCCGAGCCACCCTCACCGATGATCACCGAGATCAGCGGAACGCCCAGCGAGAGGCATTTTTCGGTCGAACGCGCAATGGCCTCGGACTGGCCGCGCTCTTCCGCGCCCTTGCCCGGATAGGCGCCGGGCGTGTCGACAAGCGTCACCACCGGCAGGCTGAAGCGGTCGGCGAGATCCATCAGCCGGATCGCCTTGCGATAGCCTTCGGGGCGGGCCATGCCGAAATTATGCTCGATCCGGGTCTTGGTATCATGGCCCTTTTCATGCCCGATCACCATCACCGGGCGATCGTTGAACCGCGCGATACCGCCCATGACTGCATGGTCATCGGCAAAGGCCCGATCACCGGCGAGCGGGGTATATTCGGTAAAGAGCGCGTCGATATAGGACTGGCAATGCGGCCGGTCCGGGTGGCGCGCCACCTGGCATTTCTGCCAGGCAGAGAGATTCTTGTAGAGATCGCGCAACGCGGTCTCGGCCTTGCGGTCAAGCGCTTCGGCTTCCCGCGTGACATCCATCGCCGAATCCTTCCGGGCAAGCGCCCGCAATTCCTCGGCTTTGCCTTCGATCTCGGCCAGGGGCTTTTCGAAATCGAGATAGATCATGCGCTGGACCCTTATTCTGATCGCCTCCTATATGGAGGGGGCGGGGGCAAAGTGCAACTGACGCCGCGCGTGACAGGCCGAGAAGCAGAGGGGGCCAGCCCCCTCGCGGCTGTGCCGCTCACCCCCGGGATATTTAGGGACAGAAAATGAGCGGAGTACTGTGCTGCTTCCATTTTCTGTCCTTAAATATCCCCGCCGGAGGCTTCGTCGTTCAGCCAGATGCGAGACACCAAAAATGGGGTGCAAAAAATGGGGTGCCTGAAATGGCAACACCCCGCAGCTTTCGCCACGGGGTGTGCTTCCTCCCATTTGCCGCGCAGGGCCTCCTCTCCCTGTGGTCGCGGCGCGGGTGTTCTTTCAGCTTCGCCTTAAAGGCGGGCCGGGTTGAGGTGATGTTGCACATTGTAAAAGCAGTGTGTCAACGGATTCTCTTCACGTCCCGGCAATGATTTCGGCCTGGCGGACGATCACCTCGGCCTGGCGCATCGAGGCGATGTCAATCAGCCGGCCCTTGTAAGTCGCGGCGCCCTGGCCTGCGGCTTTGGCGGTCTCCATTGCTGCGAGGATTTCGCGCGCCTCGGTCACGGCGGCCTCGGATGGGGTGAAAACCTCATTGGCCAGCGCCACCTGTTTCGGGTGGATCGCCCATTTTCCGACCATGCCCAGGGTGGCCGAACGCAGAGCCTGGGCGCGGAAGCCCTCATCATCCGAGAAGTCGCCGAAGGGCCCATCGACCGGCAGCACGCCATGGGTGCGGCAGGCGGCGACAATCGCGGCCTGGGCCCAATGCCAGGGGTCGGACCAGTATTTGGCGCCTTCGCGGTGCATATAATAGTTTTCCTGGGTGCCGCCGATACCGGTGGTCTGCATCCCCATCGAGGCCGCGAAATCGGCGGCGCCGAGGCTCATGGCCTGCATACGGGGGCTGGAAGCGGCGATTTCTTCGACATGGGCGATACCCGCGGCGGTTTCGATGATGACTTCGAAGCTGATCGGCTTTTTGCGGCCCTTGGCACGTTCAACCGCAGTGACCAGCGCGTCCACCGCATAGACATCGGCGGCGCAACCGACTTTGGGGATCATGATCTGATCCAGCCGCTCGCCCGCCTGTTCCAGCAACTCGACCACATCGCGATACCACCAGGGCGTGTCCAGCCCGTTGATTCTGACCGAGAGCGTCTTTTTCCCCCAGTCGATGGTATTCACCGCCTCGATGATATTCTGCCGCGCCTGATCCTTGTCCTGGGGCGCCACCGAATCCTCGAGATCGAGGTTGATCACATCCGCCGCCGAGGCCGCCATCTTTTCAAACAGCGCCGGCCGTGAGCCCGGACCAAAAAGCTGGCAGCGATTGGGGCGGGCGGGGGCGGGGGGCTGGAGGCGAAAGCTCATGGGCGCATCCTTTGGCAATCATATTACGCTATGCTTGCCGGTTTGGTTAGATTGTTGCTTTTACGCTTGCAAGGAGAATTTGCGTGCGCAGAAAATCCATGCCGCAAAGCGGCGCTGTTTTTCACTTGCCCTTTTCCGGCGGCGCGGAAAATGTCGCCCGGACAGGAGACCCCCGCGATGATCACCGCCACGACCGCCCGTTTTCGCCTCGCGCAGGTGTTCACCATCAGCCGTGGCTCGAAAACCGAGGCGCAGGTGGTGACGGTCCAGGTGACGCGGGGGGGCGCCACCGGGCAGGGCGAATGCGTGCCCTATGCGCGCTATGGCGAAAGCCTCGACTCGGTGCTGGCCGAGATTGCGGGCCTGCCGCCCGGGATCACACGGGCGGCGCTGCAAACGGCGCTGCCGGCGGGGGCTGCGCGGAATGCGGTTGACTGCGCGCTCTGGGATCTGGAGGCGAAGGCCTCTGGTCGCCGGGCCTGGGAGCTGGCAGGACTGCCGGCACCCGCCTTGGTGACGACGGCCTTCACGCTTTCGCTGGCGGAGCCTGCCGCGATGGAGGCGGCGGCGCGGGCGGCGTCAGACCGGCCGGTGCTCAAGATCAAGCTCGGCACGGCTGATGATATGCCCAGGCTTGAGGCGGTGCGGCGTGGTGCGCCCGCAGCGCGGCTGATCATCGACGCGAATGAGGGCTGGACGCCGGAGGTCTATCAGGATCTTGCGCCGCGCCTCGTGGAAATGGGGGTGGTGCTGGTCGAACAGCCGCTCCCGGCGGGGCAGGATGAGGCGCTGGCGGAAATGGCGCGCCCGCTGCCGGTCTGTGCCGATGAAAGCTGCCATGACCGCGAAAGCCTCGCCGCGCTGCGAAGCCGCTATGATGTGATCAATATCAAGCTCGACAAGACCGGCGGGCTGACCGAGGCGCTGGCCTTGCGCGCAGCGGCGCAGGCGCAGGGCTTTGGCATCATGGTTGGCTGTATGGTCGGATCCTCGCTTGCAATGGCGCCCGCGGTGTTGCTGGCGCAGGGCGCGGCTTATGTAGACCTTGACGGGCCGCTTTTGCTGGCAGAAGACCGGCCCCACCCGCTGCATTACGATCTGTCGCAGCTTCATCCGCCCGAACGCCAACTCTGGGGATAGTCTCATGACCCGCACCGTCTATGTGAATGGCCAGTATCTGCCCGAAACCGAGGCCACGGTTTCCATTTTCGACCGCGGTTTCCTGATGGCGGACGGGGTTTACGAGGTGACCTCGGTGCTGAATGGCAAGCTGATCGACTTCGGCGGCCATATCGCGCGGCTCCAGCGCTCGCTGGACGAGCTGGAGATGGACAATCCGCTGAGCGCCGATGACTGGCTCGCGGTGCATCGCGAGCTGGTGAAGGTTAATAATATCACCGAAGGGATGGTTTACCTTCAGGTCACGCGCGGCAATCCCGGGGATCGCGATTTCGTCTGGGGGCCGGGGGTGGCGCCGACCGTGGTGCTGTTTACCCAGTCGAAGACGGGCCTTGCCGACAATCCGCAGGCGAAGGCCGGGCTGAAGGTCATTTCGATTCCAGATATCCGCTGGGGCCGGCGCGACATCAAGACGGTGCAGCTTTTGTACCCGTCGATGGGCAAGATGATGGCGAAAAAGGCGGGGGTTGATGATGCCTGGTTCACCGAGGATGGTCATGTGACCGAGGGCACCTCGAACAACGCCTATATCGTCAAAGGGAATAAGATCATCACCCGGCCGCTGTCGTCGGATATTCTGCACGGGATCACCCGGGCGGCGGTGCTGCGCTTCGCCAAAGAGGCGCAGTTCGAGATCGAAGAGCGGCTTTTCACCGTCGAAGAGGCCAAAGCGGCGGATGAGGCCTTCATCACCTCGGCTTCGGCCTTTGTGATGCCGGTGGTCGAGCTGGATGGTGCAGCGATTGGCGGGGGCAAGCCTGGCAAGGTCGCGGCGCGGATGCGTGAGATCTATCTCGACGAGATGAACAAGGCGGCCGTCTGAGGCACCGCAGCGCGCCGGAACAGCGCCGCAAGGAAAAGGGCCGCCCTGGTGACGGGGCGGCCCTTTGCTATGCCGGACTGTCGTGATCCGAGGGTCAGTTGACCGAAATCAACGGCTCGCCTGCGGCGACCGGGGTCGGAACCGGAACCGGCGTGTCATGGCGGGTTATGAAGAAATCATCGCTGTTCACATCACCAGGTGCGATGTTTTCCAGCAGCACCTCATCCACGCCGTTCACAGTCACGATGGTGCCGGTGCCCGACTCGCTGGCGCGAAGCGCGACGTCCGGCAGCTCCGGCCCTTCAAGCACATGGATATGCAGCTGATCTTCGGCAGGGTCGTAATCGGTGACCGTCATCACGCCTTCGCCCAGCCCGCGATGATCAAGCTCAAAGATATCCTGGCCCGCGCCGCCGGTCAGCGTATCGCCGCCATCTGCGGTCAGCCGGTCACTGCCGTCACCGCCAAAGAGCTGGTCATTACCGATGAAATCCGGGTTCAGGTCGACCGAGCGGATATAGTCATTGCCCACGCCGCCATAGAAAACATCAGACCCGGCCAGCGAACGCAGCGCATCATTGCCGGCATCGCCGTAAAGCGTGTCGTCACCGCTGCCGGTATGCATGATGTCGCGCCCGGCGCCGCCACGGGCAAGGATATCCCCATCCGACTGCGAGGCGTTCAGCGTATCGCTTCCCGCGCCACCAAAGAAGTGATCATCGCCCTGGCCGGCCAGGATCTCGGCGTAATCATCGCCTTCGCCACCATAGATGGTATCGTCGCCAAGCTCGCCGAACAGCCGGTCATTGCCGTCGCCGCCCAGCAATGTGTCATTGCCGGTGCCGCCATAAAGCGCGTCATCGCCCGCGCCGCCTTCAAGCCGGTCGGCGCCGTCGCCGCCATAAAGCAAATCCATGCCGCCATGGCCGCGCAGGATGTCATTCTCACCGCTGCCGGTCAGGGTATCATTCCCTTCGGTCCCCTCCTGGACATGCGGTTGGTCCGGCGCGTCGCGATCATCATCGTCATCATTGTCGTCAAGTGCGACAAAGATCCCGCCAACCAAAAGAACCGGAAGAAGAAACAGCAATTCCATAACAACAGCCCCCACTGCCCAAAAAATGACATAATGTGAAAGCGATGCGCGCTGGGTGACCGCGAGTCAAGCGGATCAGCCAATGGTTGTTTAACTGTTCTCGGAACAGAAACGGAGGTCCGCCCGGGCTGTGATTGTTGCAGCCACAGGGAGGCGAAGCTCAGCCCTTTCCGGGGACGTTCTGCGCAAAGGCGTCGCGGAAGGCGGCCTGTTTCTCTGGCCCGGCTTCTGTCTGATTCGCGGCCACCCAATCGGCATAGGGCATCCCGTAAACCTGTTCACGCGCTGCATCTTTTGTCAGGGTGATGCCCTTTTCAGCGGCGGCCTCCTGATACCAGCGGCTCAGGCAGTTGCGGCAAAATCCGGCCAGCGTCATCAGGTCGATGTTCTGCACATCGGGCCGCGCCTCAAGCAGGTGATGCATCAGGGCGCGGAAGGTGGCGGCCTCCAGTTCCGTCCGGGTCTGGTCGTCGATGGTCGGGGTGTCAGACATGGCTGGTCTCCGTAAGGGCGTGGGTCAGGGCGCGGGACAGGATCGGGGCGAGCCTTGAGGCCCAGGCCGCCTGTTGCGATTGCGTTTCGATCAGGTCGTTGCGCAATTCGATCAGGGTATTGTGACGCCCGTGGTCAAGGGCGTGGCGGTCGATCGAATCGCCGGGCAGATGACCGGAATAGGGCTCGTTGTCACCAATGCAGAGATCGGTCTCAAAGGCCAGTTCTGCCAGCAGCGCCGCCGAGAGCCGGCTGTCGAGATGGGAATGCAGCACGCCGACATGCCAGGGCCGGGGCGGGCGGCCGCGCAGGCAGGGCGTGAAGGAATGGATCGCGACAATGGCACGCGGGCCGGAAGGCGAGAGTGAAGACGAGGGCGCCGCCGCCAGCCGCTCCAGCGCGGCATGATAGGGGCGGTAAAGCCGGTTGAGCCGTTCGGTGATCCCGTCCTGGCCGATGCGGCGGTTCGCGGGAACAACCGATCCGTCATAAAGCCGCATCACCAGCGTCGGATCATCCTCGCCCCGGTTCGGGTCGATCACCAGCCGCGAGAAATCCGAGGAAATCACCGGGCTGTCCAGCGCCGCGCCCAAAGCGCGCGACAGGCCGAGCGCGCCGGGGTCAAAGGCGATATGGCGCGCCATGTCAGCGGCGGGAAGGCCGAGACTGCCGCCCGCGACCCAGTCCGGCACCCGGTTTGTCGCATGGTCACAGGTCACCAGCCAGGGGCCGGGGCGGTCCTCGCCCTCGATCCGGAACGCCTCATGCTGCATTGGTCTGCTGATCCCGCCTGTTAATCTGCCCGATATTTTACCGGGCTATCCTAACCCCACGCCCTGGTCGAGCGCCAGGGGAAGGAAAGGTCCCGCGTCACAAATCGTTCTGTTGCGGGCGCTAACATTCTGCGCCATAACGCGGTTGGCCCACATCGTAACGCGAAACCCGAGACAGGAGGATGGCATATGCGCCGTCACCGTAACGTGAAGATTGTGGCAACGCTGGGCCCGGCTTCCAGCACCTATGACATGATCTGCCAGCTGTTCACCGCCGGAGCCGATGTGTTCCGCCTGAATATGAGCCATGGCACCCATGACGACATCCGTGAACGTCATACCATCATTCGCCAGGTCGAACATGATCTTGGCCGCCCGATCGGCATTCTGGCCGATCTTCAGGGGCCGAAACTGCGGGTTGGCGCCTTTGCCACGGATGGCGGCTATGATCTCGCCGATGGCGCGAAATTCCGCCTCGATCTCGACGCGACGCCGGGCGATGCGACCCGGGTGCAATTGCCGCATCCCGAGATTTTTGCAGCCCTGGAACCCGGCGCGTCGCTGCTGGTCAATGACGGCAAGATCCGGCTGAAAGTCGCCGAATGCGGTAAGGATTTCGCCGATTGCGTGGTCGAGGTCGGCGGCGTGATCTCGAACCGCAAGGGCGTGAACGTGCCGGACGTGGTGCTGCCGCTGGCGGCTCTGTCCGAAAAAGACCGCAAGGATCTGGAATTCGTCTGTGAGCTCGGTGTCGACTGGCTGGCGCTTTCCTTCGTGCAGCGCGCCGAAGACGTGCTTGAAGCCCGCGCCCTTGCCAAAGGCCGCGCCGCGATCCTCTCGAAGATCGAAAAGCCCGCTGCGGTGAAGGCCTATGAGGAAATCCTCGCGGTTTCCGACGGGATCATGGTGGCGCGCGGCGATCTTGGCGTCGAGCTGCCGGTCTATTCGGTGCCGCCGATCCAGAAACGCCTGGTGCGCAAGGCGCGCGCTGCGGCCAAGCCGGTGATCGTTGCGACCCAGATGCTCGAATCGATGATCGAAAACCCGATGCCGACCCGCGCCGAAGTCTCGGATGTGGCGACCGCGATCTATGAGGGCGCCGATGCGGTGATGCTCTCGGCGGAATCGGCGGCCGGCAAGTTCCCCATCGAGGCCGTCACCACGATGGACAATGTGGCGCGTTCGGTCGAGGCCGATCCGACCTATCTTTCGATCATCGACGCCAGCCGCGTGGTCAAGCGCGAGACCGTGGCCGATGGGATCGTCGCCGCCGCGCGTGAGATCGCCGAGGCCACCGATATCAAGGCCATCACCTGTTTCAGCCAGTCCGGCCAGACCGTGAGCCTTGTCGCACGCGAGCGGCCGCATGTGCCGGTGATCGCGCTGACGCCGCTGGTCTCGACCGCGCGCCGCCTTGCGCTGACCTGGGGGGTGCATTGCGTGATCGTACCGGAGCAGGAGCGCTTCAAGGGCGCGGTGCTGTCCGCGATCCGTGCTGCGCGCTCGGCTGGCTTCGCCGATGAAAAGGATCAGATCGTGGTCACAGCGGGCGTGCCGTTCAACGTGCCCGGTTCGACCAATATCCTCAGGGTTGCGCCCTGTGATGAAAGATTGATTTCGCGCGTCGATCCCGGCTAACCTGAACCCGAACAAAGGTTTTTGGGCGGGGGCAACGTGGATTCGGATCTGTTGCTGACGGTGGGAATCGTGATGGCGGTTCTTACCATCCCCACGATGCTTGCAGGCTGGGTTGACGGAAGGGCGCCGCGGATGGGAACGCTTATGGTGATCCTCTCGGCGGCGCTTTTGATTGTGGCCTGGACGCAAAAGCCCGGCGGCTACCGGCCGGCGGAAATTCCCGGTGTCATGCTCACTGTCGTCGCCCGCTATTTGCCCTGACGGGCGGTTGCGAAAATGCCCTGACGGACGAGTGGCAGATGCCCTGACGGGCGGGGCCGATTGGCCCTTGCCCCGCGAGACGGAACCCCCTATAGGGACGGCTTCGGAAGAACCGCGAGACCGGCGGAAGTGGCATGCCGCGTCGCGCGTGAAAACACTGGAGTGTAAAATGCCCAAAATGAAGACGAAATCCGCTGCTAAAAAGCGGTTCTCCTTCACCGCCTCGGGGCGTGTGAAGGCCGGTGTGGCCGGTAAGCGCCACGGCATGATCAAACGTTCGACGACCTTCATCCGTCAGGCGACCGGGACCATGATCCTGGACGATTCCGACGCGAAGATCGTCAAAAAATACATGCCCTATAACCGGTAAGGAGAGACACAGATGTCCCGCGTTAAATCCGGTAAGGTGACCCACGCCCGCCACCGCAAGGTGATCAAGGCGGCTTCGGGCTACTATGCCGCCCGTTCGACGAATTTCCGCACTGCAACGCAAGCCGTTGACAAGGCGCAGCAATACGCCACCCGCGACCGTAAGGTCCGCAAGCGGCAGTTCCGCGCTCTGTGGATCCAGCGTATCAACGCTGCTGTCCGCCTGTTCGACCCGGCCTTCACCTATTCGCGCCTGATCGACGGTCTCGCGAAAGCCGGGATCGAAGTGGACCGCAAAGTCCTCGCCGATCTCGCCGTGCATGAGCCGGAGGCGTTCAACGCGATCGCCGACAAGGCCCGCGCTGCTCTGGCCTGATCCGGCCTGACGAAAAGCGAAATGATCCGGAAACCCGCGCTTTTGCGCGGGTTTTCTTTTGCGCCGTTTCCTGCCGCTCATACCTCATGACGGGCAATGTCATTTGTCTTTATACCCGTCCGTCGTCAGGGATGGAGCGAGAGTTTTCGAAGGAAGAACAGATGTCTCACCGCTTTGTCCCAGCCATCGCCGCCGCATTGCTCAGCCCGCTGCTGGCTGTCCCTGCCCTGGCTGCGGAGGGTCTGCCGCTGCAGGAGGGCTATTATGTCGAGGCCGGCGAGGAATGTGGCAGCGGCAATGACGCGACGCTGATCTACCTTCATGCGGGCGGTTTCAACAATCGCTATGGGATGTGCAGTTTCGAAGGCCTCACCTCTGAGGGCGGTGCGCGTTACAGCTATGCCGTGACCTGCGCCGAGGCGGAGACCGGCCTTGAAAGCCTGAATGAAGGCGTGATCGAGATCCGCAATCAGCAGGCGTTTCACATCTTCGACGGGCTGATGGATCTGGATTACAGTTTCTGCCCCTCCTCCGAACTGCCGCCGCCCTATGGCGACTGAGCGCGGCGCCGGACCTTTTGAACCACAAATCCCGGACCCTGCGACCCTTGCAATCGCGGCCCCGCCCGGCTAGTCCCAGAGCCGCAATTCAGCCGTATCTAACCCGGGGGCTCCGATGGATCTGACCGAAATCCGTGGCAAATATATCGGAGCCGTGGCCGGTGCCGCCGATGAGGCCGCATTGGAAGAGGTGCGCCTTGCCGCGCTTGGCAAGAAGGGCGAGATTTCCGCGCTGATGGCGGGTCTGGGCAAGATGGACCCGGAGGAACGCAAGGCCGCCGGCGCACATCTGAACGAGCTGAAGACCGAGATCGACACAGCCCTTCGCGCCCGCAAATCCGCGCTGTCCGATGCGGCGCTGGACGAGCGGCTGAAATCCGAATGGCTTGATGTCACGCTGCCGGGCCACCCGCGCCGTCAGGGCAGCATCCATCCGGTTTCTCAGGTGATGGACGAGCTGACCGCGATCTTCGCCGATATGGGGTTCTCGGTCGCCGAAGGCCCGCAGGTCGAAAGCGACTGGTATAATTTCGACGCGCTGAACATCCCGCCGGAACACCCCGCGCGCCAGGAGCATGACACGTTCTTCATGCACCGCGCCGAAGGCGACAACCGCCCGCCGCATGTGCTGCGCACCCATACCAGCCCCGTGCAGATCCGCGCGGCGCTGGACCAGGGCGCGCCGATCCGCGTCATCGCCCCGGGCCGTGTCTACCGCATGGATATGGACCAGACCCATACGCCGATGTTCCACCAGGTCGAAGGCATGGCCATCGACCGCGACATCTCGATGGCCAATCTGAAATGGGTGCTTGAGGAATTCTGCCGCGCCTTTTTCGAGGTCGACAAGGTCGAACTCCGCTTCCGCGCCTCGCATTTCCCCTTTACGGAGCCTTCGGCTGAGGTCGATATCCGCTATTCCAATGTCGGCGGCCAGCTCCGCATCGGCGAGGGCGACAAATGGATGGAGATCCTCGGCTCCGGTATGATGCATCCGAAGGTGCTGGCAGCCGGCGGCATCGACCCCGATAAATGGCAGGGCTTTGCCTTCGGTATGGGGATCGACCGGATTGCCATGCTGAAATACGGCATCCCCGATCTGCGCGCCTTCTTTGAATCCGACCTGCGCTGGCTGAAACATTACGGCTTTGGCGCGCTTGACCTGCCGAACCTGCCGGGCGGGCTGAGCCGGTGAGCAAAGCGCCTGTCGCGATCAACCTGCGCGACAAACTTGCGCTGTTCCAGGATCATTGGTCGCCGAAAATCATCCGCGATTTCAATGGCCATGACGTCATGCTGGTGAAGATCAAAGGCGAGTTCACCTGGCATGCGCATGCCGATACCGATGATTTCTTTCTTGTGCTCGACGGCCAGGTCACGATCCAGCTCAGGGATGGCAATGTCACTCTGAACCCGGGCGAGCTTTACGTCGTTCCGAAAGGTGTCGAACATTGCCCGATGGCGGCGGAAGAGGCCTCGATCCTGCTGATCGAGCCGGCGGGCACGCCCAATACCGGAGATGCCGCCACCGCCGCACGCAAAGACCGGATCTGAGCGTTATCAGGTCCCGCTGCAGTAAAGCGGCCTGGCGAAGCCTGCCCCTGGCGCCTTCGCCCGAACCGTCGCGCAAGAGAGAGCGAGGTGGAAGATCACCGGATGACCGCCATCACAGGGTCTGCGACCATATGCGCTCCTCCTGACACAAATACTCTGCGGGGGGTGTAAAAGCCCCGCTTGCATGCTCAGCCGATCCGCGCCGCCGCCTGCCCCGCCCATCGGCCCGTAGCAAGGCAGCCGGTCAGCAGATAGCCCCCGGTCGGCGCTTCCCAGTCCAGCATCTCGCCACAGGCAAAGACCCCGGGCAGGGCGGTCAGCTCCAGATCCTGGCTCAGCGCGGTGCGCCGGATACCGCCCGCGACCGAGATTGCCTCATCCAGCGGGCGCGGGCCGTCATGGCGGATCACCAGCCGTTTCAGCGCCGCAAGCGGAGCGTCGCGCGCGAATTCCATCACCAGCGCCACCAGCACCGGCGCAAGGCCCAGCTTGCGCAACCGGTTCACCAGCGTTTCGCCGGCCCGCATCTTCGCCAGCCGCGCCGCAATCTCAGGCTCTGACAGCGCGGGCAGCAGATCCAGCACAAGATCTGCGCCTTCCCGCAAGGGGCGTGACAGCGCATAGAGACCGCCCCCTTCGAGGCCCCGTGCCGAGACCACGAATTCGCCCCGGCTGGTCATGCCTCCGGCGCTCAGGGAAACGCCTTTGACCGGCTGGCCGAAATGACGTTCCATATGGGCCGACCAGGTGAGCGACAGCCCCATATTCGCGGGCTGCCAGGGGGCAATGTCCACGCCTCGTGCGGACAGCCAGGGCGTCCAGGCGCCGTCCGACCCAAGCCGCGCCCAGCTCGCGCCGCCCAAAGCCAGCACGGTGACGCGGGGCGTCAGCATCCGGCGGCCCTCCGGGGTGTCAAAGCGAAAGGCCGCCCCCTCGAACCCGCTCCAGCGCCAGCGGGGGCGCAGCTCTGCCCCGAGGGATGCCAGCCGTGCAAGCCATGCGCGCAGCAATGGCGAGCCCTTCATCGCCACCGGAAAGACCCGGCCGGAAGATCCGGTAAACACCTCCTGGCCCAGGCTGCGCGCAAACTCCATCACCTCGCCCGGCCCGAATTCCGCCAGCATCGGCGCCAGCCAGTCCGGCGGGCTGTAAGATGCGGTGAACGCGGCCAGCGGCTCGTCTTTGGTCAGGTTCAGCCCGGATTTCCCGGCCATCAGGAATTTGCGCGCGGGGCTGGGCTTTGCCTCGCAGATCACCACGCGGCGCCCGGCCCTCGCGAGCTCTTCCGCCGCCATCAGCCCGGCGGGGCCGGCCCCGATCACCAGGGCGTCTGTGTCGTGATCCATCCTGTCCACCCCGTGCAACCTTGGCCTTTCTTGCCTGCGAAGACCGGAACGGGCAAGGGCAGGGTGGAGTTACAGCGCGATGCGCGCCACGAGGTCGGGTTCTTCCGGCCTGCCGGTCTCGCCCTGTTTGGCCGTCACGTAAAGAATGCCGTTCCGGTCATCGAGGGCGAGGCTGTTCGGGTGCCCCTCAAGCGTGATCCGGTCTTTCAGCGCATAGCTTTCGCTGTCGAAGAGGCTGACCGCCGCGCCGCTGCGCTCGGTGACGCAGATGAGTTGCCGGCCTGCGTCATAAAGCACCGCAAGCGGGCCGGCGCCGGTCGGGATCTGGCGGATCGTCGCACCGGTCTCGGCATCGAGAACCAGAAGCTGGTTCCCTGACCCTTTGCGGCTGTAGCCGGGCAGGTGCCGCGCCCAGAGGGTTTCAAAGAACTCATGCCCCTGATCGGTCGCGAAAACCCTGCCTCCCGCCGGATCCAGCGCGATGTTCATCAGCTGATCCCCCGCTGTCGCCACAGTCCTGGTGATCTGTCCTGTGTCGGTCGCGAGGGTGATCACCTGGCCTTCGGCATTCGAGAGGAAGAGCCGCTGGCGCGACGGGTCGGTCGCGATGCCGGTCGCGACAAAGCCGAACCCGGTCAGCCGGGCCTCGACCTCAAGCCGGGCGGTGTCGATCACACATAGCACGCTGTCCTGCATCGAATGGCAGGGCGCGTAGAGCTTGCCCGCGGTGGTATCCAGCGCCAGTTCGCGGCAATGAAAGGGAAAGCCCGTGCGCCCCTCGGCATCGGTGGTCTTCTCTGCCAGCCGCACCTGGCCCGTCACCGTGCCCGTCGCGGTATCGACCACGGTGACCGAGGCATCGGTCGCGTCGGTGATGTAAAGCCGGTCCGCCGCATCATCGAGCGCAAGTCCAAAGCCTTTGCCCGGCAGCGCGATCCGGGCCAGTGGCTCCAGGGTTCCGGGGTCGAGTTTCAGGATCTGCGCCGGCGGGTCGCCCTCGCCGCGCCCCCCGGCAGAGGCGACAAACACCGCGCCCTGGCGGGCTGAGTGGACGATTTCGTAGAGGCCCTGTGCGACGGGTTTTTGCAGCATCGAACCGGTTCCTTTTCGCAGGGAAAGCGACATCAGGGGTTTCGCAGCCCGGGGCAGGCATGGCAAGGACCACGCGCGCCCGGTTGCGGACTGCGCGGGGCTGGCCTTCACTCATAGCCCTTGCGGATATCGTCGATGATGATCTCAAGCGGGGTGATGCTGGCCGCCGTGGTATACCAGGCCTCGGGGTCGACAAAGATCACCTTGCCCGCCTTCCAGGCCGCGGTCTCGCGCAAGAGCGGGTTTTCGATGGTGGCGGCATCCAGCACCGGGCGGTGTTCCATCACGGCGGTGCGGTCGATCACATAGATAATGTCGGGGTTGGTGGCCTGGATGAATTCGCTGGTGACGGGCTGGCCATGCAGCCCGGTCTCGGCCGCCTCATTGGCCGCCTTTACCCCCAAGGCATCAAAAACAAAGCCATAGCGCGATTTCAGTCCAAAGGCCGAAAAGCCGCCATTGTTATGCAAGACCAGCAATGCGCGCTCCGCGCGGCCTTCGGTCAGGCCGCGGAGCGCAGCGATCCTGGCTTCCAGCGCGGCGATCTCGTCTTTCGCCAGATCCTCTTTGCCAAAGATCCGCGCCAGTGTCAGGAAATGGTCCTCGACCACCTGGATATGGCCCGAGCTGCTGTCACGGTAATCGACATCATAATGGATCACCGGGGCAAAGCTGCTCATCTCGGGGTAATGCGCGGCCTGGAGCGAGGTCATCAGGATGAGGTCCGGTTGCAGGGCGTGGACCTTTTCGACATTGGGCTGCACGATCATGCCCACATCGGCCACCGCAGGGTCATCGCGGTACTTCGCCAGGAAATGTGGCACGAAATCCCTGGCGGTGCCAACCACCGGCACACCAAGCCGGTCGAGGAAATCCAGCTCGTTCATATCCAGCGCCACCACACGTTCGGGGCGGCTTTCAATCACAGTGGTGCCAAGCGCGTGCTCAATCGTCACCGGGGTAAAGGTTTCGGCCGCCGCGACCGATGGAGCAATAAGGCAGCTGCCGGCCAGGACGATAAGCCAGCGGCTCAGAGGATTGGAACGGGTCATGCCGGTTCTCCTTTCGGGGTGAAATAATCGCAGATCCGCCCCTGCGGGCGTGGCAGGATCCGGAAATCGAGACCGTAGAGGTCTTGCAGATTGGGTTCGGTGATGACCTGATCGACCGGGCCTGCGGAATGCAGCCGCCCGGATTTCAAGGCGAGGATATGGTCGGCGCTGTTGGCCGCGAAATTGATGTCATGGATCACCGCGATCACGCTGCGGCCACGATCCGCGCAAAGGTCACGCAGCGCGCGCATGATGCCGGCGGCATGACGGATATCGAGATTGTTCAGCGGCTCGTCGAGCAAAAGGCAGGGCGTGTCCTGGGCGATGGTCATGGCAAGGAAAGCCATCTGGCGCTGGCCGCCGCTCAGCTCGTCGATCAGCGTGTCGCGCAAAGGACCGAGCGCGAGCCGCGCAATGGCCTCGTCAATCGCGCGGCGGTCGGCGGCATCAAGGCGGCCCCGGCTATAGGGAAAACGGCCAAAGGCGACCAGATCCCCGACCGTCAGCCGCAGATCGACGCCGGGCGACTGGCGCAGGGTCGCGACCTGGCGGGCGAAAGCGGCAGGTGGGAGCGTGGCAATATCCTGCCCAGCGACGGTGACCCTGCCGCTGGAAGGGCGCGCGAGGCGGGCCATCAGCATCAGAAGCGTCGATTTCCCGGCGCCGTTCGGCCCGATGACGGCACTGAGCTGCCCCCGGGGGAAAGCGGTCGTCAGCCCTGACAGCACAAGGCGGCTGCCATGTTTCATCGAGAGGTCAGTGGTGGTGATCATGGCGGTGTCCAGGGGCGTATAAGGGGGGTCATGCAAAGCTCCGGCGGCGCAGCATCAAAAGCAGGAACCAGGCGCCGCAGGTGAGGTTGATCAGGATGCCGACCGTCGTGCGGTGGTCGAAGACCTGCGCTGCTGCCAGATCGGCCAGCAGGAAAAGCCCGATGGCCACGGCTGCACCAGCCGGCAGCGTCTGGCGGTGGCCGGGACCGCGCGCTATGGCGCGGGCGGCATTGGCAACGAAGATCCCCATGAACGCGGTGGGGCCGATCAGGCTGACGGATATTGCCACCAGGACCGCGATCAGCGCCAGAAGACGGCGGGTCTCGCGCCCGTGGTCGACGCCCAGTGAGATCGCCTGGTCGCGGCCAAGCGCCATCACATCCAGCACCGGCACCCGGCGCCAGATCAGCGCCGCGACCAGGGTCAGGGCGAGGGCCGAGACGATCAGACGCGTGGTCTCGACCCGTTCGAACGAGACCTGGGCAAACCCCTGGAAGACCGCGAACTCTCCCGGGCTGATCCGCAGCTGGATGAACTGGGTGAAGGTGGAAATCAGCATGGTCAGCACGATTCCCACCAGCATCAGGAACCAGATATCGCCCCGCGCGCGGCGAAACAGCCAGTGATGCAGCAGGAAAGACCAGGCCAGCATGGCCGCCAGCGTGATCAGGATCGACCCCTGACCACCCCAGAGTATCAGGCTCCCGGTGCCGAGGATCAGAACCAGCAGCGCCTGCATCATCAGGCAGACCGCCTCATAGCCCATGACGGCGGGGGTCAGGATGCGGTTGCCCGCAAGGGTCTGGAAGGTGATCGAGGCCAGTGCGACCGCAATGCCGCCGGTCACCATTGCGGCAAGTTTGATCAGGCGGCGCGGGATGACATAGCCGAAATCGAGGCCCGACCCCAATGCCACATAGAGCAGGGCCAGAGCAATCAGCGCTGCGGTGATCGCAAGGGGGCGGGTCATCTCCGCCTCCGAAGGATCAGCGCAAGGAAGATCAGCCCGCCGATCCCGCCGACGGTCAGCCCGACCGGCACCTCATAGGGCCAGATCACCACGCGCCCGATCAGGTCGCAGGCCAGCAGCAAGGTTGCGCCGCCGGTTGCGGCCAGCGGCAGGGTCCGCGCGAGATTGTCGCCACGGGTCAGCCGCACAAGGTTCGGGATCACCAGTCCGACAAAGGGAATGGTCCCGGCCGCGATCACCGTCGCCGCCACCGTGGCTGAAACCAGCAAAAGGCCAAGCGCCACCATCGCGCCATAGCTGAGCCCGAGGCTGGTCGCCGTTTCCTCGCCCATCCCCAGAAGGGTGAAGCGGCGGGCAAAGGCATAGGTCACCACGACGACCGGCAGGATCAGCCAGATGATCTCGTAATTCCCCTGCACGATCCGCGAGAAATCGCCCAGCATCCAGCCCTGCATGTCTTGCAAGATGTTATGCGACCAGGCGTAGAATTCGGCGATGGCCCCCAGCACGGCGCCGTAGATCAATCCGGCAACCGGCACGAAAACCGTGTCGCGAAACCGGATGCGGCTGATGATCGCGACGAAGATCAGGCTCGCGGCCAGGCAAAACACCATCGCCAGCGCCATGCGGCTGACCTGGCCCAGCCCCGGCGCCAGCGTGATCGCGACAAGGATCCCGAGTTTCGCGGCCTCCAGCCCGCCGGTGGTGGCGGGTTCGACAAAGCGGTTTCTGAGGATCTGCTGCAGGATGATGCCACAAACCGCCAGCCCGGCGCCGCTGAGCACCACCGCCGCAAGACGCGGCAGCCGGCTTGCGGTCAGGGTAAGCCAGGCTCCGGCCTCGAAGGCCCAGAGGGAGGCCAGGCTCATGCGGCTCACGCCGGTCAGGACGGAGGCGAGGCAGAGCGCAAGGAATATCAGGGGCAGCGCAAGGCGCGTCATCTGGTCAGGCCGATGGGGGGACGGAATGGAGGGCCCCCGCAATGCCCGGAGGCGG
>NZ_JAEFCF010000026.1 GCF_016405985.1 Paracoccus sp. IB05
AGACCCAATCGATTCGCCATAAAGACGCGCATAGCCCGCAGCATCAACATGCGCGCCCGCCGAAAACTCCAATGATGGCGCGCGGCTCGTAACCGGACCTGACATGACACATTCCTCCCTTGCTTCGGGCGGTCTGTGCCCCTGGCCGGGATTTCCCCCAAGGCCCGGTTTCCGCCCCGATCTGCTGGCCGGGGCCGGATCCAGGACCGCCCCCCCTGAACGCGATAGGGGGCCTCGGGAGCGGAAAGGTCAAGAAGGGGCGACAGCCTTCCTGTTCAACCGAAGGTGAAATCGCGCAGATAAGAGGGCGGATCAGCGGCAAGCCCGGGCGCCAGGTCAGGGGCCGGGCGCGGCGCCCCCATCACCATCTGCATCGGCAGAACGCCGGCCCAGACCGGCCAGCCGGCATCTTCCGGCGGGTCGGTCGGATCGCCGGCGCTGATCTTGGCCGAGGCCTCCGAGATCGGCAGTGACAAGACCGCCGTCGCCTTCAGCTCCTGCACCGTCATCGGGCGCAAAGTGTCCCAGCGGCCGGGGAATAGCCGCTCCATCATCGCCTTCAGCGCGGCCTCTTTCTCGCCCGGGTCGTGCAGCAGGACCGCCTCGCCAAAGACCATCACCGAACGATATTGCGTTGAATGTTCCAGCCCTGAGCGCGCCAGTACCATTCCATCCACCGCCGTCACCGTGACACAGACCTTCGCGCCAGACGCCGCCTTGATCATCCGGCTGGCCGAAGATCCATGCCAGTAAATCCGGTCGCCGATCCGCCATTGCAGCGTCGCGGTCACCACCGGCTGCCCGTCGATCAGATGGCCGATATGGGCCAGCGGAATGCGGTCCAGCACATCACGGATCACCTCCGGGTCATAGCTGGCCATCCCATGCTGACGGCGGGCACGGGTCAGGGTCGAAGGCGGCTTATGGTCGGACATGCTGGCTCCAGGCGGTGGCTCTGCACGCAGTCTTCGGCTGTCATGCTGCCGCCGTCCACCCCGTTTCAGCCAGCGCATCGCCCGGATCCGACAACAGAAAACCCCGCCCGGGCGTTACCCGGACGGGGTTTAAATCTCACCAGGGGCCCCACTGCTGCGTGAAGCCCGGCACGCCTCAGGCGGCGGCTTGTGCTTTCTCGATATCGCGCTTGATCTTCAGCGCATCCGAGGAGAGCTCTGCATCCTTGGCGCGCGCGAGGAACGCGTCCAGACCGCCGCGGTGATCCACGGTCCGCAGTGCGGCTGCCGAGATGCGCAGGGTATAGGTTTTGCCGAGCACGTCGGATGCCAGCGAAACCTCATTCAGGTTCGGCAGGAAACGACGACGGTTCTTGTTATTCGCATGGCTGACCGTGTTGCCGGTCATCGGGCCTTTGCCCGTCAGTTCGCAAACGCGCGACATTGCGGTATCCTTCAGGTCTGGTCAGCTTTCGCTGTATTGGGTCAGCTTGCGCTGTGTTCAAAGGACAAACCCAAGGGAATCCCCCCGCTGTCCGAATTCGATCCTGGGGCAAATACGGGGAATCCGCTCCGGCGTCAAGCGATTCACCGCGGGAAGCCGCCGGGAAACGCAGCTGTCAGGCAGCTTTCATACCGGGCGCCCAAGCGCTGCCATCATCTGCCGCGCGGCGGCCTCGGGCGTGGCTTCTCCGGCCGCGACCTGAGCCCCGAGCCGGGCGAGGATACCCTTTGCCGGTTCCCGCTCCAGCACCGCCAAAAGCCCGTGGCGCACTTCCTCCCCGAACCAATGCGCCGCCTGTTCCGACCGCCTGCGCGCCCAATGGCCCTGGTCCTTGCGCCAGGTGGCAAGCCGGGTCATCTCGTCCCAGGCCTTGTCGAGCCCTGCGCCGCTATAGGCGGAAACCGGCATCGCTTTGGGGAAGCCTTCGGGGTCCTGCGCGCGCTTGCGCAACAGCCGCAGCGCGCCGGCATAATCGGCCACGGTACGGGTCGCGGTCGCCAGCAGGTCGCCATCCGCCTTATTGACCAGAATCATATCGGCCATTTCCATGATGCCGCGCTTGACCCCTTGCAGCTCATCGCCGCCTGCCGGTGCCATGAGAAGCAAAAACACATCACAGATCTCGGCCACCATGGTCTCGGACTGGCCGACGCCCACCGTCTCGATCAGCACGAGATCAAAGCCGGCCGCCTCGCACAAAGCCACCGCCTCACGGGTGCGCCGCGCCACACCGCCCATATGGGCCTGGCTGGGCGAAGGGCGGATATAGGCATTCGGGTGGCGGGAAAGCTGCTCCATCCGGGTCTTGTCGCCCAGAATCGAGCCCCCCGACCGCGCCGAAGACGGATCCACCGCGAGAACCGCGATCTTTTTGCCGGTCTCGGCGAGCTTCATGCCGAAAGCCTCGATAAAGGTGGATTTCCCCACCCCCGGCGTGCCCGAAAGCCCCAGCCGCAGCGCCTGACGCCCCGAGGCGCGCAGCGCGGAGATCAGCTCCACCGCCTGTTCCCGATGGTCAGGCCGCGCGCTTTCGATCAGGGTGATCCCCCGCGCCAGCGCCCGCCGGTCACAGGCCAGGATCGCCCCGGCCATTGCGCCAATATCCATAGATTTCACCTCTGCGCTCCGCTCCCGCATCTGTCAGCCTCAGTTCGCCTGCGGATAGGAGATCACCGAAAGATAGCGTGCCGGCAGCGTGTTCAGCTTTTCCGGCCCATGTGGTGCATCGGCGTCAAAGAACAGGCTGTCGCCGGGCTGCATCAGGAAGGTCTGCTCGCCATGGCGGTAGACCACCTCGCCTTCCAGCATATAGAGAAGCTCGATCCCGTCATGCTGGAAGGTCGGGAAGATATCGGATTGCTCGTTGAGCGTGATCAGATAGGGTTCGACGATCACACCGCTGGCATTCTCGCCGATATGGCCAAGAAGGCTGTATTGATGGCCCGCCCGCGTGCCGGCGCGCTCAGTAATCACCGCCTCGCCCGATTTCACATGCATGACCTGACGGTTTTCCTCATAGCGGCGAAAGAACGAGGTCAGCGGCACGGAAAGCGCATGGGCCAGCACCTGCAGCGTGGTAAGCGAGGGCGAGGTGATGCCATTTTCGATCTTCGAGACCATGCCGATCGAGAGCCCCGTCTGCTTTGAGAGATCAGCGACCGTCATCCCCTTCTGGCGGCGAAAGCTGCGCACGGCGCGGCCAATGGCCACCTCGAGCACTTTCTCGCGCGGCTCGGAAACCCGGTGCGGATCCTGGGAGAGGGAGCGAAGTGGCTTGGCGGGCTCTGCTTTCTTCGGTCGGCTGCTCATCAAATCCCTCTGTTTCCCACAGTTTGCCGTCAGGCCTTGTCGGCCCGGACCTGCCGGTCCACTGACGGAGCTTGTATCATGGCCGTAAAATATGACTATGCTAGCGATAAATGTTTCCTGAGAGAATAAGAAACATGAACCAGGATGAAAGCGGCCTGCATCTGGGCTTTCTGATCTTTCCGGGCTTTCCGATGGCCTGCCTGACCTCGGCCATCGAGCCCCTGCGCGCGGCCAATGAGATCACCGGCAAACGCGCTTTTCGCTGGAGTGTGGTCGGCGAGACCGCAAGCCGCGTGGTCTCGTCTGCCGAGGTCGGTTTCGATCCCGATCTGGCGCTGGCCGATCTCGCGGATTGCGACCAGCTTTATATCCTGTCGGGCCCGGCGGGGAAGTTCAGCAATGCCCGCGGCTCAAATGCGGTGCTGCGCCGGCTCGCGCGCCATGGCACCGGGATCGGCGCCTTCTCGGGCGGCATCTTCCCGCTGGCCCGCTCCGGCCTGCTCGACGGACATAAAACCTCGGTCCACTGGTGTTATGAGGCCGCGTTCAAAACCGAATTCCCCGGCGTGATCGCGTCGGAAAAGGTGATCACCATCGACCGCGGCCGCCTGACCGCCGCCGGGGCCACCGCTGTGTTTGATCTGATGCTGCGGCTGATCGAGGAACAGCTCGGCCCCGAGGCGATGACGGAAGTGGCCTGCTGGTTCCAGCACCCTTTCATGCGCGGCGAGGAGGTCGAACAAAAGACCCCGACGCTCCGCTCGGACCGCACCGAGGATATGCTGCCCCCTCCCGTGGCCCGCGCGATCCGGCTTTTCGCCGAACATATCGAAGACCCGATCCAGATCGCCGAGGTCGCCGAGGCGGTGGACCTCTCCTCACGCCAGCTCGACCGCTCGTTCAAACGGTCAACCGGCCAGAGCCCGCTGAAATATTACCGGCTGCTCCGGCTGAAAAAAGCGCGGCAAATGGCGCTTTATTCCAACGACACGATCACGGAAATTGCGCTGGCGGTGGGCTATGCCAGCACCACCCCCCTCGTGCGCCATTATGCCCAGGCCTTCGGGGTGACCCCGCAAGAGGACCGCAAACAGGCCAATCAGTTCCGGGTGAAGGAAAACGCGCCGCTCCCGGCGGTCTGACCCCGCACGATGCGGGCCGCCCGCTTCTGTCCGGATGCGGAAGCCTCCGGCGGGGATATTTAAGAGACAGAAAATAATACAGAAGAAATCTTGCTATTTTCTGTCTCTAAATATCCCGGGGGCGAGGGGGCAGAGCCCCCTCTCCGCAGTTCCAACCTCGTGCGGCGCCGCGGATCAGAGCGCCGATTTCGCTGCAGTCATCAGCGCATGATGCAGCGAGGCCGCCGAGGAACGCCCGCCATAGACGGTGTAGCTCTTCCCCGCTGCACGACAGACCAGGATACAGCCCAGATGTTCGATAACTGTACGGCTGGCGCCACCTGAGGGCAGTTTCCCCAGATCGAGGTTCGAGAGAAGTTCGAAAACGGAAAGGGCACCCTCGCCTTCCAGATCGAATCCACCCCAGCCATCGGTCTGTTCGGTGATCGATGCGCTATCGCCGAAGCCGCGTTTCAGGATCGGCGCGATGTCTTCATGCGTGGCGAAAGGCGCCTCGATGAACCATTGCTCCGGCCCGGTCCAGATCGCGGTATAGGCGCCGCCCGTTGCACTGCGCGCCGGAGCGGGCAGATCGAAGCCAAAGAATGCCCTGGCCGCCGCATGGAACTCTGCCGGTTTCCCCTGCCGCGCGGACAGCGAGGCCAGGGCGGTGTCGGTCCGCTCAGTGATGGTCAGGCCGGGGAAGCTGTCCTTGCGGGGCAGGTCGCCCCCCAGCTGGGTGATCGGTTTGAGCGGGCTCATTTTCAGAACGGGATCAGCCACGGAGACGTTCTCCTTCCGGGTCGACAAAATGGGCGGAGACGACTTTGACCAGCGTCTCCTCTCCCGCCAGCGGGTTCACGGCGCGCAGCGTCTCGCCTTTGCGGGCGGCACCGTCTTTCAGATAGCCAAGGCCGATCGAATGGCCGAGCGAGGGTGAAAACGCGACCGAGGTCATATAGCCCTGGTCATTCTTCGCATCGGCCGGCGCGCCCTGGTTGATGAAATGCATCCCGCCAAGCAGGGGTTTCGTCGCATCAACCGGCTGGAAGCCCACGAGATTATAGGCGCCCTCGCGGTTCATCCCCTCTCGTTCCGACAGGGTCGAGCCGATCGAGTCCTTCTTCTTGTTGACCATGCCGGCCATACCGAGGTTCAGCGCCGAAGTGGTGCCGTTCAGCTCATTCCCCGCCGCATGGCCTTTCTCGATCCGCATGACGCCGAGCGCTTCGGTGCCATAGACAAGGGCATTGAACTCGCGCCCGGCCTCCATCATGGCGCGGACAAGGCCGTCGCCATAACGGGTCGGCACTGCGATTTCATAGGCCAGCTCTCCCGAGAAGGAGATCCGGAACAGCCGCGCCCTGAGGCCGCCACAAACCGTGATCTCGCCGCAGCCCATATAGGGGAAGGCCTCGTTCGAGATGTCGAATTCCGGATCGACGATCTTTTGCAGGAGCTTGCGGGCATTGGGTCCGGCGACCGAAAACTGCGCCCAGGCCTCGGTGGTCGAGATGATCTGCACATCAAGATCGGGCCAGAGACATTGCCGGGCGAATTCCATATGGCGGTAGACGCCGACCGCATTCGCCGTGGTGGTGGTGGTGACGAAGTGATCCTCGGCCAGACGGGCCGTGGTACCGTCATCCATTGCGATACCGTCTTCGCGCAGCATCAGGCCATAGCGGACCTTGCCGATACCGAGTTTGGCAAAGGGGTTGCAATAGATGCGGTTGAGGAACTCTGCCGCATCCGGCCCCTGAACGTCGATCTTGCCCAGCGTGGTCACGTCGCAGATGCCGACCGAGCCACGGGTCGCCAGCACTTCGCGGTCGACCGATTGCCGCCAGGTGGTCTCGCCCGCTTTCGGGAACCACTGGGCGCGCAGCCACATGCCGACCTCAACAAAGACCGCGCCCTGTTCCGCTGCCCATTTATGCGAGGGCGTCAGGCGTTTCGGGCGGAAATCCGCGCCGGCAGACCGGCCCGCAAAGGCCGCAATCGGCACCGGCGTATAGGGCGGGCGGTAGATGGTGGTACCGGTTTCCGGGATCGACTTGCCGGTCATCTCGGCCATCACGGCAAGGCCCGAGATATTCGAGGTCTTGCCCTGATCCGTCGCCATGCCCATCGTGGTGTAGCGCTTCAGATGCTCGACCGAGCGGAAGCCTTCCTGATGCGCCAGCTTGACGTCCTTAACGGTGACATCGTTCTGCTGGTCGAGCCAGGCGCGGCCCTTATGCGGCACATACCACAGCGGCGTAACGCGCACCGGCGCATCCTCGGCCTGGGGCAGATCGGCGGATTTCACCGTCAGACCAAGGCCTTCCAGCGCCTCGGCAGCAGCCTCTGCACCAGAGGCCAGCGCGCCGGCGGTCGAAAGCCGGCCATTCGCCGCGCCTGCAACAACCATACCCACCGGAAGCGTGCCGGGAACAAAGGCGGCAAGGTCTGCATTCCAGACCGGGAGGCCGCGCTGATGGCAGGTCAGATGGACATTCGGGTTCCAGCCGCCCGAGACGCCAAGCGCCTCGGCTGTGATCTGGCGGGTCTCGCCCGAGGCAAGTTTCACGCTGATCGAGGACAGGCCAAGGCGGCCATGCGCATCGGTCACCACGGCGCCGCGCAGATGCTCGGCCCCCTGGAAGGCAGGGCCATCGGCGCGGCTGTCGATCACCGCACTGATCTTGACGCCCTTTGCGAGCAGGTCGGATGCCGTGCGCAGCCCGTCATCATTATTGGTGAAGACCGCGACCGTCTGGCCCGGCGTCGCCGCCCAGCGATTGGCATAGGCGCGCATCGCACCGGCCAGCATCACGCCGGGACGGTCGTTGTTTTTGAACGCAATCGGGCGCTCGGTCGCGCCGGCCGCCAGCACGGCGCGCTGCGAATAGATCCGCCACAGGATCTGGCGCGGCTTGCCTGACGCCGGGGTCGCGATGTGGTCCGACACCCGCTCCAGCGCACCATAAATGCCGTGATCAAAAGAGCCGATCACAACCGTCCGCGTCAGGATGCGAACATTCGGCAGGCTCGAAAGCTCGGCAATTGCAGATTTCGCCCAGTCCGCGCCCGAGGCATCGCCAAGCGTAAAGGTCTCAGAGTTCAGCCGCCCGCCCGGGGTGAAATCCTCATCCGCAAGGATCACCCGCGCACCGGACCGTGCCGCCGTCAGCGCCGCCGCCAGACCCGAGGGCCCGGCCCCGATCACCAGCAGATCGCAATGCAGGAAGCCCTTGTCATAGGCATCCGGGTCGTCCTGCATCGAGAGGCTGCCAAGTCCCGCCGCGCGGCGGATCATCGGCTCGTACAGTTTTTCCCAAAACGCCTTCGGCCACATGAAGGTCTTGTAATAGAACCCCGCCGCGAAGAAGGACGACAGCCGGTCATTGATCGCGAGAAAGTCGAATTTCAGCGAACCGACATGGTTCTGGCTTTTCGCGCTCAGGCCTTCGAACAGTTCCGCAATGGTCGCGCGGGTGTTCGGCTCCTGGCGCGCGCCCTGGCGCAGTTCGACAATCGCGTTCGGCTCTTCGGAACCCGACGAGATCGGGCCGCGCGGGCGGTGATATTTGAACGACCGGCCCATCAGCCGCACGCCATTCGCGAGCAGAGCCGAGGCGAGCGTATCGCCCTCATAGCCTTGATAGGTCGCCCCATCGAAGGTGAAGTTCAGCGGTTTTGAGCGGTTCAGCTGACCACCGGACAGACGGTTCTTCTGGCTCATTTCGACCTTCCCCGGGCGCGGGCCACATCGCGGGCCAGCTCGACTTTGGTGATTTCATGGGTCAGCGTGTTGCGGGTCACCACAAGCCAGGACCGGTCGCCCTGTTCGTGGAACCACAGCTCCTGGTGAAGCCCCGCAGGGTTCGTGCGCTGGTAGAGATAGTCGTGGAACGTATCGACGGCGCCCTCGGCGGCCCAGTCTGGCCGGTCGATCAGGTTCGCATCGCCAAGATAGACGAATTCCTGCGAATCTCGCGGCCCCAGCAGGGGGTGATTGATAATCATCGCTCAGGTCCTCAATGCAGGTTCGGTTGGGCGCCCATGCCCTTTTCGTCGATCATCAGCCCCTTGCGGAACCGGTCGAACCGATAGGCGGTCGCCACGGAATGCGGTTGGTCATTGGCGAGCAGATGCGCAAAGCACCAGCCGCTTGCGGGCGTTGCCTTGAACCCGCCATAGCACCAGCCGCCATTGAAATAGAGCCCGTCGATATCGGTCTTGTCGATGATGGGCGAGCCATCCATCGACATATCCATGATACCGCCCCAGATCCGCAGAAGGCGCGCGCGCCCGATCATCGGCATGATCGACATGCCGCCCTCGCAGACGTCTTCCACGACCGGAAGATTGCCACGCTGGGCATAGGTATTATAGCCGTCGATATCGCCGCCAAATACCAGACCGCCCTTGTCGGACTGGCTGACATAGAAATGGCCCGCGCCATAGGTGATCACGCCCGGCAGCACCGGCTTCAGCCCTTCCGAGACGAAGGCCTGCAGCACATGGCTTTCGATCGGCAGGCGGTGGATGCCGGCCTGCGCCATGACTTTGCCCGACGACCCGGCGACCGCGCAGCCGATCTTGTTTGCGCCGATGAACCCGCGCGTGGTCTCGACCCCCAGCACCTTGCCGTTCTCGATCTTAAACCCGGTGACTTCGCAATTCTGGATAATGTCGACGCCGCGCTGATCGGCGCCGCGCGCATAGCCCCAGGCGACCGCATCATGGCGCACGGTGCCACCACGCGGTTGCAACAGGCCGCCTTTGATCGGGAAACGCGCATTGTCGAAGTTCAGGAAGGGCGCCAGTTTGCGCACGCCTTCCTGGTCCAGCAGCTCGGCATCGACCCCGTTCAGCCGCATCCCGTTGCCGCGACGGCGGAAGGCATCGCGCTGTGCATCGGTATGGCAGAGGTTCAGCACGCCGCGCTGGCTGACCATGGCGTTATAGTTGAAATCCTGCTCGAGATTTTCCCACAGCTTCATGGAAAACTCATAGAACGGCTCATTGCCATCAAGCAGATAGTTCGACCGGATGATCGTCGTGTTGCGGCCCACATTGCCGCCGCCGATCCAGCCCTTTTCCAGCACGGCGACATTCGCCTTGCCGAAGATCTTCGCCAGGTAATAGGCGGTCGCAAGACCGTGGCCACCGCCACCTATGATAATGATATCATAGTGTTTCTTCGGCTCCGGGTCGCGCCATGCGGGCGTCCAGCCTTTATGGCCCGTCAGGGCCTCTTTGATCACTTTGAAGCCTGAATACCGCATCATATCCCCGCGCCGAAACTTCAGCTCAGTGTCAGGATTTTTACCGGCCCCACCCCTCTTGTTTCAGACAGCGACCCTTTCATTTCGGACATGTCACAAAATTCTGTCAGCGGGGTAACGGATCCCGGGACCAGGTCATAATGACAGACGTATATCAGAAAATGATTGACGTATGTCATTTCCTCATCTCTTCTGCGGGCGGGAGGAGAATCAAATGCGCAAGCCGACGCTGCAGGATGTGGCGCGGGCTGCGGGCGTGAGCTACGCGACTGCGGACCGGGTTCTCAATGAGCGCGGCAATGTCGCCGAGAAATCCACGCGCCGGGTCCTGCACGCCATCGAAACGCTCGGGTATGAGCGCGATCTCCATGCCGCGAATCTGTCGCGCGGGCGCATCTATCATTTCCGTTTCCTGCTGCCGGGCGGCGATCACAGCTTCTTTCGCGCCCTGCGCCAGGCGGTTGACGCCGAGGCCTCTGCCCGCCGCACCGACCGCGTCCGTTTCACCCTGACCGAGGTGCCAACGCTTGATTCCGACGCGCTGGCACGCGCTCTGGAACAGCTGCCGCGCGATTGCGATGCCGTGGCGGTGGTGGCAACCGAGACGCCGAGAATAGCCGAGGCCATCGGCGCGCTGTGCGAAGCGCGCATTCCGGTGGTGACGCTGGTGGGCGACGCCGCGCCTGATCTGCGCGCGGCCTATGTCGGCATCGACAATCAGATGGCCGGGCGCACCGCCGGGCGCCTGATCCGGATGGCCCATATTGCGCGACCAGTCTCTTCGCCCGGGCTGATCCTGCCGGTGATCGGTGCGCTCAGCGCACGCGACCACCGTGACCGGCTGGAAGGCGCGCGCCTTGTGCTTGAAGGCGGGCCGCAGCTTATGGCCCCTGTCGTGGTGGATGACCGCCCCGACCTGATGCGGCTGCGCGTGACGGAGGCGCTGGAACAGGAACCCGGCATCACCGGCATTTATTCCATCGGCGCCGGCAATCGCGGGCTGATCGAGATCCTCGCGCAAAGGCCCGATGAACGCCCCTTCACCATCATGCATGATCTGACGCCCACCACGCGCGGCGGACTTGAAGCTGGCCTTGTCGATGCGGTGATCGACCAGAAACCGGCCCAGGAGGTCGCGCTGTCGGTCGATGTGATGAAGGCGCTCTCGGACGGGCGCGAGCTTCCCGACCCGACGCGCGACATCACGCCGACCATCTTTCTGAAAGACAACCTGCCTGCGGCATTGCCCGCGCCCCCGGCTGACCTTCAGCCTGCCCTTATGTCCACAGGAGACCCCCGTTGAGCGGTTATTTCGACTCCATCGCCCCGGTGAAATTTGCCCCCGAAACTGCCCATGAGGCCGGGGCTCTCGCCTATCATCACTACAACCCCGATGAAATCGTGCTGGGCAAGCGGATGGAGGATCACCTTCGCTTCGCCGTCGCCTACTGGCATTCCTTTGCCTGGGAAGGCGGCGACCCCTTTGGCGGCCGCACCTTTGACCGCCCCTGGTTCCCCGCCGATACGATGGCGCTGGCAAAGCAGAGGGCAGATGAGGCGTTCGACCTCTTCCGCATCCTCGGCGTGCCATATTACTGTTTCCACGACCATGATGTCCGCCCCGAAGGCGCAACCTTGCGCGAAAGCCGCGCCCGGCTTGAAGAAATCGCCGATTATTTCCAGGCGAAGATGGAGGCAGGCGGGCCCAAACTCCTCTGGGGCACCGCCAACCTCTTTACCAATCGCCGCTATATGTCGGGCGCGGCCTCGAACCCCGACCCGGATGTCTTCGCCTATTCCGCGTCCATCGTGCGCGGCGTGATGGAGGTGACGCATCGCCTCGGCGGTGAAAACTACGTCCTCTGGGGCGGTCGCGAGGGCTATGAAACGCTTCTGAACACCGATCTCGGCCAGGAGCTTGACCATATGGGTCGCTTCCTGAACCTGGTGGTCGAGCATAAGCACAAGATCGGCTTCAAAGGCACCATCCTGCTGGAGCCGAAACCGAAGGAGCCGACCAAGCATCAATACGACTATGACGTCGCCACCTGCTACGGCTTCCTCAAGCGCTATGGGCTTGAAAATGAGGTGAAACTCAATATCGAACAGGGTCACGCGATCCTTGCGGGTCACAGTTTCGAACATGAGCTGGCGATGGCGCGGACGCTGGGGCTGCTCGGCTCCATCGACATGAACCGCAATGATTACCAGTCGGGCTGGGATACCGATCAGTTCCCGAACAATGTGCCTGAAATCGCGCTGGCCTATTATGAGGTGCTGAAAGACGGCGGCTTCACCACGGGTGGCACCAATTTCGACGCGAAAATCCGCCGCCAGTCGCTGGATGCGGAAGACCTCGTTGCCGCCCATGTCGGCGCGATGGATGTCTGCGCGCGGGGCCTCAAGGCGGCGGCGAAGATGCTGGAAGAGGGCCGGCTCGAGGCCGCCCGTGCGGCAAGGTACAAAGGCTGGCAGAGCGCGGATGCCCAGGCGATGCTGGGCAAGTCCGCGACCCTCGCTTCGATTGCCGATGCGGCAGAGGCCGCCGGGCTCGACCCGCAGCCGGTTTCGGGGCGGCAGGAAATTCTGGAAAATCTGGTTAATCGCTACGTCTGAGCGCCAGCCCTGGGGAGGAAAGACCATGAAGACGATCAAAGGGCCGGGACTGTTTCTCGCGCAATTCGCAAGCGATGCGGCGCCGTTCAACTCCTGGGACAGCATCACGAAATGGGCCGCCGATATCGGCTATAAAGGTGTCCAGGTGCCCAGCTGGGACGGGCGGCTGATCGATCTCGACCGCGCCGCCTCCAGCAAGGATTACTGCGACGAGTTCAAGGGCGTGGCCGAGGCGAATGGCGTCGTTGTGACCGAGCTTTCGACCCATCTCCAGGGCCAGCTGGTCGCGGTGCATCCGGCCTATGACGAGGGCTTTGACGGCTTTGCCGCGCCGCATGTGCGCGGCAATCCGAAGGCACGCCAGGAATGGGCCGTGATCCAGGTGAAAAACGCGCTGACCGCCAGCAAACATATGGGGCTGACGGCCCAGGCGTCGTTTTCCGGCGCGCTGGCCTGGCCCTATGTCTACCCCTGGCCACAGCGCCCGGCTGGCCTTGTGGAAACGGCGTTCGACGAGCTGGCGCGACGCTGGAAGCCGATCCTCGACCATGCAGACGACTGCGGTGTCGATATCTGCTATGAGATCCACCCCGGCGAAGACCTGCATGACGGCATCACCTATGAGATGTTTCTGGAACGCACCGGCAACCATCCCCGGGCCTGCATGCTTTACGATCCCTCGCATTACGTGCTGCAATGCCTGGATTATCTGGACAATATCGACATTTACCGCGACCGTATCCGGATGTTCCATGTCAAGGATGCCGAGTTCAACCCGACCGGCCGCCAGGGGGTCTATGGCGGCTTTCAGTCATGGGTGAACCGGGCCGGGCGGTTCCGCAGCCTTGGCGATGGCCAGGTCGATTTCGGCGCGGTGTTCTCCAAAATGGCGGCGAATGATTTCGACGGCTGGGCGGTCGTGGAATGGGAATGCGCGATCAAGCATCCGGAAGACGGCGCGCGCGAAGGGGCCGAGTTCGTGAAACACCACATCATCCGCGTGACCGACAAAGCGTTTGACGATTTCGCGGATGGTGGCACTGATGAAGCCGCGAACCGCCGTATGCTCGGGCTTTGAGGGGGGATCTGACACCATGACAAAGATCAGACTGGGGATGGTCGGCGGCGGCAAGGATGCCTTTATCGGCGGCGTCCACCGGATCGCGGCGCGCATCGATGGCGAATATGACCTGGTCGCCGGCGCGCTGTCTTCGACGCCGGAACGGGCGCTGGAAAGCGGGCTGGCGCTCGGGCTGGCGGCGGATCGGTCCTATGGCAGTTATGAAGAGATGGCCGAACGCGAGGCCGCGCGTGAGGATGGCATCCGCGCCGTGTCCATCGTGACGCCGAACCATATGCATGCCGGCCCCGCGATGGCCTTTCTGAACCGCGGCATCCATGTGATTTGCGACAAGCCGCTGACCGCCACGATGGACCAGGCGCGCGACCTCGAGGCTGCGGTCAAAGCATCAAAAGCGCTCTTCATCCTGACCCATAATTACACCGGCTATCCGATGATCCGCCAGGCGCGGGACATGGTGGCCTCGGGCGAGCTGGGGAAGATTCGCGTCGTTCAGGTCGAATATGCCCAGGACTGGCTGACCGAAGCCGCAGATGACAGCAACAAACAGGCAGACTGGCGCACCGACCCCGCGCGCTCGGGCGCAGGCGGCGCGATTGGCGATATCGGCACCCATGCCCATAACCTCGCCTGTTTCGTGACCGGGCTGGCGGTGGAAAGCCTTGCCGCCGATCTGCAAAGCTTTGTCCCCGGGCGCCGGGTCGATGACAATGCCAATATCCTTCTCAGGATGCAGGGCGGTGCGCGCGGCGTGCTCTGGTGCAGCCAGGTGGCGCCGGGCTGCGAAAACGGGCTGCGGCTGCGCGTCTTTGGCGAAAAAGGCGGGCTGGAATGGAGCCAGGAGGATCCGAATTACCTCTGGCACACCCCCTTTGGCGCGGCCAAACGCCTCGTGACCCGGCGCGGCGCCGGGGCGAATGCGGCGGCGAATGCCGTCAGCCGCACCCCGGGCGGCCATCCCGAGGGCTATCTCGAAGGGTTCGCCAATCTCTATACCGAGGCCGCCCGCGCCATTCGCGCGGCAGACAGCGGCCAGATCCCGGATACCGGCCTTCTGCCGGGGATTGCGGCCGGGATGGACGGGATGCGCTTTATCGACGCCGCGATCCGCTCGTCCCGGGCCGATGCCGCATGGGTGGCGCTGTGACCACACCCGTTCTCGCCCTGAACGGCGTCAGCCGCAGTTTCGGCCCGATCGAGGTGCTGCATGGCATCTCGATCGCGCTGGCCCCGGGCCGCGTCCATGCGCTGATCGGCGAGAATGGCGCGGGGAAATCCACGACGATGAAGATCCTCGCGGGCTATCAGCCGCCGTCCTCAGGCGAGGTTCTGCTGGACGGTCGCGCGGTTGCCTTCGCCACCATGGGTGAGGCCGAGGCTGCGGGGATCTCGATGATCCACCAGGAATTCAACCTGGCCGAGCAGCTGACCGTCGAGGAAAACATCTTCCTTGGCCGCGAGCTGAAACGCGGCCTCTTCCTCAACAAAGCCGCGATGCGGGCCGAGGCCAGGACGCTTCTGGACCGGCTGCAATGCCGGGTCGCGACGGATCGCCCGATCTCGAGCCTGTCGAATTCCGACAAGCAGATGGTCGAAATCGCGAAAGCCCTGTCGCGCGAGACCCGCGTCCTGATTATGGACGAGCCGACCGCGGTGCTGACCAAGGCCGAAACCAGGATTCTGATAGACCAGGTCCGGGCGCTCAGGGCCGCCGGCACGGCCATTCTCTTCACCTCGCACAAGCTCGACGAGGTGAAAGAGATTGCAGACGACCTGACCATCATGCGCGATGGCGCGGTGGTCTATTCCGGCCCCGCCGATGCGATGGACGAACATGGCATGGCCGAAGCAATGGTCGGGCGCGAGATGTCGCAGCTTTACCCCGCCAAAGACGGCACCCCCGGCGAGATCGTGCTGGAAGTCTCTGGCCTGACAGTGCCGGGCTTCGCCGAAGATATCAGCTTCAGCCTGCGCGCGGGCGAGATCCTCGGCATTGCCGGGCTGATCGGTTCGGGGCGGACCGAGACATTCGAGGGCCTAGCTGGGCTGCGCCCTGCCACCGGTTCGGTCAAAGTCAAAGGCCGCGCGGTCACCATCCGCCACAACTGGGAGGCGCTGGAGCTTGGCCTGTGCTACCTGACCGAAGACCGCAAGATGCGCGGACTGCTGTTGCAAAAGGGGATGCGTGAGAACCTCACCCTCCAGGCCCTGCACCGGTTCTCGCATGGGCTGCTGGATCAGCGCGCCGAAGAGGCGGCGCTTGACCAGGCGATCCGCGATTTCGACATTCGTGGCGCGCGCGGGATCAATGTCGGCCATCTGTCCGGCGGCAATCAGCAAAAGCTGCTCTTCGCGAAAACCATGCTCTCGGACCCGCAGATCATCGTGATCGACGAGCCGACCCGCGGCATCGACATCGGCACCAAACAACAGATGTACGACTTCATCCGCCGCCTTGCCCGCGAGGGCCGCGCCATCGTGGTGATCTCCTCGGAAATGCAGGAGGTCATCGGCCTTGCCGACCGCGTTCTGGTGATGCGGCAGGGCCGGATCCAGGGCGAGGTGACCGGCGATACCATCACTGAGGACGCCATCGTGCGCCTCGCCATGGGGGTCGGCCAGGCCGCCCCTCTCGCAAAGGAGTTACAGGAATGAGTGTTGCGGCAGCTCCGGCGCGCCGGGTGCAGATGAGCGTGATCGGCCCGATCCTCGCGCTGGTGATCCTCGTGATCATGGGCGCGATGATGAACCCGAATTTCCTCGGCCTCGACAATATCACCAATGTTCTGGCGCGGTCGGCCTTTATCGGCATCATCGCGGTGGGGATGACCTTCGTGATCACGGCAGGCGGGCTTGACCTCTCGGTCGGCTCGATGGCGGCGTTTATCGCCGGGCTGATGATCCTTGTGATGAACAAAATGCTGCCCTCGATGGGCGTGGGCGTGCCGATTGTCCTTGTGGGGATGCTGGTCGCACTTGGCGCCGGGATCATCGCGGGGCTGATCAATGGTCTTCTGATCACCCGGCTGGGGATCGAGGCCTTCATCGTCACGCTCGGCTCGATGGGGATCTATCGCAGCCTCGTCACCTGGCTTGCAGATGGCGGCACGCTGAGCCTCGATTTCGGCCTGCGCACCTTCTACCAGCCGGTCTATTACGGCGGCATTTTCGGCGTCACCTGGCCGATCATCGTCTTTGCTGTGGTGGTGATCCTCGGCGAATTGCTGATGCGCTCCACCGCCTTTGGCCGCCATTGCGCCGCCATCGGGTCAAATGACCAGGTGGCGAAATATTCATCCGTGCGCGTCGGCCGCGTGCGGCTTCTGACCTATGTGATGCTTGGCGCCCTCGTCGGGCTGGCCGTCATCATGTATGTGCCGCGCCTTGGCTCGGCCTCGTCCGCCACCGGCCTCCTGTGGGAGCTGGAGGCGATTGCCGCCGTCATCATCGGTGGCACGGCCCTCAAGGGCGGTTTCGGCCGCGTCTGGGGCACGGTTGTGGGGGTGCTGATCCTCGTGCTGATCGGCAATCTGCTGAACCTGACGGATTACGTCTCGCCCTATCTGAACGGAGCAATCCAGGGCGCGATCATCGTTCTCGCTGTCGTTTTGCAGCGCGGAAGCAAAGCGGGCCAGTGACCCCTGGCCCAAAATTACTCAAGGGAGGAGAAACTATGAAACATTTCGTATCGGCATTGGCGCTTGCGGTGGCGCTTGGCGGGCCGGCCCTGGCCCAGGACACCAAAGTGATCGGCGTGTCGATCCCGGCGGCGACCCATGGCTGGGCGGGCGGCATGAACTATTTCGCCAAAACCACGGTAGAGCGGCTGGAAGCCACCTATCCCGAGCTGGATTTCGTGCTGGCGACCGCCTCGGACCCGGCCAAGCAGGTCAATGATATCGAAGACATGCTGGCCACCCGCAAGATCAGCGCGCTCGTCGTGCTGCCTTTTGAATCCGAGCCGCTGACCGGTCCGGTGCAGAATGTCAAAGCCTCGGGCGCCTGGGTGACCGTGGTCGACCGTGGTCTGGCGGTTGACGGCATCGAAGACCTCTATGTCGCAGGCGACAATCCCGGCTTTGGCCGCGTCGCGGGCGAATTCATGAAATCCCACATGCCCGATGGCGGCAAGGTTGTCGTGCTGCGCGGCATCCCGACCACCATCGACAATGAGCGCCTCGAAGGCTTCCAGGGCGCCATTGAGGGCTCGGGGATCGAAGTTCTTGCCGCCGAACATGGCGACTGGAACCGCGACAAGAGCTTTACCGTGATGCAGGATTTCCTGTCGAAATATCCGGAAATCGACGCGGTCTGGGCCTCGGATGACGATATGGCGCTTGGCGCCCTGGCCGCGATCGAAGCCGCCGGCCGCAAAGACATCAAATTCGTGCTCGGCGGCGCCGGTATGAAAGAGATGATCAAGCGCACCATGGACGGCGATGCGATGATCCCGGCCAATGTGACCTACCCGCCGTCGATGATCGCCACCGCAATCGAAATCACCGCGGTCGGCCTCGTCTCGCCGGCGCCGGTCTCGGGCGATTTCATCATCGGCTCGGTTCTGGTCACGCCGGACAATGCGGCCACCTTCTACTACCCCGACAGCCCGTTCTGAGGCATTACGACCCCGGCCGGTTCGCGCCGGCCGGGGCAATTCCATGAGGTGAATATGTATCTCGGTCTCGATCTCGGCACCTCTGGCATCCGCGCGTTGCTGATGGATGAAGAACAGCGGATCATCGGTTCGGCCAGCGCCGCGACGCCGGTGTCACGCCCCCATCCCGGCTGGTCCGAACAGGATCCCGAAGACTGGACCACAGCCTGCAAAGAGGCCGTGGCGGCCCTGCGCGCCGCCCATCCCGCTGAATTCGCCGCTATTCGCGGCATCGGCCTGTCGGGCCATATGCATGGCGCCACGCTGTTTGACCGCAGCGACCGCGCGCTGCGCCCCTCGATCCTGTGGAATGACACCCGCGCCAGCCTTGAGGCCGCCGCAATGGATGCCGATCCGCGCTTTCGCCAGGTGACCGGCAATATCGTCTTCCCGGGCTTTACCGCCCCGAAACTGGCCTGGGTGGCAAAGCACGAACCCGCCCTCTTCGACCAGACCGCCATGGTCCTTTTGCCGAAAGACGCGCTGCGGCTCTGGCTGACGGGCGAGCATATTTCCGAGATGTCGGATGCCGCCGGAACCAGCTGGCTGGATTGCGCGGCGCGCGACTGGTCGGATGACCTGCTGACGGCTTCCGGCCTTTCCCGCGCACAGATGCCGCGTCTGGTCGAGGGCTCGGCGCCTGGTGGCCACCTGCGTGCCGAACTTCTGACAGACTGGGGCCTCACCGGCCCGGTGATCGTCGCCGGTGGTGCGGGGGACAACGCCGCCTCGGCCATCGGCATGGGCACCATTCGCGAAGGCCAGGCCTTTGTCTCGCTCGGCACTTCAGGTGTGATCTTTGCCGCCAATGACGCCTTCCGCCCGCTGCCTGAAAGCGCAGTTCACGCCTTTTGCCATGCGCTGCCGGACCGCTGGCATCAGATGGGCGTGATCCTGTCCGCCACCGATGCGCTGAACTGGTATGCCGGCATCACCGGCACCGCCGCCGCCGATCTCTCGCGCGAACTCGGCGACGATCTGGTCGCGCCGGGTTCGGCCAGCTTCCTTCCCTATCTCTCGGGCGAGCGCACGCCGCATAATGATGCGAAGATCCGGGGCGCCTTTACCGGCCTCGGCCACGAATCCGACCGCAAGGCCCTGACCCGCGCAGTGATGGAAGGCGTCGCTTTCGCGCTGAAAGACAATCTGAATGCACTGCGCCAGGCCGGAGCCCGGATCGGGCGCGTCACCGCAGTCGGCGGCGGCTCAAACTCGGGCTATTGGCTAAAGGTCATCGCGACCACGCTTGGCATCCCGGTCGATCTGCCGGTCGGCGGCGATTTCGGCGCAGCCTTTGGCGCGGCGCGGCTGGGGCTGATGGCCGCCAGCGGCGCAAGCCCGGAAAGCATCTGCACCGCCCCCGCCACCAAAGCCAGCATCGCGCCGGATGCGGGCCTCATCGCGGCCTTCGACGAGGCCTATGCGCGCTATCGCAGCCTCTACCCCGCGCTGGCGGGGTAAGAGCTGGCCTCACAGCAGATCCTCTTCCTCGCCCGTGACATCGACGCCAAGCGCCTCCAGCCCCGCTTCGAGATTTTCCGGAAGATGCGGCATCCCCATCAGGTAATCTGCGGTGGGGGTGGTCGCTTCGGTATAGGCCGTGCGCAGCGCCTCGGCATAATCCTCGGTCTCGAACGCGCCGCGCCCGACCCAGGCAATGGCGGTCAGATGCGCCTTTTCCTCGTCATTCAGCCCGTCGATAAAGGCATATAGCTGCGCCTGGCCTGCCGGCCCCTCGCGCGACAGGAAAATCACCTGCACCACTTTGCTGGGAGAGATTTCGATCATGGGACACCTCCTGCCGCCATGATCCCGCTTTCGCCTTCAGGGTGCAAGCGCCGGATGCATCAGCGCAAAAGCGATACCGTAAGCCAGTGACCCCGCAAGCGTCGCCACCACGACCGAACGCTTCGGCAGGAAGGCCAGCACCGTGACCACGGTTCCCACCGCCAGGGGCACGAGATCCGTCTGCTGCGGCCAGAGACGCGGCAGGACCGAGGCCACGAACAGCGTCGCAATCGCCGCCGGCCCGGTCGAGGCCAGAAACCCCGCCATCAGCCCGCCCGGCTTCGCCTCGCCCCGCATCAACAGGACCGGCAGCGCCCGGAAAGCCCAGTTCGCCAGCCCCGCAAGCACCGCCATCAGCACCAGATCCGGGTTCATCCGCGCCCCCTGACCAGCCCGCCGGCCATTCCCGCCAGCGCGCCGCAGATCATGCCTGCAAGGATCCCGGCCGTCGCCGACCAGACCACGGTGCCAAGGCAGGTCGCGATCACCGCAACCACAATCGCCGGCATCGCAAGCCGCGACAGGATCGAGAGCAAAAGTGCCAGAAACAACGCCGAAAGCATGAAATCAAGGCCCGCGCTCACCGCCGGCCAGCCATCCAGCGCGCCCCCGCCGGCGAAGGCGCCAACCGCCGTTCCCAGCACCCAGGACGCATAGGCCGCCAGCCCCAGCCCGAACATATAGGCCTCGGAAAATCGCTGCCCCCGCGCCAGCGCCCCCAGCGCCTGACCAAAAACCTCATCGGTCAGCCCCCAGGCCCAGACCCAGGCAAAGCGGCGCGAACCCTCCGCTCCCGCCTCCTTCATCAGCGCCGGTCCGTAAAGCACATGGCGCACATTCATCGCGATCAGGGTAAAGGCCGCCACCAGCACCGGCGCGCCACTGGCAAACAGCGTCAGCGCCAGGAATTGCGAGGCCCCGGCATAGACCACCAGCGAGAGCATCACCGCCTCGGCCTGGCTCAGCCCGCCTCGGGTGGCCGCAACGCCAAAAGAAAATGCAATCGGGAAATATCCCATCACAATGGGCAGGGCCGCCAGCAGGCCGCTTTGAAAAGAGGCAGGTTTTTCACTCATGATACCGCAGCGCTATCCCGGCACCTGGCCATTGTCAAAACCCCGCCCGCTTATTTTCTGTCTCTAAATATCCCGCAGGGGTCCGGGGGGCGCGAAGCCCCCCGGCTTCATCACGCCTTACTCCGCGGCATCGAGATAGCTCTCCAGCGGCGGGCAGGTGCAGACGAGGTTCCGGTCACCGTAAACATTGTCGATCCGGCCAACCGGCGGCCAGTATTTATCGACCCGGAACGCCGCCGGCGGAAAACAACCCTGTTCGCGGGTATATTTCCGGTCCCACTCCGCCACCAGGTCCTGCACCGTATGCGGTGCAAAGCGCAGCGGGCTTTCCTCTGCCGAAATCTCCCCCGCCTCGACGGCCCGGATCTCCTCGCGGATCGCCAGCAGCGCGGTGATGAAACGGTCGATCTCGGCCTTGGTCTCGGATTCCGTCGGCTCCACCATCAGCGTGCCGGAAACCGGCCAGGACATGGTCGGCGCATGGAAGCCGTTGTCGATCAGCCGCTTGGCGATGTCATCCACCGTCACGCCATGATCGGCAAAGGGGCGTGTGTCGAGGATACATTCATGGGCCACCCGGCCACGATTGCCCATATAGAGCACATCATAAGCCCCTTTCAGCCGCGCCGCGATATAGTTGGCGTTCAGGATCGCCACCCGCGTCGCCTGGGTCAGCCCCGAGCCACCCATCATCAGGCAATAAGCCCAGGAGATCAGCAAAATGCTCGCCGAGCCATAAGGCGCCGCCGAGACCGGGCCGGCATCGGTTTCCGGACGCCCCTCGGGATCCCCCGGCAGATGCGGCGCGAGATGCGCACGCACGCCGATCGGCCCCATGCCCGGCCCCCCGCCGCCATGCGGAATGGCAAAGGTCTTGTGCAGGTTCAGGTGGCTGACATCGCCACCGATCTCGCCCGGCTTCACCAGCCCCACCATCGCATTCATATTGGCGCCGTCGATATAGACCTGGCCGCCATGATCATGGGTGATCTTGCAGACCTCGCGCACGGTCTCCTCGAACACGCCATGGGTCGAGGGATAGGTGATCATGCAGGCCGCGAGCCGGTCGCCGGCCTTCGCCGCCTTGTCACGGAAATCATCCAGATCGACATCGCCGTTCGGCGAGGACCTGACCACCACAACCTCCATCCCCGCCATCTGCGCCGAAGCCGGGTTGGTGCCATGCGCCGAGATCGGGATCAGGCAGATCCGGCGGTCATGATCGCCACGCGCCTTGTGATAAGCGAGAATGGTCAATAGCCCGGCATATTCCCCCTGGGCGCCGGAATTGGGCTGCATGGAAAACGCATCATAGCCGGTAATCTCGCACAGCTTCGCGGTCAGATCCGCAATCGCCTCGCCATAACCCGCCGCCTGATCGCGCGGCACGAACGGGTGCAGGCTGCCAAATTCCGGCCAGGTGATCGGCATCATCTCGGCGGCCGCATTAAGCTTCATCGTGCAGGACCCGAGCGGGATCATCGCCCTGTCGAGCGCCAGATCACGATCCGAGAGCCGGCGCATATAGCGCATCATCTCGCTCTCGGCCCGGTTCATCTGAAACACCGGATGGGTAAGATAGGCGCTTTGCCGCAGCATCGTCTCGGGGAAGCCGAGGCCTCCGCGATGCGGCGGTACGCCCTCGATCCCGAAGGCCCGCAACACCCGGCTCAGCACCTCTTCCGAGGTGGTCTCATCGAGGCTGATCCCGATCCGGTCATTGCCGATCCTGCGGAAATTCAGTCCCTCGGCCCGCGCTGCGGCAAGAATGCCGGCCTGGCCCACACCGACCTCGACCGTGATCGTGTCGAAAAAGGCCTTCGGCGAGACCCTGGCCCCCGCCGCCATCAGCGCGCGTGCCAGCCGCTGGGTCAGGAAATGCACCCGCTCGGCAATCGCCCTGAGCCCGTTCGGCCCGTGAAACACCGCATACATCGAGGCCATGACCGCCAGAAGCGCCTGCGCCGTACAGACATTCGACGTCGCCTTCTCGCGCCGGATATGCTGCTCGCGCGTCTGCAAAGACAGCCGGTAAGCCCGCGTCCCGTGGCTGTCGATCGAGACACCCACAATCCGCCCCGGCATATTGCGCTTCAGATCATCGCGGCAGGCCATGAAAGCCGCATGCGGGCCGCCATATCCCATCGGCACGCCGAAGCGCTGCGACGAGCCGATGGCAATATCCGCCCCCATCGCACCCGGCTCTTTCAGCATGCACAAGGCCAGCAGATCGGTCGCGACAATGGCCAGCGCCTTATGCGCATGCAGATGCGCGATTTTCGCCGTGAAATCCGTCACATGCCCATAAGACCCCGGATACTGGAAGATCGCGCCAAACACGCTTGAAGGCTCCAGCAGCCCGACATCGCCCTCAATGATCTCGATCCCCAAAGGCTCGGCCCGGGTGCGGATCACCGCAATCGTCTGCGGGTGGCAGAAACGGTCGACAAAGAACGCTTTGGCTTTGGACTTCGCCGAACGCTCCGCCATCGCCATGGCTTCCGCCGCCGCCGTCGCCTCATCCAGAAGCGAGGCATTGGCAACATCGAGGCCCGTCAGATCACAGACCATGGTCTGGTAATTCAGCAGCGCTTCAAGCCGCCCCTGCGCGATCTCGGGCTGGTAAGGCGTATAGGCGGTATACCAGGCCGGGTTCTCAAGGATATTGCGCTGAATGGCCGGCGGCGTCACCGTGCCGTAATAGCCCTGCCCGATCAGCGAGGTCATCACGCGGTTCTTCCCCGCCACCTCCTTCATCTTCGCCAGCAGCTCATGTTCGGCCAAAGGTGCCCAGGACAGCGGCTTTTCCTGGCGGATCGAGGCCGGCACTGTCTCGGCAATCAGCGCGTCCAGCGAGGCCGCGCCCACCGCCTTCAGCATCTCCTCCATCTCGGCCGGAGAGGGCCCGATATGGCGACGATTGGCGAAATCATAGGGGTTATAATCGGTCGGAGTGAAACTCATCGCGCACCTCCGGACAGTCGGGCGACGCACCGCGCTTCTCCCATTTTCTGTCCATAAATATCCCAGGGGGCCCGGGGGACTGGTCCCCCGGCTCTCAGTTCGGTCTGGGGGACTGGTCCCCCGGCTCTCAGTTCGGTCCGGGGGACTGGTCCCCCGGCTCTCAGTTCGGCCCGGGGGACTGGTCCCCCGGCTCTCGGTTCGGTCCGGGGGACTGGTCCCCCGGCTCTCGGTTCAGTTCGGGGGGACTGGTCCCCCGCTGCTCAGAAAAACCGCATCAGCCTCAGCCGATGAAATCCTTATACTCATCCTCATCCATGAACTGATCGACCACCGAGAGATCATCGACCTTCAGCTTGAAGAACCAGGCGCCGCCCAGCGGATCCTCATTCACCAGCCCCGGATTGTCCGAAAGAGCCTCATTCACCTCGACGATCTCGCCCTCGACCGGCGCGAGGATATCCGAGGCCGCCTTGACGCTCTCGATCACCGAGATCTCATCTCCGGCCGCCACCTGTATTCCCGCTTCGGGCAGTTCCACGAACACCACATCGCCAAGCGCTTCGGCAGCATGTTCAGTGATCCCGACCACGATCAGGTCACCCTCGACGCGCAGCCATTCATGTTCCTTGGTGAATTTCATCTTTTCGATCCCCTGGGACTTAACGTTTGTAATGGGTTGGGTGGAAAGGCGTGGCCGCAACCACAACCGGAAGCTTCCTGCCGCGCAGCTCGGCCTCGATGCCGGTGCCGGGGGCCGCAAAGGCGCTTGCAACATAGCCCATGGCAACCGGCGCCTGGACCGAGGGGGCAAAACCGCCCGAGGTGATCGCGCCAATCGGCGTGCCATCCGTTGCAAACAGGGCCACACCTTCGCGCATCGGTGCACGCCCCTCCGGGCGCAGCCCCACGCGTTTGCGCGAGGGGCCATCCGCCAGCTCGGCAAGGATCCGCGTCTCGCCCGGGAAACCGCCCGCCCGCGCACCGCCGGCGCGACGTGCCTTCTGGATCGCCCAGCCAAGACCCGCCTCGACCGGACTGGTGGTCTCGTCAATATCATGGCCGTAAAGGCAAAGCCCGGCCTCAAGCCGCAGACTGTCGCGGGCGCCAAGGCCAATCGGCGCCACTCCGTCCAGCGCTAGCAGCGCCCGCGCGAAATCAGGAACCGCAGCCTCCGGCACCGAAATCTCGAACCCGTCCTCGCCGGTATAGCCCGACCGCGAGATCCAGAGTTCTCCGAACACTGTCGGGACCGAAGCGACATCCATGAACTGCATCGCCGTCACATCCGGCACCAGGACCGCCAGGACCGATTCGGCCTCCGGCCCCTGCAGCGCCAGCAGCGCCCGCCCGGTCTGGATGTCGATCTCGGCCTCATCGGCGAGATGCCGGGTCAGATGTGCGAAATCATGTGTCTTGCGCGCCGCATTCACCACCAGAAGGTAGTCGGTCCCGCGATTGGCAAACATCAGATCATCAAGAATGCCGCCGGTCTCGCTGGTGAAAATGCCATAGCGCTGGCGGCCCGGTGCTACGCCCAGCACATCGACCGGCATCAGCCGCTCCAGCGCCAGCCCGAGACTCTCCATCGACCCTTTCGGGCGCAGCACGACCTGGCCCATATGGCTCACATCGAAGAGCCCGGCTGCCGCTCTCACATGCAGATGTTCCGCCATCACCCCGGCCGGATATTGCACCGGCATCTCATAGCCCGCGAAGGGCACCATTTTCCCGCCAAGCTCCAGATGGAGCCCGTGCAACGGAAGGCGCAAAAGGTCGGTCAAACCGCCTCTCCCCTGTCTGTCGGCCGAAAATATCCGGCACCGTTCACGGCAGTTCCCCTGCCGCCCGGTGCCCCCTCTGTCCTTGCCCGCAATCGGGGCGCCTGAGATCGTTATCCCTTCGGCGGGCGCCTCACGCGCCACTCTCCAGAGTCTTCAAATGCAGTAACGGTCCCTTGCGCCTGAGAGTTTACCGGGGCGGTTGCTCCTTCGGCACCGGACCCGCCCTGTCAGGGGCTGCCCGGATTCTCCCGATCCTGCCCGTTCTGACTAACCCGAGGCTCCCCCATCAGGCAAGTGAAAATCCGTATACGACGGTATTCCCCCGCAAGACGACATGCGTGATACGGCAAGGCTCGGCAAACCGGCGCCTCAGATCAGGCCCGCCGCTCGCCCGGCGCTGCGGCTTCCGCCTCGGGCTGGCTGACCGCGACCGGTGCCGGTGCACCGCGCCCCGTCGGCAGGTTCGGATGCGCGATCGCGAGGCGCGCAAAAATCACCGCCAGAAGACCAAAGGCGACCCCGCCCACCGCCTGCCCGATCAGCACCCCCTGGGCGCCCCAGATCTGTCCGAACCAGATCGCGAAAGGAATCGTGCCCAGGGTATGGCGCCCCCAATTCACCACGGTCGACCAGAACGGCCGGCCAAGATTGTTGCAGACGGCGTTTCCGGCAAAGATCAGCCCGTTGAAAAACCACATCAAAGCCAGTGGCCCGCAGAACAGGTAGACGATCTCGCGCGTGAGGCCCTGCGCGTTGAAGAGATCGGCAATCGGCGCGCGCAGCAGGAACAAAAGCCCCGAGACCACGAGGATCACCAGCCCGGTAAAGATCACCGCATCGCGAAAGGCCTGTCTGACACGGTCCATCCGCCCCGCGCCGATATTCTGCCCGATGATCGGCCCGATGGCGCCCGCCAGTGCAAAAATCACCCCGAAGGCAACCGGCGTCAGCCGCCCGGCAATCGCCATCCCCGCCACCGCCGCCTCGCCAAAGCCCGAGGCCGTGCGGGTCACAAAGGCCTGCCCCACCGGCGTCGCCACCTGGGTCAGGATCGCGGGAATACCAATCGCCCAGACCGGCGCCATATCATGCCATACCTGCCGCAGCGAAGGCCGGTCAAAGCCGCCATAGCGCGTCACAATCGGCCGCACCGCCATGAAAAGGATCACCGCGCGGCTGACCAGCCCGGCCAGCGCCGCACCGGTCAGATCAAGGCCGAAGCCGAAGATCAGCACCGGATCAAGGCCCGCCGTCACCACCGCGCCCCAGACCGTCGCCATCATCGCGGCCCGCGCATCGCCATGGGCGCGCAATACCGCAGATCCGATCATCCCCAGCATCAGCATCGGCTGCCCAAGGGTCACGATCTGCAGATAATGCACGGCCAGATCATGGGTCTCGCCCTCAGCGCCCAAAAGTCGCACCATCGGCGACAGCAAAAGCCAGACCAGCCCCGCAAACGGCACCCCGAACAGCAACCCGAGCAGCATCCCGGTCGTCGCCTTCTCACGCGCAAGCCGCAGATCCCGCTGCCCGATGGCCCGGCTCACCAAAGCCGAAACCGCAATCGACAACCCGATCCCGAAGGAGGTGGTAAAGAACAACACCGCCCCGGCATAGCCGACAGCCGCCGCCAGCTCAGACCTCCCGAGCCAGGAAATATAGGCCATATTGATCAGATCGACGACAAAAACCGCCATCAGCCCGATGGAGGAAGTCAAGGACATCACCACGATATGGCGGAAGAGATTGCCCTGAACGAATTTCGCCTCAGCCATCCCTCACCCCCGTAGCAAAAGGCCGCGCCTCTTCCTCTTGATTAAAATACTCCCGGGGGGAGGCGCAGGCAAAGCCTGCGACCGGGGGGCAGGCAGCCCCCCGTTACCCGGCCTCAAAGCGCAGGCAGCTTTTGCAAAAGCGGCAGGACATCCGACATATCCGGCCCATGTGCCTGGCCTGTCAGCGCCTTGCGCAGCGGCATGAACAGATCTTTGCCCTTGCGCCCGGTGGCAGTTTTGACCGCGCCGGTCCATTGACCCCAGGTCTCTTTCGTCCAGGGCCGTGGCGGCAAAAGTGCGAGCGCCTCGCGCACGAAATCGCGGTCGGCCTCGTCAATAACCGGCTCTGCCCCTTCCGAGAACAGCTTCCACCAGCCCTCGAGATCCGCCGGCACAGTGATATTGTCTTTGGCCACACTCCAGAACTGCCCGGCCTGGTCTTCCGGCACGCCAAGCGCCAGAATGCGCTCGCGCACCTGATCGAAAGGCCAGGCCTGGACGTAATGCCGGGTCAGCGGGAAAAGATCGGCCGGGTCGAATTTCGTCGGCGCCGCGCCGAAGCTTTCGATGTCGAAACCCTCGGCCAGCTCGTCGATCGAGGCAACCGGCTCCACCGGTTTCGAGGATCCCAGCCGCGCCATCAGCGACAAAAGCGCCATGGGCTCGACGCCCTGCGCGCGCAGATCGCGCAGCGAAAGCGCGCCGAGGCGCTTGGACAGCTCTTCGCCTTTCGGCCCCGAGAGCAGCGAGTGGTGGGCGAATTCGGGCGGCGTGCCGCCCATCGCTTCCATGATCTGAATCTGGGTCGCGGTATTGGTCACATGGTCGGCGCCGCGCACGATATGGGTCACGCCCATTTCGACATCATCGACCGAGGAGGCGAAGGTATAAAGCACCTGGCCATCGGCGCGGATCAGCACCGGATCCGAGACCGAGGCCGCGTCGATCGAGATATCGCCGATGATCCCGTCATGCCATTCGATGCGGTTCTGGTTCAGCAGGAAACGCCAGTAGCCGGTCTTGCCTTCGGCACGGAACGCGGCCTTTTGCTCTTCCGTCAGCCCAAGTGAGGCGCGGTCATAGACCGGCGGGCGCCCCATATTCAGCTGTTTCTTGCGCTTGAGATCGAGTTCGGTCGGGCTTTCAAATGCCTCGTAGAAACGACCACTGGCGCGCAGCTTTTCGGCGGCCTCGTGATAGCGGTCATAGCGGGCGGATTGCCGCTCGATCCGGTCCCAATGCAGGCCGAGCCAGTCGAGATCCTGTTTCAGCCCGTCAATATATTCCTGCTTTGAGCGTTCCTGGTCGGTATCGTCGAGGCGCAGGATGAAGGTCCCGCCAGCCTTGCGGGCGATCAGGTAATTCATCAGCGCGGTGCGCAGATTTCCGACATGGATATAGCCGGTGGGCGACGGGGCAAAGCGGGTGACGACAGGTTTCGACATGGGCGGATCCTCGGGCAGGCGCGACCGGGCCTGCGACGCCCTTCCTCTGTCACAGGCGCCCGGTTTTGTCCAGTTTTGACCGGGTGACGGAAGGGAGGGGGCCAGCCCCCTCGCCCGTTCCGGGCTCACCCCCGGGATATTTAGGGACAGAAAATGTGGCTCAGGGCTCGAAAGCGAGTTGATAGCTGTGGGGGACGAAGCGGAAGCCTGTGCCTTTCGGTTCGGCATAGCCAAGGCCCGGGAAGGGCATATGATAGCCGATGAAGGGCAGATGGTCGGCCGCGATCATGCCGAAGATGCGCTTGCGGGTGGCGGCGGCCTCGGTCTTGTCGAGATCGAACCGGACCTCCCAGTCGGGGTTTTCCAGGGACCAGACATAGTGATTTGCGGTGTCGGCGGTGAGAACCAGCAGCTTGCCCTCGCTCTCGATCATCCAGGCCATATGGCCGGGGGTATGGCCATAGGCCGCAAGCGCGGTGATGCCGGGGGCGGCCTCGCCGCCATCGGTGACGAACCTCGTCAGATCGCGCAGCGGGCGGACCTTTTTCTCGAAGCCTTCATTCTCCTGGCCGGCCCAGTAGTCATATTCGATCTGCGAGGTGATGTAGCGCGCGCGCGGGAAGACCGGCGTGGCGCCATCCGATGTGGTCAGCCCGCCGATATGATCGGCATGCATATGGGTCAGCACCACCGCATCCACCTGTTGCGGCGAGACGCCCGCCTGGCCGAGCGCCGCCAGCACGCCTTCGGCCGCGAGCCCGGTGTCAAAGAGGATCAGCTCCTTGCCGGTATTGACCAGCACCGGCGTGAAGAAGTTCACGGCGCGGTCGACAGGAATAAACGCCGCCTGCGAGGAGGCGGCGAAATCCGCGTCGCTGACATTCAGCCCGAAAGTGCCTTTCGGATTGGAATTCTCACCCGTACCGGCAAGGAGCGTCGTCACCTCGAATGCGCCATGGCGGAAGCGGCGGAAGAGGCCGCCTCCGGCGCCCTGCAATTCGGCCTGGGCGCTGGCTTTTTGCGGCAGGCCCACGGTTGCGGCGGCGGCAAAAGGCAGGGCGGCGGTGGCAAAAAGCGCGTGGCGGCGGGTCAGTCCTGACATTCGGAATTCCTCTGGGCGGATCGGCGGATGGCGCCTCCGGCCGATGCGCAGGCATCAGAGAAACGCGTCGGTCGGGCGGCCCGCAGAAGATAGCCGCCCCATGTGACAGAGGCACATCACAGTCCCGTCAGGCGGGTGGGGGTCGGCGGGTTCATTCCCACCAGCGGTCGACCTCGGAAATTTCCGCATCGGACCAGCCGAAATGATGCGCCAGTTCATGGATCACCACATGGCTGACCAGTTCCTGGAGCGAGACATTGCCGCGCTCGGCCCATTCATCAAGGATCGGGCGGCGGAACAGCCAGACCATATCCGGATGCAGTGCCTGATCCGAAACCGATTTCTCGGTCAGGGGAATGCCTTCATAGAGCCCGGTCAGCTCGAACGGATCATTGAGATCCATCGCCTCGAGCATCTCTTCAGGCGCGAAATCCTCGACCCGGAGCACGACATGGGTCGCGGGCACCCGCCAGGGTTCCGGCAGGGTCGCGACCGCCTCGCGGGCGAGGCTTTCGATCAGGTCAAGCGAAGGGGCGATGGCATCGGGCGCGGGATTTGTCATATGCCCAGACTAGCCCCGCTGCCCGCGCGGGAAAAGGCCAAAGCCTCCGCCCGGCTGGACCGCGCCGCCCGTCTCTGCCATACCTGCCGCCTGACAGAACGGGGAGCATGACATGACGTTCGGTAAAGGCCATCACCTGCATCTGATCGACGGCTCGGCCTATATTTTCCGGGCCTATCATGCGCTGCCGCCTCTGACGAAATCCGATGGCACGCCGGTGGGCGCGGTGCAGGGGTTCTCGAATATCCTCTGGGGCGAAATCACGAAAGAGCGCGCGTCGGGCGCCGCCACCCATATCGCCGTGGTGTTCGACCATTCGTCAAAGACCTTCCGCAACGATATCTATCCCGACTATAAAGCGAACCGTCCGCCGCCGCCCGAGGATCTGCGCCCCCAGTTCCCGCTGACACGCGAGGCGACGCGCGCCTTCAATGTCGCCTGTATCGAACAACCAGGCTATGAGGCCGATGACATCATCGCAACGCTGGCGCGGCTGGCCGTTGAGGCCGGGGGGTCGGCGACGATCATCTCCTCCGACAAGGATCTGATGCAGCTGGTGCGCCCCGGCGTCGATATTCTGGAGCCGATGAAGAACCGCCAGATCGGCCCGGATGAGGTATTCGAGAAATTCGGCGTCGGGCCGGAGCGGGTGATCGATGTGCAGGCTTTGGCCGGGGATGCGGTCGACAATGTGCCGGGCGCGCCGGGCATTGGGCTGAAGACTGCGGCCCTGCTGATCAATGAATACGGCTCGCTCGAAGAGCTGCTGGAGCGCGCGGGTGAGATCAAACAGCCCAAGCGGCGCGAGACATTGATCGACAACCGCGCCCAGATCCTGACCTCGAAACGGCTTGTCTCGCTTGATGCGGAAGTGCCGCTTGAGGTGACGCTGGATCAGCTGGAAGTGCTGAAGCCCGATGCCGAAAAGCTGCTGGGCTTTCTGACCCATATGGAGTTTCGCGGCCTCTCGCGCCGGGTGGCCGAAAAGCTGAAGGTCGAGGTGCCGGTGATTGAGGCGGCTAAACCCGCCACCGCCGCCGTGACCGAGGTGGAGGCGCCCGCCATCAGCGAGGCGGGTTACGTCACCATCATCGATCATGCCACGCTGGATGCCTGGATCGCGCGTATCCGCGAGATCGGCCATGTCGCGGTCGATACCGAGACCACCTCGCTTGATGAGATGCAGGCGGATCTGGTGGGGATCTCGCTTTCCGTCGATACCGGCATTGCCGCCTATATCCCGCTGGCGCATGTGAAGGGCGGCGATGATCTCTTCGGTGCGGCCGAGCGGGTTGCGGGCCAGCTGGATCCGGCTGAGGTGCTGGCAAAGCTGAAACCGGTGCTGGAGGATCCGTCGATCCTGAAAATCGGCCAGAATATCAAATATGACTGGAAGATTTTCGCGCGCCAGCATCCGTCAATCCGGATCGCGCCCTTCGACGATACGATGCTGATGAGCTATGCTATGTTCGCCGGGCTCAACAATCACGGCATGGATGAGCTTTCCGAGAAATACCTTGGTCACCACACCAAACCGATCAAGGATCTGATCGGTACCGGCAAATCTCAGGTGACCTTCGACAAGGTCGAGATCGCGGCAGCTTCGGCCTATGCGGCGGAAGATGCCGATGTGACCCTGCGCTTCTGGCAGCAGTTCAGGCCGCGCCTGCACCGCGAAAAGGTCACCACCGTCTATGAAACGCTGGAACGCCCGCTGGTCACGGTGCTGGCGGAAATGGAGATGGCGGGGGTCAAAGTCGACCGCGACACGCTGTCACGCATGTCGAATGCTTTCGCGCAAAAGCTTGCGCAATATGAAGACGAGATCGTTGAAATCGCGGGGGAAAAGTTCAACCCCGGTTCCCCGAAACAGCTGGGCGAAGTGCTGTTTGACCGGCTTGGCGTGCCGGGCGGCGAGAAAGGCAAGACCGGCGCCTATGGCACTGGTGCCGATATTCTCGAAGACATCACCACGCTGGAAGACAGCCATCCGCAGGGCGCGAAGCTTGCGGCAAAGATCCTTGACTGGCGTCAGATTGCCAAACTGAAATCAACCTATACCGATGCGCTGCAACAGGCGATCAACCCCGAGACCGGGCGGGTCCATACGTCCTATTCCATCGCGGGCGCCAATACCGGGCGCCTCGCCTCGACCGATCCGAACCTGCAAAACATTCCCGTCCGCACCGAAGAAGGCCGCCGCATCCGCGAGGCCTTTGTGGCACCGGAAGGCCGGGTGCTGGTCTCGCTCGACTATTCCCAGATCGAACTGCGGATCCTCGCCCATAGCGCCGATATCCCGGCGCTGAAACAGGCGTTCAAAGACGGGCTGGACATCCACGCGATGACGGCCTCCGAGATGTTCGGCGTGCCGGTCGAAGGCATGGATCCGATGATCCGCCGCCAGGCGAAAGCGATCAATTTCGGGGTGATCTACGGGATTTCAGGCTTTGGTCTGGCGCGCAACCTCCGCATTCCCCGCGCCGAGGCCCAGGGCTTCATCGACCGCTATTTCGAACGCTTCCCCGGCATCCGCGCCTATATGGACGAGACCATCGATTTCGCGAAAAAGCATGAATTCGTGCAGACCCTGTTCGGGCGCCGCATCAACACACCGCAGATCAATGCGAAAGGCCCCGGCGCCGGTTTCGCCAAACGCGCCGCGATCAACGCGCCGATCCAGGGCACCGCTGCCGATGTGATCCGCCGCGCCATGATCCGGATGCCCGCCGCAATTGCAGGCATCGATGCGCGGATGCTCCTCCAGGTGCATGACGAGCTTTTGTTCGAGGTGGCGGAAGCTGAGGCAGACCGTCTGATTGCGGTTGCGAAAGAGGTGATGGAAACCGCCTCTGACCCGGCGGTAAAGCTGGATGTCCGCCTTGTCGTCGAGGCCGGAACCGGGCGCAACTGGGCCGAGGCGCATTGAGCCCCCCGATCCCCGCGTTGCACGGCGCAAAGCGCACTGCGCGGGGATCAGGTCTGCGACATACCTCTGTTGCAGCGCGATCTCCCTGGGAAAACGCTGCACGAAATGGCCTGCGGCCAAAGGTATAAAAGTCAATCAGCGCAGACAGACCTCTCCGTCGCGGAGTCGGAAGGAAAACTGCATCGCTGGTTTGCGAAATGAAGGCCGGGGTTAGCGGGCTTTTTCAGTGATCATCATGCGCATGGGCACGGTCGATCTCGAACCGGCGGTCGCAATAGCCGCATTCGACAAAGCCGCTCTCCTGCGGGATCGCAAGCCAGACGCGCGGATGCCCCAGAGCGCCCTCGCCGCCGTCGCAGGCCACTTTCCAGGTGGTGACAATCTTGGTGTCCGGGGCTGGCAGGGTCATAGCGGGCATCCTTGGGGGCTTAACGTCTTTGCGCCTATATTACCCCTATGGCCCCGCCGGGTGCAAGAAGCCCCGGCGCGGCAGCCAGCGCCCGGCGTCTTAAGTCTGAATATTTATCCCAGAGTGCAGGGGATCAGTCCTGGAAGAAATCACTCTGCCCCTGAGGCGGGCGCGGTGCCACGAGCCCGAGATGGCGCCAGGCTTTGGCGGCAAGCATCCGCCCGCGCGGGGTGCGCTGAATCAGACCCTGTTGCAACAGATAGGGCTCGATCACCTCTTCCAGCGCGTCGCGCGGCTCTGACAGCGCGGCGGCAATGGTCTCCACGCCGACCGGGCCGCCGCCGTAATTCTCGGCAAGCAGCGAGAGGTAGCGGCGGTCGGCCCCATCGAGCCCGATCGTGTCAACGCCAAGCCGGGTCAAAGCACGGTCGGCGAGCTCGCGGCTGATGCGGCCGCCGGCCTCGACCAGCGCGAAATCGACCACCCGGCGCAAAAGACGGCCGGCGATACGGGGGGTGCCCCGCGCGCGCCGCGCGATCTCGCGGCAGCCCGGCTCATCGGCCTCGATGCCAAGCAGGCCCGCGCCGCGCGAGACAATGCGAAACAGCTCCTCCTCGGTGTAGAATTGCAGCCGGGTCGGAATGCCGAACCGGTCGCGCAGGGGTGTGGTCAGGAGGCCAAGGCGCGTGGTGGCGCCGACCAGAGTGAAGGGTTGCAGGTCAATCCGGACGGTGCGCGCCGCCGGCCCCTCACCGATCACCAGATCCAGCGCGAAATCCTCCATCGCCGGGTAAAGCACCTCTTCGACGATCGGGGACAGCCGGTGGATCTCGTCGATGAACAGCACATCGCGCGGCTCGAGATTTGTGAGGATGGCGGCAAGATCACCGGGACGCGCCAGAACGGGCCCCGAGGTCATGCGAAAGCCCACGCCAAGCTCGCGCGCCATGATCTGCGCCAGGGTGGTTTTGCCAAGGCCGGGCGGGCCATGGAACAAAGTGTGATCCATCGCCTCGCCGCGCATTTTCGCGCTTTCGATGAAGACGCGCAGATTGGCGCGGGCCTCGGCCTGGCCGGTAAAATCCTCCAATGCCTGAGGGCGCAGCGCGCGGTCACTGTCTTCGGGCAGGCGGTCAGGGCGAAGCGAGGGGTCGGGCTGGGTCATGGCCGGAACAATCCCCGAACGGCGCGCGCTTTGCAAGCCGCCGGAAGAGGCAAATCCAGGCAGGGTGCCGCACCTTGTGGCGCGATGCCTCCGGCGGGAGTATTTAAGTCAAGAGGAAGCTCATTTCCCCTTGATCCAAATACTCATCTGACGCCGGGCAGGCGCGCGTGCTCAGCCCCATGGGTCCTGGCGGATGTTCCGCCCGGATTTTGGCACTGAACTGCGGCCAGTTGAACTTCCTGCGATATTGCCCTTCTGACGGGTCGGGCGCAGCTCCATCAGGGCCGCGATCCGGTTTTCTGTCGCGGGATGCGTGGAAAAGAGGTTATCGGCGCCGCGCCCGTTCAGCGGGTTGATGATGAACATATGGGCCAGCGCCGGATCCTTCTCGGCCTGGACATTCATCCGCCCCCGCGCCAGCCCGTCGATCCTGCGCAGCGCGGAGGCGAGCCAGTCCGGGCGGCCGCAGATCTCGGCGCCAAGCCGGTCCGCCTCATATTCCCGGCTCCGCGAGATGGCCATTTGCACGATCCCTGCCGCCATCGGCGCAAGGATCATCAGTGCGATGGTTCCGATCATGCCACCAGGGCGGTCGCGGTCGGAATTACCGAAGAACATACCGAAATTCGCCAGCATCGCGATGGCGCCGGCGAAAGTCGCGGTCACTGTCATCGTCAGCGTGTCGCGGTTTTTGATATGTGCCAGCTCATGCGCCATCACCGCCGCGATCTCTTCGCGTGAGAGGCTGTTCAACAGGCCCGTCGTTGCCGCCACTGCGGCATTCTCCGGGTTGCGCCCGGTGGCAAAGGCATTGGGTTGCGCGGTCTCCATTATATAAACCTTCGGGCGCGGCATCCCGGCGGCATCCGCCAGCTGGTTCACAATACCGACCAGATCCGGGGCTGAACGCTCATCCACGGCCCGGGCGCCGGTCATCCGCAAGACCGATTTGTCGGAATTCCAATATGTATAGAGGTTCATCGCCGCCGCGATCAAAAGCGCGACAACGGCGCCGGTCGCGCCTCCGAGCAACGCGCCCAGCCCCATAAACAGCGCGGTCAGCACCGCCATCAGGACGAAAGTGCGGATATTTCCCATCGGTTTGCGGTCTCCTTCTCTCAAAGATATGGAGAACCGCCGGTCCGCATCAAGCCCCGCTTAACGCGGCGCGAGATGTTTCAGCGCCAGCCGGATCAGCGCCGCCGTATCTGCTTCGGGGTTTTCACCCGAGACCCGCGCCACCGCTTCGGCTGCATCCGAGGTGCCATAGCCGAGATTGGCCAGCGCCGAGAGCGCATCGGCGGTATAACCGGCGCGGATCGCCCCCTCGGACGGGGGTTTCGGCTTTGCGGCTTTGCGCGGCACAGGCGCGGCCTCGGGTTCTTCCAGCACCGGTGCATCGCCATGAGCGAGGCCCGCGCCGCGTGCCATCAAAGACGGCGCTTTCGATTTCAGCTCGAGGATCACGCGCTGCGCCAGTTTCGGCCCAACGCCCGGCGCCGCCTGGACCGCCCGCGCATCCCCCAGCGTGATCGCCCGCGCGGCGCCCTCGGCCCCGAGCGCACCAAGGATCGCCATCGAGGCCTTGGCCCCCACCCCCTGCACCGTCATCAACAGCTTGTGCCATTCCTTTTCCATCATGGTCGGAAAGCCGAAGAGCTGCAAAAGATCCTCGCGCACGAGAAGATCGGTATAAAGCGCCACCATCTCGCCCTCGGGCGGCAGGCCCGCCAGCGTGCGGTCGGAGACATGGACAATATAGCCCACGCCCCGGCAATCGATCAGCACCGTGTCGATCCCCTTCCAGTCCAGCCGCCCCGAAATCTTTCCGATCATCCCCCAAATCCTTTCAACCGGCGGCCCTCTTCACGGCGGCCTGCAACCGGCCCGCGCTTTGCGTGTGATGCGCGTGGCAGATCGCGATCGCAAGCGCATCCGCCGCATCCGGCCCCGCCACCTTCGCGCCCGGCAAATGCAGCCGCACCATATGATCCACCTGTTGTTTAGCGGCATGGCCGACCCCGACCACCGTTTTTTTCACTGCATTTGGCGCATATTCCCCGACTTCCAGCCCGAATTGCGCCGGAACCAGCAATGCGATCCCCCGCGCCTGGCCGAGCTTCAGCGTCGCGACCGCGTCTTTATTGACGAAGGTATGTTCGACCGCCGCCGTTTCCGGCTGCCAGTCCTGAAACACCCGGGTCAGCTGGAAATGCAGCGAGGCGAGGCGGCGCGCGAGATCTCCGGTCGTCGCATCCGAATGGCAGATGCCATTCGCGACATGGGTCAGGCGCGATCCCGCGACATCAATCACCCCCCAGCCAAGGTTCCTGAGCCCCGGATCAATGCCGATTACGCGCATGACTGCCCTCTTTTTGCTTTTCAACCGTACTAGCACGAAAAGAGAACATCCGCCAATCGCGTTCTTTCTGCCTGGAATTCCCGCGCAGAGATCCGGTTTCGGGGCTGAAAGCGACACCCGGCGCCATGCCGCCGACAGGATGCTGCACGTGCAGCATAAGGCCGGGGTGAATCATGGCAAATTTGTGGCCTGAGGCATGCAAGAACTGCATTGCAGGCTTGCTGGCGCATGGCTTGCTTTGCACCTGCAGCACGTTTATCTGGCTACACGAGGCGCAAGACGCCCGCAAAACAGTCAGTTTAAAAAGATAAGGAAACAGTCCCATGGCCGCCATCGAAACGAGCCGCCCTGCGCCGTTCGGCGCCATCACGACGTATCGCGCCGTTAACGGCTTTGGTGGCATTTTTGCTGCCTTCAAAGCCTGGAACGACGCACGCGTCACCCGGAAGGCCCTGTCGAAGCTCTCGGATCGCGAGCTTGACGATATCGGCCTGTGCCGCGGTGACATCGAGATGCTGGGTCGCTGAGGTCACTCCTCAGTCTCCCTGACCGAACGGGTCACAGGACAAGTAAGGGACCGTCTCGCGACAGAAGTCGCAGGCGGTCCTTCTGCTTTTCAGGGTAATGATTATATCAGGGTGTTGGTTTTCTGTCGCCACGCCAGTCTGATGCCAGCCCCTTGCGCCCGTCCCGGATGCGCCTGCCTGCACCCCGAATGGGAAAACCGCCACGCGGCATCGGCCGGGGCGGTCTCGCGCAAAACAGTATACGGAAGATCAGACGACAGCGACCAGCCGGTGCGGAACCTGGGCGCGCAGCCTTGAGGCCTGGTTACTGGCGCTGTGCCGGGAAGACTTCGCCCAGGAAAGAGGCCACCAGCTTTGTCACCGGATCGGCGGACATGATTTTCGCTGCGATCGGGTCGAAATCGCTGCCGGTCGCCAGACCTGCCACGCGCTGCTCATAAACCTCGTCGCCAACGTAAAAATAGATGGCGCCCTTCATGATCCAACCGATCATGAGCAGGACCAGAACAACACGGATCGTCTTGCCAAATGTACGCTCACGCCGCCAGCTCGAGGACCGGCCCATAGTGCCCTGGGCCTCGAAACCATAGCCCTTGCGATGGGCCTTTTCGATCCGGCGCAGACGCCCGGAGAAAGTTTTGTAATTCGGGTCAGCCAAAGTCATGACCAGCTACTCCCATGGCCCCCGCCATAAGGAATTCATGCGGTTTAAATATGGCGGAATTGGGGAAATTGCCCCGAACACCTTCAAATCATTGCAATTTTTATTTGCATTTTCAGGTGTTTACACACGCTCCATGATCAATGCCGACCATTCACCCAGATCGTTTCTGTCTTGCAAACGAAACTGCGAAGCCACGTAACTTTCAACGATGCTTTCCGCCTGAACGACCAGCAGGCCGGAAAGAATCACCTTCGATCCCGGCTTTGTCATTTTCGACATGATCGGTGCCAGTTCGACCAGCGGCCCTTTCAGGATATTGGCAAAGACCAGATCCCAGGGCGCCTCGTCGCGCAGCCTGCGGTGATCGAACCCGGCGGCCTCGACGCAGTCGATGCGGCCCTCCAGATCATTGATCGCCACATTGGCTTTGGCGACATCCACCGCCACCGGGTCGATATCCGAGGCAATCACCAGCGCATCGGGCAGCATTTTCGCCGCCGCCATCGCCAGCACCGCCGTGCCCGCGCCGATATCGGCGACTTTGGCGGGGCGGTAGCCCTCTTCGTAAAGCTTGTCGAATGCCAGAAGGCAGCCCAGCGTGGTGCCGTGATGGCCGGTGCCAAAGGCCATGGTCGCCTCGATCTGCAAGGCAACGCGGCCCTCGGGCACTTTATCGGCATCGTGGCTGCCAAACACGAAGAAGCGCCCGGCATCGACCGGATGCAGCTCGCGCTGCACTTTCGCGACCCAGTCGACCTCGGGAAGCTCAGAAATCAGGAAGCTTTTCGCGCCATAGGCGGCGGCGAGGATATCCAGCACGATGTCATCGGGCACCTCGGTATAATAGGCGCCAACCTCCCAGAGGCCGGACCCGTCCTCGACCTCGAAAACGCCGACGCCATAGGGCTCGGGCTCCTGGTCCTCGATCGCCTCGCCAAGCGCGCGGGCGGCCTCTTCGCCGGTAAGCGTCGTCAGAGCGGACCAGGTTGGCATGGTGTTTTCTCCGGATCTGGGGTTGATCTGGTCCTAGACCCCGCCCCCGTCAGGGTCAACCTGCCATGGTCAGGCTGTGCCGCCCTCAACACCCGTCCGATCAGCCCGCTTGCGGCGCAGGCGCCTTCGCGCCAGAGTTGGCCGGCATATCCCGGAGTAACCGATGCCGAATGAGAGCCTGCGCGCGCCCGCAACCCGCATCCGCGATCATGCCTATGCGCCCTATTCGGGCTTTAAGGTCGGGGTGGCGCTGCGCACGACCAGCGGCGCGGTCTTTACCGGCGTCAATGTCGAGAACATCGCCTATCCCGAAGGCACCTGCGCCGAGGCCGGCGCCATCGCCGCCATGTGTGCCGCCGGAGAACGCCGGATCGCCGGCCTCCTGGTCATCGCCGACAGCCCCGAACCGGTGCCCTGTTGCGGTGGCTGCCGTCAGAAAATCGCGGAATTCGCTGCCCCAGATGTGGTGGTGACACTCGCCACCACCGAGGGCAAGACCCTGAACATGACCGTGGCCGAGCTGTTGCCCGGCGCTTTCGGCGCGGCACATATGGCCCGCGCCGAAAGCGGCGGGGCCGCCTGATATGGAGCCCGCCCGCGTCATTGCGACCCTCCGCGACGGCAATACCCCCGATGAGGAAGACCTGCGCGGCTTCGCGCTCGGGCTTGCCAGCGGCGCGGTCTCGGACGCCCAGGCGGGGGCTTTCGCAATGGCGGTGCTTTTGCGCGGTCTGTCGGATGAAGGGCGCGTCGCGCTGACGGAAGGCATGCGTGACAGCGGGCGCCGGCTGCGCTGGTCGCTGCCCGGCCCGGTGGTGGACAAGCATTCGACCGGCGGCATCGGCGATTGCATTTCGCTTTTGCTGGCGCCGGCGCTGGCCGCCTGTGACGCCTGGGTTCCGATGGTCTCGGGGCGCGGACTGGGGTTTACCGGCGGCACGCTTGATAAGCTCGAGGCGATCCCGGGGCTGCGCACCGCGCTTCCCGAGGCCGAGATGCAGCTTCAGGTCTCGCGGATCGGCTGCGCGATCGTGGCGGCGGGCGAGGCGCTGGCCCCGGCGGACCGGAGGCTTTACGCGATCCGCGATGTCACCGGCACGGTCGAAAGCATCGACCTGATCACCGCCTCGATCCTGTCGAAAAAGCTCGCGGCCGGGGTGGGGGCGCTGGTGCTTGACGTGAAATGCGGCTCGGGGGCCTTCATGAAGACCCTGGAAGATGCCGAAAGGCTGGCGCGGGCGCTGGTGAGCGTGGCGCAGGGCGCGGGCTGTCAGGCGCGGGCGCTGATCACCGATATGGATCAGCCGCTTGCGACCGCCGCCGGCAATGCGCTGGAGGTGATCGAGGTGATGGAGACGCTGACCGGCACTTCGGTCAATTCCGACCTGCGGCTGTTGACCGGCGATCTGGGCGGCGAGGCGCTGGCGCTGGCGGGGCTGGCCTCTGATGCACAGGCCGGGGCCGCGAAGATCCTCGCAGCCCTGGATTCCGGCCGGGCGGCAGAGATCTTTGGCCGTATGGTCGCGGCCCAGGGCGGGCCTTCGGATTTCGTCGAACGCTGGCCTGACCGCCTGCCCTCGGCCCCGGTGGTGATGGAAGTGCTACCGCCCGCCGGCCTGACAGATGGCGGTATCATCACCGCGATTGACGGCGAAGCGCTTGGCCATGTGGTGGTGGCGCTTGGTGGCGGCAGAACGCGCGAAGGGGCGCGGATCAACCCCTCAGTCGGGCTTTCCGATCTGGCGGCGCCGGGCGAAGATGTGGCGGATGGCGCGCCGCTGGCCATGGTCCATGCCAGCAGCATCGAAAGCGCCGAGGCCGCCGTGGCCGCAGTGCAGCGCGCCTACCGGATCTCGGATCCGGCGGGCTTTGCGCAGGATCGCATGGCCGGCGGCTGCACGCCTGGCGACGGGCCGCTTGTGCTGAAAAGGATCGGCTGAATGGCGCGCGCCTTTCTGATCGTGCTGGATTCCGTGGGCTGCGGCGGTGCCCCTGATGCGGCAGCTTTTGGCGATGAAGGCGCGAATACGCTCCTCCATATCGCCCGCGCCTGTGCGGCAGGGACAGCGGATCAGGGCCGCAAGGGCCCGCTTTTCCTGCCCAATCTTGACCGGCTGGGCCTTGGCGCGGCAATTCGGCTGGCCTCGGGCGCGGCGGCGCCAGGGCTCGGGGCCACGCCCGAGGGCCTTTGGGGCGCGGCTGAGGAAGTCTCGAACGGCAAGGACACGCCTTCGGGCCATTGGGAGCTCGCGGGCGTGCCGGTGCCCTGGGACTGGACGCTTTTCCCCGATGAGACCGCGGCCTTTCCGCCGGATCTGGTGGCCGAGGTCTGCCGCCTGGCCGGAACCGAGGGGATCCTGGGGAACTGCCATGCCTCGGGCCTGCCAGTGATCCGGCGCTTTTGCGAGGAGCACAAACGCAGCGGCTGGCCGATCTGCTATACCTCGGCCGACAGCGTGTTCCAGATCGCGGCGCATGAGGACTGGTTCGGGCTGGACCGGCTGCTGGCCCTCTGTGCAGCGCTTGCGCCCTCTCTGCATGCGCGCCGGGTTGGCCGGGTGATCGCGCGGCCCTTTACCGGAGATTGCGACGCGTTTCACCGCACCGCCAACCGGCGTGATTTTGCGCATCTGCCCCCGGCCCCGACGCTGCCGGAACATGTGATGGCTGCGGGCGGCAAGGTGCATGGGATCGGCAAGATCGGCGATATTTTCTCGATGCGGGGGATCGGGACGCTCTGGAAGGGCCAGTCCGATGCCGATCTCTTTGACCATCTGGTCCGGCTGGGAGCCGAGGCCGAAGACGGCGCTCTGGTATTCGCGAATCTCGTTGAATTCGATACGCTTTACGGCCATCCCCGAGATGTGGCGGGCTATGCGCGGGCCCTGGAAAGCTTTGACGCCGCCCTGCCCCGGTTTCTCGACCGGCTTGGACCCGGGGATCTGGCGATCTTTACCGCCGATCATGGCAATGACCCGACCTGGCGCGGCACGGAACATACCCGCGAACGGGTGCCGGTGCTGGGCTATGGCGCGGGGCGGTGCGGGATCGGGCTCCGGGCCTTTGCGGATGTGGGGGCAAGTGTGGCGGCGCATCTGGGGGTGGCATTGCCCGGGCCGGGGCGGTCGTTTTTGTGAAAGGCGTCGGACCGGGGGCCAGCCCCCGGGCCCCCGGGATATTTGAGGACAGAAAATGAGTGATTTCAGTGCCCTGCCAAAGGTGGAGTTGCATCTGCATCTGGAAGGGGCGGCGCCTGCCTCATTCATCCGGGGGCTGGCGGCGGAGAAGCGTGAGGATATTTCCGGAATTTTTGCCGCGGATGGCAGCTATGCCTGGCGTGATTTCCCGCATTTCCTGACAGTCTGTGAGGCGGCTGCATCGGTTTTGCGCCGGCCCGAGGATTACCACCGGCTGATGCTTGCCGTGGCGGAGCAGAGCGCGGCTTCGGGGGTGATCTATAGTGAGATTTTCATCTCGCCCGATCTTTGTGGCGGTGGCGATGCGGCGGCATTCGCTGATTACATCGCGGCAATCCGCGAGGCAGCCGCCGCCGCCGAAGCGGGGTTCGGCGTCACCTTCCGCACCATAGCCACCGCGATCCGCCATTTCGGGCCAGAGCGTGCGAAACGCGCGGCGCTGGCGGCGGCAGAGGAGGCGGGGGAGTTTCTCACCGGCTTTGGCATGGGGGGCGATGAGACCGTGCTCGACCCCGGTGATTTCGCCTGGGGCTTTGACTGCGCCCGTGAGGCCGGGCTGTGCCTGAGCGTCCATGCCGGCGAATGGCGCGGCCCGGAGGCGATCCGCGACGCGCTCCGCACGCTGAAACCTGCGCGGATCGGGCATGGCGTGCGCGCCATCGAAGATCTCGCGCTGGTGGAGGAACTGGCGGAACAGGGCATTGTATTGGAGGTCTGCCCGCTTTCGAATATCGCGTTCGGGCTTTACCCGGATATGCGCCACCATCCCGTCAGCGAGCTGGACCGGCGCGGCGTCAGGGTGACGATCTCGACCGATGCCCCGCCGTTCTTTCACAGCAGCATGGCGCGCGAATATGAAGAATTGCACCGCGCCTTCGACTGGGATGAGGGGCAGTTCCGCAAACTGGGCCTTCAGGCGCTTGACGCCGCTTTCTGTGATGCGGATACGAAGAAGAGATTAGCCAAAAAGCTGGAGGCCTGAACCATGTCGGATATTCTGACCCCGAACCACCTGACGGTCGTCACCCATCCGCTGGTTCAGCACAAGCTTACGATCATGCGCGACAAGGACACTTCGACCGCGAGTTTCCGCAAATTGCTGCGCGAGATCAGCCTCTTGCTGGCCTATGAGGTGACGCGTGGCCTGCCGATGACGACCCGCCGCATCGAGACGCCGATCGAGCCGATGGATGCCCCGGCGATCGAAGGCAAGAAGCTTGCCCTGATCTCGATTCTGCGCGCAGGGAACGGGCTGCTTGACGGCATCCTTGAGCTGATTCCCGCCGCCCGCGTCGGCTTTATCGGCATGTATCGCGACCCCGAAACGCTGCAGCCGGTGCAATATTACTGCAAATTGCCGGAACATATGGAAGAGCGCATCTCGATCGTGGTCGATCCGATGCTGGCGACCGGCAATTCCTCGGCGGCGGCGGTGGATCTGCTGAAACAGTCGGGGGCGAAGAATATCCGCTTCCTGTGCCTGCTGGCCTCGCCCGAGGGAATCGCCAAGATGAAAGAGGCGCATCCCGATGTGCCCATCGTCACGGCAGCGGTCGACCGGCAACTTGACGATCACGGCTATATCGTGCCCGGGCTTGGCGATGCCGGGGACCGGATGTTCGGCACGAAATGACCCTGCCGGGGTAAACAAGGTCGCGGACAGGGGGCCGGGGGCGCAGAAAGGGGCAGAGCTCCGTCGCAATCGGTCGCCGCTCTGACGGGCCATGGCTTTACTCACCCGCAGAAACCCTTAAAAATCGGCTCAGCTGTCTCTTCCGCTGCCCTGGGAGTACCCCGATGTCTGCCAAGATCCTGCCCGTCGCCGTTCTGGCGGCGGTTTGTTTCGCTGCACCTGCATTTGCCGATCTGCGCGGCCCGGCGGAACTGCCGCCGGCCGGGTATAAAGGTCAACAATATGTCGACAGCCGCGGCTGCGTCTTTCTGCGGGCAGGCTATGGCGGGCGCGAGACCTGGGTGCCGCGCGTCGCGCGCGACCGTAAACAGCTTTGCGGCTATGCGCCCTCGGGGCGGCCGACAGAGACCGCTGAAGCGGCACCGGCAGCAGGTGCACCCGCAGCAGTTCCGGCTGCGAAATCGACCGGGACGTCATTCTCACCCTCCGCCCCCAAACCAGGCGCTCCGCTGCCGCTGCCCGCGCCGATGCAGAGCGCCTTTGAGTCCGCCGGGAAAAAACCGGCCGCTGCGGCTTCTGCTCCCGCCCCGAAAACGGCTGCGACCAGCTTTGCCGCTGCCAAAGCTCCCGCCGCCGCACCGCGCATCGTCACCGGGACCGGGCCTGAAGGCTACCGGCTCGCCTGCCCCGGCTCGGTCCCGGTCGCGCAGAAATTCCGCGTCGAGGGCGGCGGCACCAGGACGCTTTGCACCAAAGGCGATGGTTCGCTTGAGGGCGCAAGCTTTCCCCGCCTTGTTACCGGCGGCACTGACAGCTGGGCAGGCACCGCCACGGCGGTGGCGACAGGGCAGACCATCACCGTCGCCCCCCGCAAGGCCGCAACGGCAAGCGCCATTCCGACGCCCCCGCCGGGCTATAAACGCGCCTGGGAGGATGACCGGCTGAACCCTCGGCGCGGCCAGCAGACCGCGCAAGGCATCGCGGATCAGGAGACGGTCTGGACCAGAACAACCCCCGCGGAACTGCATGACGGCATGGGTCGCGAGACCATGGTGAAGGTGCGCCGCAGCGATGGCAGCACGCGGATGGAGCCCGCGATCGTGACCACCGCAGCCGATGGCGCGCAAAGCATGGTCTTGCTGGCTGCCCCATCCATCTCGAACTCATCGAAATCCACGGTGACGGTGGCAAAACCGGCGGCAGCCCCTGCGGCCCATGGTCGGGTCTTTGTTCAGGTTGGGACATTCGGCGTCGCCGCCAATGCCGAAGGCACGGCGGGCCGGCTTAAAAGCCTGGGCCTGCCCGTAGCGCGCTCGACGATCCGGGGCGGGGCGCTCCAGGTGGTCTATGCCGGCCCCTTCGCCAGCGCAGGCGAAGCCCGCGCCGCGCTGTCACAGGTGCGGGGCGCGGGTTTTGGCGATGCGGTGATCGTGCAGTAAGGCCGGATCGGACCTGCGGGCCCGCCCCGGCGGTGCCTGCGGGCCGCCCCCTCTGCGGCCTCAGCCGCTGCAGACCGATTGCAGCGCGATCCAGTCGTCATCGGGCATCAGCGGGCTCGAGATCCGGCCCTGGAACGGGTCGGCGGCGACCAGTTCCGCTGCCTTTTCCGCCGGGATCACGCCATTGGCCGCCAGCCAGTTGGCGTAGGGCGTCAGCGGCACCTGGGCGGTCTCGAAAGCGGACTGGAGGCGCGACAGTGCCGGCAGCTCATGCTCGTCGCGGATAAACGCCTCGCCGAAACCTTCCAGTGCGGTAACCGGCAGCTCGCCCGAAACCAGCAGGTCAAAACTGGCTTTCAGCCCGGCATGATCCAGAATGCCGCGCATCGGATCAGCGATCCCGGCCTTGATCCCCTCGGCCAGCGCCGCCCCGGCAAGGGCATCGGGTGCGTCTTCGTCAATCAGCGAGCCCGGGAGCAGGATTACGCCACCTGGCAGATGTGCCGGGCGCGCCAGGCCCTCGGGCAGGACATAGAGGATCGGTGTATTCTCTGCTCCGAAGACGCGATCCGACAGTTCGGCCAGCGCGGGCAGCCCCAGCTCTCCCGCACAGGGCGCCCCGGTCAGGCGGATCACATCATCGAGGGCCCGCATACCGATCTCGACCTGTTTCGATGGCGGCACTACGGCGACCGTATGCGAGACGAGGATGCGCGGCAGAACCAGCGTCACGAGACCGAGAAGCCCAAGCGCCGCCCCGCCGATCAGCGCGAAACGCAGCCGCCCGGGATGCGGCGAATCCGCCCGAACGGCCGAATTCACCATTTTCAGCGCGGCGAGCATGGTCTCATCGTCGATCTCGACCGATTCCGGACTGTCTTCCCCGGGCGAGAACAACGCCGGCTGCTGGCCCGGATTTATCCGCCTGACCGCCGGCAGCGACCAGTGGCTGAGCGGCGTTCCCGAGCGCGGATCGCTGAGCACCAGCGTCGCCTCCCCCATCAGCACCACCACCTCGCGGCGCTGGCCATCTTCGGTATCGCGCCACAGGCCGAGCGATTCCAGTCGCTGGAATTTGCTCAGCGCGGTGCCTGACCCCTGTGCCAAAGAACTGCCCGTTCGTCTTTTCATCTCCTGACCTTAGCCGCCCCGCGCCTGCGCCACAACGCCCCGCATCGGGATGGGCAGGTATCGGATGCCCGGGATGCACAGAGCAGGCAGCGAATGTCGCATTCAGACGCGCAGAGGTTGCGCAACCGGGCTTCACAGGAAAGGGAATGGGATGAGGAAGCCGATGACTGTCTCTGTGATGGCACCCGACCGCACGCTGATGGCGGTGGGGCTGACCCTGATCTATGCCGCGATGGTCGGCTTCAGCGATAATTATGTGCAGGCGGTGGCCGGGAACACCGGGCTCTGGCAGTTCCATGCGACGCGCAGCTGTCTTGCGCTTCTGATGATGGGGCTGGTGGCGCCCTTTCTGGGCCTGCGGCTCAGACCGCGTAATGTGAAAGCAGTGGCGGCACGGGCTTTGCTGCAGGGCATTGCGATCATGATTTATTTCGGCGCTCTGGCCTTCATGCCGGTCGCGGTGGCGGCAGCGGGGCTTTTCACCGCGCCGATCTTCGTATTGCTGATTTCGCGTCTGGTTTATGGCGAGCGGATCGGCCCGGTGCGGCTGGTGGCGGTGGCTCTGGGGTTTCTGGGCGTCGTGCTGGTGCTTGGTCCCCGCGCGCTGGCCGGGGCGGGGCTCATTGGCCTCGTGCCAGCCCTGGCAGGCGCGGTTTATGCCATGGCCAATATCGCCACACGGCGCTGGTGCGCCGACGAAAGTGCCAGCACCCTGCTCGCCGGGTTCTTCGTGAGCCTTGGCCTCCTTGGGCTGGCGGGGCTGGTGGGGCTGGCGATCTGGCCGCAAGCTGTGCCCGAAGGCAGCGATGGCTTTCTGCTGCGCGGCGCGGTCTGGCCGGATGGCGAATACCTGTCTTGGATGCTGCTCCATGCCAGTTTTTCCGCGATCGGGGTCGGGCTTTGCACCAGAGCCTATCTTCTGGCAGATGCAGGGCGGGTCAGTGTGGTGGAATATATGGTCCTGCCGACATCCGCGATCTGGGGCTGGGCGATCTGGGGCGAGCGCCTCGGCGCCCTCGCCTGGATCGGCATCCTGCTGATCATCCTCGCCGGCACGATCATCGCCCTGCGCGCGCGGGATCAGGAGCGGTGATCGAATTCCTTCAGAGGAATTCGGCGAAAAATTCTTTCTCAAGAATTTTTTCGCTCAGCGGTCGTTGACCGCCTCGCGCCAATGGCGGCGGCAGAGGCTCTGATAGGTCTCATTGCCGCCAATCACCACCTGGTCGCCATCGGTCAGCACCTGGCCAGCCGGCCCCTTGCGCACCACCATCGTCGCCTTGCGGCCGCAATGGCAGATCGTGCGCACCTCGCGCATTTCATCGGCCCAGGCCAGCAATGCCGCCGAGCCGGGGAAAAGATCGCCCCGGAAATCGACCCGGAGCCCGTAGCACATCACCGGCACGCCCAGATCATCCACCGCCTGGGCGAGCCGCCAGACCTGGGCCCGCGACAGGAATTGCGCCTCGTCGATAAAAACGCAATCGACCGGGCCGCGCGCCTGCCGCGCCGCGATCATCGCGAAAAGATCGTCTTCGGCTCCGAAAACATCCGCATCCATCCCGATGCCGATGCGGCTTGCGATGCGGCCCGCGCCGGCCCGGCCATCCATCTGCGCGGTGATCAGATAGGGCGACATGCCGCCTTCCTGGTAGTTATAGGCAGCCTGCAACAGCAGGGTCGATTTGCCCGCATTCATCGTCGAATAGTGAAAATAGAGCTTGGCCATGCTCCTGCCCTGCCCCTTTGGTCCGGGCTCTGTCAAGCCCGCAGGCGGATCCGGGCCAGGACAGCGCCGGACCTGAAGGATCGCTCTTATGCTGCGCCCGCTTTGCGGCCTGGTGGAGCTGTAGCCCCGAATGTGCCGCATCCCGCCTTCCCTCCCAGACGCTTCTGCCCTCCCAGACGCTTCTGCCGCCCGGAGCCCCTGTCTCGCGGAGCACCACCGCCTCCCCGCCGCGAGGCCTCTGGCGCCCCGCCCCAGGGCACCGCCCGTTCTGATCTTGCCATCAGACGCCCCCGGATATGATCCGGGCCTGCGCGAAGCTGGAGGGCCATTCAGCCACCAATTACCCGCAGACGAGGGCCTGCTTCACGCGTTACATCCTGTCCGGCCTGCGGGCTGCCACCCGCATCTGCCTGAAGTCGGAAACCTCAGACAGCCCCCACCCGCACCGGCAGTACACCGAAGCTCTGCGGCGTTCCGGACACGCGCTAAGACCCCGGCTCCCCGGTCCCTCCTTTATCGGTGACAAAGGCTTGCCGTGAGATTAACAGGAAAAGATTGAATTATTTAGCGCTGCTGCACCCGGATCGCCCCGCCAGACTGCCCCGCCAGACTGCCTCGCGCCGCATCCCGGATCTGAATGAGGTTGGCCATGTCTGTGGCGAGATATCTGAAAAAACACACCGAAACCCTGGTCAAGGATGTCGGCATCGAGGCCGCCTGCGCGCTGACCGGAAAATCCAAAGCCACGCTGGGGCGCTACTATTCCGACAGCGACGAGCATGAGGACCGTTTCATGCCGGTCGACGTGGTGGCCCAGCTCGAGGCCGCCGCGCGTTTCCCGCATGTCACCTCGGCCCTGGCCGACCTGCGCGGCATTACGCTCGCCTATGACAATGACCGGAAAGAACCGGAAACCTCGGGCATCAACCAGGATGTTGTGGCCCTCGCGCAGCGCTTTGCGATGCTGATGAGCGAATATAACCTGGCGATTGCCGACGGGAAAATCAGCATCAACGAATCGAAACGTCTCCTGCGGGAGACCATCGCGATCCAGCATGTGCTGTTGCAGATGAAGCTGAACCTTGAGGATGAGGCGATCTGAGCCGCCTCATCTGATCGCCTCAGCCGCGCGGTTTCGGGCGCCGCGACGGAGCCGCTGCGCCCCCCTGGGGCCGTGCTGCAGCAGGCTTCGCCCCACCCGGACGGCCGCCCTGTGGTTTGCCCGCGCCCGGGCGCGATGCTTTCGGCGGCAGCGGCTTTGATCCGGCCTTCTGCCCACCACGATTCTGGCCACGCGCCTGATTTTGCCCGCGATTCTGCCCGGGTTTGGGAGCAGCCGCGATTGCGTCCGCCGCCCAGGGCGCGCCGCCCATCACTGGCAGCGTTTTTTTCAGCAGCTTTTCGATATCGGCCAGCTCGCCCATCTCGGCGGGCGAACAGAAGCTGATCGAAGAGCCGCTGGCCCCGGCCCGCGCCGTCCGCCCGATCCGGTGAACATAGTTGTCGGCGACATTCGGCAGATCGTAGTTATAGACGTGCCGCACGGTCGGAATGTCGATGCCGCGCGCGGCGACATCGGTTGCAACCAGCACATCGACCGCGCCGGATTTGAACTCGGTCAGGATGCGGTCACGCTGGTTCTGGCTGCGGTTCCCGTGAATCGCCCCCACTTTAAAGCCCCAGCCGCCCAGCACTTTGGCCAGCTTATCGGCACCGTGCTTGGTGCGCGAAAAGACCAGCGCCTGCTCGCCCGGGTGCTTTTTGAGATATTCCTCAAGCAGCTTTGCCTTGTCGCCATTGGGGATAAAATGCACGCCCTGGGTGACTTTCTCAGCCGGCTTGCCCGGCGGTGCGACCTGCACCTTGACCGGATCCCGCAGATAGGTCTCGGCGATCTCATTGATATCCTTCGGCATCGTCGCCGAGAACATCATCGTCTGGCGCCGCACCGGAATATGTTTCGCGATCTGACGCAGCGAATGGATAAAGCCCATATCAAGCATATGGTCGGCCTCGTCGAGGACGAGATAGCCGCATTTCTCAAGGCTGACATCGCCGCGCCCGAGCAGGTCGATCAGGCGGCCAGGCGTCGCCACCAGCACATCGGCGCCGCGCACCAGCGCCTGGGCCTGTTTGTTGATCGAAGCACCCCCGACCACAATCACCACCTTCACCGCAGTTCCCTGGGTGAACATGGTGATATTGTCTTTGATCTGCGTCGCCAGCTCGCGCGTCGGCACAAGGATCAGGGCGCGGATGTTCTTCGGCCCCGGCGGGTGGCCAAGGTCAAGGATGCGGTGCAAAAGCGGCAGGCCGAAAGCGGCGGTCTTGCCGGTGCCGGTCTGCGCGAGGCCCATCAGATCCTTTCCCGCCATGATATGCGGGATGGCCTGGGCCTGAATGGGGGTCGGCGCCTTCAGCTGGGTCTTTTCCAGCGCGGCGAGAATTTTCGGCGAAAGGCCGAGATCTGCGAAAGTCGTCATGTTCGTTCCATACGTCAAGGAAGACAGCGGCCCTCGCCCCCGGAGAATTCCGGATGCCGTGCGCGCCATCGGCGCCCCTGCGTGATGGTGGGAACCTGTCGTCCGGGCCTTTCAGTGCTCACGCGGCACGGGCTGTCGGACCGGGCAGAAATGGGCTTACCACGCCCGAAAGTCAAGACAGAACGACCCGCAGCTGACTGCGGGCCGTCCCGACCAGGATCGTGGGCATGGAAATGATCCTGGTCATACACCCGCCAGGCCCTGAGCCCGCCCGACGGGTGATCGGGATGAGACTTGCGCTTACTGCGCAGGCTCCCAGGCAGGCAGCGCTTTCAGCGCCTCGGCGCCAAGCGTGGTCGCCGCGATCACCGTGCCGCTCTCATTGCGGTAAAGGGTGACCTGGTCATGGCCCAGATTGACGCGATGCGTGCCGATCCCAAGGAAGCCGCCGACATCGGCGACGACGCCCTGAACCGGTCCTTCGGTGCTGAGCACAAGGTCGGCGACCGACCCCATATTCGAGCCATCCGCCGCATAGAGCGTGGCGCCCATAAGCTGATCGGCGGTCACAGCGGTCCAGTCGCTGACCACACTATAGCCTTCGGGCACGGTGAAAGTGTCAGTGGCAGGCATTTCGGCGGGGGCCACCGGGGTCTCGGTCGCATCGGGCAAAGGCGGCACATCTGCGGTTGCCGGGTCAGGCGCTGCCGGCGTGGCCTCGGGTTGCCCTTCAATCATCGGATCTGCAGGGGCGCCGGTCTCATCGACAGTGCCGGCTTCCGGCATCGTCTGCGCCGGATCAGATGTGGCCTCCTGCGCCAGGGCGGCGGTGCCAAGCATCAGCGAAGCGGCAAGCGCGATAACCGGCGGGGCGGCGAAGGGGGGGATCCGTTTCATGGTTCACTCCTTTGGTTCGTTAGCCTCACGTCCAGTGGACGCAGGGATAACGGGCCGAATGCGGAATGGGTCCATGCGCCCCGAAAGCATGGCGAAGCCTCGCCGGAATCGTCATGAAAACATGGGGGGAAACCGCCAGTTCACGCGATTGTTGGGAATTCTGACGAAAAAGCCGCCCCGAAGGGCGGCTTTTGCCGGATGAGTGCTGCTCGGGGCGGATCAGCCCTGCAGCGTCCTGACCCCATAGCCTTCGCCGCGCGCTTTCATCGCGGCGACAGCGGCCACCGAGGCCGCGGCCGTGGTGAAATACGGGATGCGGTCCATCAGCGCCACGCGGCGGATGTCACGGCTGTCGGCGACGGACTGGGTGCCCTCGGTCGTGTTCATCACCAGCGCGATGTCTTCATTTTTCAGCCGGTCGACGATATTCGGGCGGCCCTCATAGACTTTATTGACCGATTCCGCCTCGATCCCTTCGGCTTTCAGCCAGGAGGCCGTGCCGCGCGTGGCGACGATAGAAAAGCCCATCGAGATCAGATCGCGCGCCGCCGAGGCCAGCGCCTCAGACTTGTCGGCATCCTTGACCGAGAGGAACACGCGCCCCGTCTCGGGCAACACCATGCCCGCGCCCATCTGCGCCTTGAGGAAGGCCAGCGCGAAGCTGCGGTCCCAGCCCATAACCTCGCCGGTCGAACGCATTTCCGGCCCGAGAAGCGGGTCCACACCGGGGAAGCGGGCGAAGGGCAGCACTGCCTCTTTCACCGAATACCAGGGCGTGATCGGATCGGCGAGCGTCATCGCATCCGCGAGCGGCAGCGGGCTGTCCGGGCCGACGCCTGCATCATAGGGCGCGCGCTGCGGGAAGGCCGAGAGCTTCTCGCCCGCCATCAGCCGCGCCGCGATCGAGGCAATCGCCGAATCGGTGGCCTTGGCCACAAAAGGCACCGTACGCGAGGCGCGCGGGTTGACCTCCAGCACGTAGATCACATCATCCTTGATCGCAAATTGCACGTTCATCAGGCCGACGACCTGCAATGCCAGCGCCATCTGCACGGTCTGTTTCTTCAGCTCGGCCACGGTCTCGGCTGACAGCTGGTGTGGCGGCAGGCAGCAGGCAGAATCGCCCGAATGGACACCCGCCTCTTCGATATGTTCCATGATTCCCGCGACATGGACCGATTCGCCATCCGAGAGCGCGTCGACATCCACCTCGACCGCGCCCGAGAGATAGCTGTCCAGAAGCACCGGGCTCGTGCCCGAGACCTGCACGGCGGTCGCGATATAGCGTTCCAGCTGTGCGTCATCGCGCACGATCTCCATCGCGCGACCGCCGAGCACATAGGACGGGCGGATCACCAGCGGGTAGCCGACGCGGGCGGCGATCTCGAAAGCCTCGTCGCGGCTGTGGGCGATGCCGTTGACCGGCTGTTTCAGCCCGAGTTCGTTCAGGAGCGCCTGGAAGCGTTCGCGGTCTTCGGCGAGGTCAATCGCGTCCGGCGTGGTGCCAAGGATCGGAATGCCCTCATCCTTCAGCGCCTGGGCGAGTTTCAGCGGCGTCTGGCCACCGAACTGCACGATCACGCCATGCAGCGTGCCGTTCTCCTGCTCGACCCGCAGAATCTCCAGCACATGTTCCAGCGTCAGCGGCTCGAAATACAGCCGGTCCGACGTGTCGTAATCCGTCGATACGGTTTCCGGGTTGCAGTTGACCATGATGGTCTCATAGCCGGCCTCGGTCAGCGCGAAACAGGCATGGCAGCAGCAGTAATCGAACTCGATCCCCTGGCCGATCCGGTTCGGACCACCGCCGAGGATCACCACCTTCTTCGCGTTCGAAGGTCTGCTCTCGCATTCGACATCGCCCATCGCGGGCATCTCATAGGTGGAATACATGTAAGGCGTCTGCGCCTCGAATTCGGCCGCGCAGGTGTCGATGCGCTTGAACACCGCCGTCACGCCAAGGCCACGGCGCGCGCGGCGCACCGAAGATTCCGCCTGGCCGGTCAGCCGCGCCAGACGCGCATCGGTAAAGCCCATGATCTTGAGCGCACGCAGCCCTTCCGCCGTCGACGGCAGGCCATGGGTGCGGATTTCATGTTCCTGATCGATGATTTCGCGGATCCGCGCGAGGAACCAGGGATCGAAAGAGGTGATCGCCTGGATCTCGTCATTGGTCAGACCCTCGCGCATCGCCTGCGCGATCACGCGCAGCCGGTCGGGGGTCGCGACACTCAGCGCTTTGGAAATCGCGGCGCGGTCAGGCGCGCCGGCAATCTCGATCTCATCAAAGCCGGACAGTCCGGTTTCCAGCGAGGCCAGCGCCTTTTGCAGCGATTCGTGGATGGTGCGGCCAATCGCCATCACCTCGCCCACCGATTTCATCGCAGTGGTCAAAAGCGGCTCAGCGCCGGGGAATTTCTCAAATGCGAAGCGCGGGATCTTGGTCACGACATAGTCGATGGTCGGCTCGAACGAGGCCGGGGTCACCTTGGTGATGTCATTGTCCAGCTCATCAAGCGTGTAGCCCACCGCCAGTTTCGCGGCGATTTTCGCAATCGGGAAGCCGGTCGCTTTCGAGGCCAGCGCCGAGGACCGCGACACGCGCGGGTTCATCTCGATCACCACCATACGGCCATCAGCCGGGTTGATCGCCCATTGCACGTTGGAGCCGCCGGTCTCGACCCCGATCTCGCGCAGGACGGCAATCGAGCCGTTGCGCATAATCTGGTATTCCTTATCGGTCAGCGTCAGCGCCGGGGCGACGGTGATCGAATCGCCGGTATGGACGCCCATCGGATCGATATTCTCGATGGCGCAAACGATGATGGCGTTATCCGCTTTGTCGCGGACCACCTCCATCTCGTATTCCTTCCAGCCAAGCAGCGATTCATCGACCAGAACCTGCGCCATCGGCGAGGCTTCGAGGCCGGACTTAACAATCGCTTCATAATCGTCACGGTTGTAAGCCACGCCGCCGCCGGTGCCCCCGAGCGTGAAAGCGGGGCGAATGATCGCGGGCAGACCGATATGTTCCAGATCGCCCATGGCTTTCGCGACGCCTGCCGCGATGTCGTATTTGCCGTTCGGCAGCTTCGGCGCCGCGACGATGGTCGCCTTCGGGTTCTCGATCCCCAGCCGGTCCATCGCCTCGCGGAAGAGCTTGCGGTCCTCTGCCATTTCAATGGCTTCGCGCTTGGCGCCGATCAGCTCGACATTGAACTTGTCCAGCACACCCAGATCCGCCAGCGCCAGCGCGGTGTTCAGCCCGGTCTGACCGCCCATGGTCGGCAGAATCGCATCGGGGCGCTCTTTCTCGATGATCTTCGCCACGACTTCCGGGGTGATCGGCTCGATATAGGTGGCATCCGCCAGCCCCGGATCGGTCATGATCGTCGCCGGGTTCGAGTTCACGAGGATGACCCGATAACCCTCTTCGCGCAGCGCTTTGCAGGCCTGGGCACCGGAATAGTCGAATTCGCAGGCCTGGCCGATCACGATAGGACCAGCGCCGATAATCATGATCGAGTGGATATCTGTCCGCTTCGGCATGTCGGGAACCTCAGGTTTTTGGGCTGGCTGTCGCTAAATTTTCCGGGGTTATAGAGGGGCGCGGCATGGGCGCAAGGGCAAACCGACACCCGCGCCAGAGCACGCCGGGCCGCGTCTCCCATCGCGCGCCCATCGCGTCCCCCATCGCGCTCCCTGTCACGCCACCGATCTCCGCCAGTGGTCGCAAAGGCTCCCACCCGTTATTCCGGCTGGCGCAGTCCTCCGCCAGCCCCTATTCCTGTGCCCATTATGCAAAGCAGCAGACGCCAGATTTTTTTCGAACACGGCCCCGGGGAGCGCCCGGCGCTGTTTGATGACGCGTTGTCGGTGAAAACCGCACGCAACCCTGAAGAAGTCGAGGCGGTTTTGCGCGACGCCGAAGAGGCGCGCCGGGCCGGGGCCTGGATTGCGGGTTATATCTCGTATGAGGCGGGATATGCGTTCGAGGACCGGCTTCTGGCGCTGATGCCCGGGGATCGCCGCCTGCCGCTGGTGCATCTCGCGACCTTTACCGGCCCCCGTGACCCCGCAGCTGTTCTGGCGAGGATGGAGGAAGAGGCCGGGGCGACCCGGATCGCCGCCCCCGAGCCGGTGATCTCGCGCGAAGACTACAACCGCGCGATTGCCCGGGTGCTGGATCTGATCGCGGCTGGCGATATCTACCAGGCCAATCTGACCTTCCCGATGGTCTCGCGCCTGCTTTCGGGCTCGCCCGAGGGGCTTTACGGCCGGTTGCGGCGCTCTGGCCCGGTCGGGCATGGCGCCTTTGTCGATCTGGCGGGCGAGCCGGCGCTGGTCTCGCGCAGCCCCGAACTGTTCTTCCGCCTTGAGGCCGATGGCCGGATCACCACCCGCCCGATGAAAGGCACCCGCCCCCGCGACGCCGACCTCGCACGCGACGCGGATCTTGCGCAGGAGCTGCGCTCCAGCCCCAAGGACCGGGCCGAGAATCTGATGATCGTCGACCTGCTGCGCAATGACATCAGCCGGATCTCGCAGATCGGCAGCGTGAAAGTGCCCGAGCTTTACACCGTCGAACATTACGCGACCGTGCATCAGATGGTGTCCGAGGTGCAGGGCCAGCTTGCGCAGCCTGCCAGCCTGCCCGATCTGATCCGCGCCTTGTTCCCCTGTGGTTCGGTCACCGGCGCGCCGAAGATCCGCGCGATGGAGGTCATCCGCGAGGTCGAGCCCTTCGCGCGCGATGCCTATTGTGGCGCGATCGGCTGGATGGCCCCCGATGGCAGCGCCGATTTCTCGGTCGCGATCCGCACGCTGACGGTGGATGGCGGTGAAATCAGGATGAATGTCGGAGGCGGCGTGGTCTATGGCTCGACCGAGGCCGGCGAATGGGAGGAGGCGCTATGGAAAGCGCGCTTCGTCAATGCGGCGGTGAGCCGGGACTGACGCTGATCGAGACGGTGCTCTGGACCGGGGCCACCGCGCCGCGCTGGCCGCTGCATCTGGCGCGGCTGCAGCGCAGCGCGCTGGCACTTGGCTGGGTGCTGCCGGAACCTGCGGCGCCTGCGGGGCCCGCCTCTCCCGCCCGTCTGCGGCTGACCCTTAATGCAGCGGGGCGGCTGCTCTGGGAAACCCATCCCCTCCCCGCTGCGAAACCGCATTGGAGCGTCAGCCTCGCCGGACAGCGGCTGGCTTCGGATGACCCCTGGCTTTCGGTAAAATCCTCGCGTCGCGCGATCCATGACGCGGCCCGGGCGGCATTGCCCGCCGGGATCGACGAGGCGCTCTTTCTGAACGAGCGCGGCGAGATCAGCGAGGGGACGATCACCACGGTGTTTTTCGACCGTGGCGCCGGACTGCGCACACCGCCGCTGAGCTCTGGCCTGCTGCCGGGCGTCTTGCGCAGCGAGCTGGCCTGCCCCGAGGAGATCCTGTGGCCCGAAGATCTGGGCACCGTGCGGCTCTGGGTCGGCAATGCGCTGCGTGGGCTGATTCCGGCCGAGTACCGCGCCAGGGCGTGACCGGCCCGCGCGCCCGGCCCGCGCGCCCGGCTGTCGCGGCCCGCGTGTCGCAGCCCGCGTGTCGCAGCCAGGCTGCCCCCCGTTAATGGGCCGCGCATTCCTGCGCCCTGGCCGCTGCCGGATCCTCTGCCCATCCGGCTCAATGCGGTCTATTGTTTACAGAACCGGAGCGCATATCAACTCTTGATTGATTGAATCACGGCATGGTTGATTTATATCCCGAAAAGATTCAACCAGGCGATGATTATTACTTTATTTCGCAAACAATTGCAGCCATCTTCATTGCAGAACCCGCCCTTATCTTTACAATCATCAATTGAATTACCCCCGGGAAAATTTCCGATTTTTTATATTTTCCGAGTCAGGAAAAAATCACTCAATGACGCAAATCAACCAGAAGTATACGACCTTAAACAGTCTCAACCTGAGAAGATACCATATTATTAATTAATTGATTTAATTATATATTTTTAAATTAACCACACCCCCAAAGACAACAAACGCCATTATTGCGCCAAAATCATTGCCTCATTTTCCTCAAAATGGATCCAATCAGGTCAACATTAAAACAAATGTTGAATTCAGAAATGATACATCGTGCAAACAAAGGATCTCACCCAAAATGTCGACCAACATCTCTGAACTGAAAAAAATCGCCGGCTTTATCGGCGCCTGCCTTGTTGACAGCGAAACCGGCCTGATGCTGGCAAGCGAGTCGAGCGGGATCAAATTCGACCTCGAAGCCGCTGGCGCTGCAAACACCGAAGTGGTGCGCGCAAAGAACGCTGCGATGGCCGCTCTGGGTCTTGATGATCATATCGAAGACATCCTGATCACGCTCGGCACCCAGCTGCACCTGATCCGTCCGCTGGCCTCGAACCCGGCCGTCTTCGTTTATGTTGCGCTGGATCGCAGCAATGCGAACCTGGGTCTCGCCCGCATCTCCGTGAAAAACGTCGAAGGCAAGCTGAAGGTCTGACACGGCCCTGGTCTTCGGGCATCTTCGGTCTTCGGGCGTCTTCCGGGGCGCCAGAAGGCCGGGCCGTTCCGGGGCGGCAAATGCCGGCAATCCCTGACGGGGACCGGACAGAGGGCGCTCCGGGGGTGTTCAAAGCCCAGACTTGGCCCCCAGACGGCCATAACCCAGCCACCATTAAGGATAACTGTCCGGCTGTGACGTAAAGCAATCGGACAGGGGTAACGAGTAGTGCGGTCAGAACGGCCCGAAAGGGCCAGTATCCCCCCTTTGTCCCGGCGCGCGGCCGGGGCAGCGGAATGTCAGCGGCGGCGAGGCATTTGCCCGGTGCTGGCCGTTTTTCCAGTCAGCGTGGCCGGAATCCCGGCCGGAAGGAGGCCGTCGTGAAAATCGCTCCGCAACTGCGGCAGGAGCTCGCCTTTTTGCGCGACGGGCTCGACAGGGTCGACCACCTGGTCGATCCGAAAACCAGGCCGAATTTTGCCCCCTTGCGCAACCGGCTGGAGGACTGGACCGCCCGCATCGCGGTGATCGGTCAGGTCAAGGCCGGGAAATCCACCTTCCTCAACGCCTTTTTGCATCAGCATGATTTCCTGCCCTCGGATATCAATCCCTGGACATCGGTGGTCACCAATATCCGCGTCAATATCGCCTCGGACCCGGCCTCGGGCGCGCGTTTCGAGTTCTTCGACGAAGCCGACTGGCAGGAGATCACCGACAGCGGCTCTGCCATCCGCCAGCTGACCGAAGACCTGTTGCCGGGCTTTGACAGCGACGTGCTGCGCCGCCAGAGCGAAGAGATGCGCGAACGCGCGCAGCGCCGGCTCGGGCGCCATTACCATGCGCTGCTTGGCAGCAGACATGACCATGACCACCTTTCGGCCGGTCTGCTGAAGCGCTATGTCTGCGCCGGCCCCGGCAGCGATGACGGGCTCGACCGCGAAGCGCTTGGCCGCTATGCCGCGCTGACCAAAAGCGCCAGTATTTACATGCGCTTGCCGGAATTCGAAGTGCCGGCCATCATCACCGACACCCCCGGGGTGAATGACCCGTTCCTTGTGCGTGACGAGCTGACCTGCCGCAGCCTCGACAAATCCGATGTCTTCATCATGGTGCTTTCGGCGCATCAGCCGCTGACCGATGTCGACGTCGCGCTGATCCGGATCCTGGCGCGCCAGGACGACAAGGATGTGATGATCTTCATCAATCGCATCGACGAGCTCGACGATTACAGCATCCAGGTGCCGCGCGTCATCGCCGATGTCGAATGCCGGCTGCGCGCCGCGATCCCGGAAATCGACTTTCGTATCGTTGCGGGGTCTGCCTGGCTTGCCGATCTGGCGCTGCGCGAAGACGAAGGGGCCGATCAGCTCCGCGAGGCCGCCGACAGTGACGAGCTTGCGCAGTATATCCGCGAAACCTGTGGCCGCCTGCCGCGCGACCGCAAAGACCGGCTGATGCTCGCCTCGGGGCTGAACCGGCTGAAAGACACGCTCTCGGCCACGCTTGACAGCGGTGTGGGCAGCCAGCAGCTCAACCAGTTGCGCGGTGATATCCGGGCCGAGCTGAATGCGGCCCAGTTCATCGACAACCGCGAACGCGACGCTTTGCGGGTGCAGATGGAAAGCCTGCGCAGCGATATCGCCAGAACTGCGGCCCGTGATGTGAGTTCCGAAATCTCAGGCATCCGCGATCTGCGCAACCGGCTCGAGGGCCTCGTCGACGCCGCAGATGCGCAGATCGAACAGGTGGTGTCGAAATCCTGGACCGGGCTTGAGGCGCGGCTCATGGATGCGATCGGCGATTTTGTCGACCGCCAGAAGAGCGCCTTCGAGGACCGGCTTTTCGGCGATGCTCAGCCAGGCGATGCCAGTACAACGCTCGATTTCGACCTGCTGCCGCTTCAGTCGGCGCTCGAGGCCGAAACGCGCCAATGCTATATCGGCTCGCGCAGCGGCACGGATGCGGCGCTGCAAAGCTGTATCCAGGCCTGCCGCCAGGCGATTGGTTCGAAATTCCAGGACAGGACATCCGCGGATCCGACCGCCGAGATAACGCTTGAGGGTCTGCCCTGCTACAGTTTCACCTCGACCCTGACCTTCGCGAAACGCAACCTGCGCGTCGGCATGATCGTTGACCGCAGCTGGGCCTTCTGGCGCAAACCTTCGCTGAATGTCGACAAATCGCTGGGCGCTTTGCGTATGCTGACCACCGAAGAGCTGCGGCCTTCGGTCGAGAAAATTCTCGCGGCCTATAATGAGGCGCAGCTGGAGCGCGCCAGTGCAGGCATGTCGCGGATCCGTGTGATGCTCAGGATGTTCGACGCGATCCTGTCGGAAAACGCGATCCGGCTGCAACAGGACAAGACAGATATGGAACGCATTGCACTGAACCCCGAAGCCCGGAAGGCCGTCTTGCAGCGCCTGCAAACAAAAATGGAGGCGCTGGAGCACCGCCTGACCGCGCTTGCCGCGCTGGAAACCGGGCTGAAGCGTCCGGAACTTGGGGCTGCCGCATGAAAATGACAGATCTGACCGCCCTTTTGCAGGAAAAACGCGCGACCGCCGGCACTGGCTCGCCCTTGCGCGTGGTGATCTGCGGTGAAGTCAGCGCCGGAAAATCCACCGTGATGAATGCGCTGATACGCGACCAGTTGCTGCCGGACAATATCGGGCAGAGCGCGCGTCCGGTGCTGGTCGCCGGCTGGCGTGAGATCCCCGGGATCGAGGCCTCCAGGCGGGATGGACGCGAGATGCGCGCCGCCCTCCCCGGCACAACTGAGCTGTTTCATGAGGCCGAATTTGTCCGTCTCTGGCTCGATCAGCCGCATCTGTCTGGGATCGAGCTGATCGAATTGCCGATGACCAAAGCCGAAGAGCTGACCGGGGATCAGATCGACCTCGTGCAATCGGCCGATGTGATGATCTGGGTCACCATCGGCTCGCAGGCCTGGCGGCTGACGGAAAAGGCGATCGTCGAAGCCCTGGGCGAGACCCGGCCCGACCGTTCCATCCTGATCGTGTCGCGTGGCGACAAGCTGCGCTCGGATAAGGATCGCGGCCGGCTGATGGAGCGGATGGAGCGCGAGACCGCTGCCCTTTTCGGGCATCGCTTCTTCCTCTTTGGCGACCGTCGCAAAATCGCGGCATCTGCCGGGTCCGAAGCGGAATGGCAGGAAACCGGCGGCGCGCCCCTTGCGGCGCTGCTGCGTGGCTTCGCCGACCAGCCGGGCCGCACCGTCTATGACCGGGAGCCACGCGAGAGACCGGTGGAAACCCGGGCCGCCCCCGGTTTTGAGGCCAGGTTCGCGGCGGAAGCCGAAGAAGACCCGCCACTCGTCACGGAAGTGGCGAAAGTGGAAGAAACGATCCTTTCCGACGCTGGGTCTGATACAGAGGTCTCGGCCCCTGAAAACCCGGCTCCCGACATGGTTGCCGAAAGCACGTCCGAGGCCGTCGCAGAGGTGGAACACATCCCCGTCGCGGCAGCCGGGGCTGACGTCGGGGTCGAGGCCCATGTTGAGGTTCCGCCAGACCCCGAACCGGTTGCACCCGTTGCCAAAAAAGCCTCGCCGGCCCAGCCCGGGCTCTTGCAGGCGGGCCTGCTGCATGAAGATGGCGCGGGCCATACCCTGCTTGCAGGCGATGCGGAAACCCTGGCACAGCTTGCTGATTTCTGCCGCGTGATGCTGACGCAGCTGCAAGATGAGCGGCTGACGGCAGAGGGGGGTCCGGTCAGCTTTTTCAGCCTCTCGACCGCAAAACGGCGGCTGCTGATCCAGGTGCAGAACGGCGCCGGCGCGGTCTTTATGCTCGCCGATGCGACGGTGATGAACCAGGGCATGGCGCAGATGGCGATCAGCCAGCTTGGAGGCGACAGGCGGGTGACCGGCTGAGCCGCGCCACCGGTCGGGAAGCCTCAGCGCGAACCGGCAATCCGATGCAGGATGTCAAGAAAGGCCGGGCCGAAACGCTCGGCCTTTTGCGGCCCCATGCCCTGAACCCGCTCCAGCTCGGTCAGGCTTGACGGGCGGCGTTCGGCAATCTGGCGCAGGGTGGTTGCATTGCAGGAAAGATGTTTGCCGATCCCGTCCTCGCCCCGCGCGAGCCGCAGCTGCGCCTCGGCCAGAAGGTCATAGACCGCGCCCGCCGCCTGCCCCGCCAGCGCCATCCGCGCCGGATGCGGCGCCTGCATCCCCGACGCGATCACCTGCAGGAAAGCCAGCCCGTAGCTTTCCAGCTTTTTCGCGCCAACCCCGGAAATCTGCGCCATCTGATCCAGGGTTTCGGGCCGTTTCTCGGCCATCTCGATCAGGGTGCGGTCGGCGAAAATCACATAGGCCGGCACGCCCGCCGCCTCGGCCAGCGCCCGGCGTTTGGCTTTCAGCGCCGAAAGGATCGGCGCATCTTCCTCGGCCACCAGCGCCTTGACCACCGATTTCGGGGCACGGATGTCGGGGCGGCGGAGCTGGATTTCGACATCGCCGCGCAGCACAGGGCGGGCGGCCTCGGTCATTCTCAGCGCGCCGTGGCGTTCAAAATCCGGCCTGAGCAGATCGCGCCCCATCATCTGCAGGAAAACTGACCCCCAGGCGGCTTTCGAAAGCTCGCGCCCGACCCCGAAGGTCGGCAGATCCTGATGGCTGCGGGCGCGCACCTTTTCGGTCGAGGTGCCGGTGAGAATGTCAATCAGATGGCCGGCGCCATAGCTTTCGCCGGTCCTGAGCACGGCGGAAAGCGCCTTGCGCACGGGTTCTGTGCCATCAAACACCGCCGGCGGCGTGGTGCAGAGATCGCAATTGCCGCAAGCCCCGCTTGCCTCACCGAAATAGGCCAGCAGCACCTGACGGCGGCAGGCCAGCGCCTCGGCCAGACCCAGAAGCGCGTTCAGCCGGCCATGATCGGCGGCCTTACGTTCGGGCGGCGCTGCCCCCTCGTCAATCTGGGTGCGGCGGTAGCGGATGTCATCGGCGCCATAAAGCGTCAGCGCCTCGGCGGGCGCGCCATCACGCCCGGCGCGCCCGATCTCCTGGTAATAGGATTCGATGGATTTCGGCAGATCGGCATGGGCGACCCAGCGGATATCGGGCTTGTCGATCCCCATCCCGAAGGCCACCGTCGCCACCACGATCAGCCCGTCATCGCGCTGGAACCGGGTCTCGACATGGCGGCGCTCGCCCGCCTCCATCCCGCCATGGTAATGCAGCGCGGAATGTCCCGCCTCGCGGAGCGCCTGGGACAGTGTCTCGGTCTTGGCACGGGTGCCGCAATAGACGATGCCGGACTGACCGCGCCGCGCCGCCGCATAGCGCAGGATCTGTTCGCGCGGGGTGTCTTTGGCGGCAAAGGACAGATGGATATTCGGACGGTCAAAGCCGCGCAGAAACGTCTCGGGCTGCGCGCCGTCAAACAGGCGCTGCACGATTTCGGCCCGGGTTTCCTCATCCGCGGTGGCGGTGAAGGCGGCAAGCGGCACATTCAGCGCGCGCCTGAGTTCCCCGATGCGCAGGTAATCCGGGCGGAAGTCATGGCCCCACTGGCTGACGCAATGCGCCTCATCGACCGCGATCAGCGTCACATTGATCCGGCGGAGCAGCGCCGAAGTCGCCCCCGCCGCCAGGCGTTCCGGCGCCATGTAAAGAAGCTTCAGCCGCCCCTCATCCAGCGCCTGAAAGACCTCTTCGGTTTCCTCATCGGTATTGCCGGAGGTCAGCGCGCCCGCCTCGACCCCCGCCTCGCGCAGGCCCCGGACCTGGTCGCGCATCAGGGCGATCAGCGGCGAGATCACCACCGTCACACCGTCGCGGCACAGAGCAGGCAGCTGGAAACACAGCGATTTCCCGCCACCCGTCGGCATGATCGCCAGCGTGTTCAGCCCGGCCGTCACCGCCTCTACAATCTCGGCCTGGCCGGGGCGGAAGCCCTGAAAGCCGAATATCTCCGCCAGCAGCGCGGCGGGAGAGAGAGGGACGCTGTCGCGCATCACATGAAGGCGTATTGGTTGTTGAGAAGGATCATCCGAAGCCCGATGATCACGAGCAGAACCACCAGCGGCGCGAAATCAATTCCCTGCATCGATGGCAGAATACTGCGGACTCGGTTGTAAACCGGCTCGAGCAGGCGGTTCAGGCTGTACCAGATCTGGGCCACCAGCGGCTGGCGGATATTCAGCACCTGGAAATTGATCAGCCAGCTGAGAATGACATGGGCGAGCACCACAAATTGCGCCACACCGAGGAGAAGCATCAGGATATCGAAAACGGACTTCATCTTTTCCTCATCATGCGAGCTTTGGAACAGGTAGCGCGAGCCGGGTCTCAGGGCAAGCCAAAGCAGGCTGACGCCAGTCTGTCAGACGCCCGATCTGCCAGGAGCCTGATCGGCAGGGCCCCTGTTTCTGCCACGCCCCAATTCTGCCTGGCCAGCAGTGAAGCCCCGGTTAACGGATGCAGCCGGTTCGCTTCTGCGAAGGTGAGGTCATCCTTGGCCTCAGGATCGGATTTCCCCGGGGCACCGTCACGCGCTGTTCAGAACTCGGGTGCCATTGAAAAGGGCGCCATACGGAGAACACGATGTATCCCTGGCGTCGCATGGCCCTCGTGATCGCCAAAGCGCGGCGGCAGCCGGCTCTTGCGGCCTTTGACACCCCTATCTCCTTCCATCTCTGCCTGCCCTGGGATATCGCCCCCTGGCTTGAGCTGAACAATGGCCGCAGGCTGGCGCTTTACGATCTGGGCCGCCTGCCTTTGCGAGAGCGGAGCGGACTCCACCGGATCGCGAAGGGCAAAGGCTGGGGCATGTCGGTGGCGGGCGCCTCGGTCCGCTATCGCCGCCGGGTGCGGGCGCTTCAGCGGGTCGGGATTTGATCACGGCTGATCCGCCGGGACGCGCGCATTGCATATATGGAACAAAGCATGTGGCGGGGGATGAATGCACCTCGCATGTGCTGATCCGCCTGGCGATCACGCGCGGCGCGCGCGGCATCGTGGCGCCGTCTGAAATGGCCGAAGCGCTTGGCCTCGCGCCGGAAAGCCCAGCCCTGCCCGTCTGGGTCACCGCCTGGTCAGGGGCCGATGCCACCCGTCCCTGGCCGCCCATGCAGGCCTGAGCGCTTGCACCCGGGGTCATTTCGCGATTCACTGACCCTCGAAACAGAGGGCGTGTCATGGTCAGTGCAAAGAAACGGATCTGGGGCTGGTATTTCTTTGACTGGGCCAGCCAGCCCTATAGCACGCTCTTGCTGACCTTCATCTTCGGCCCCTATTTTGCCGAGGTCGCACGCGGCTATTACATGGGCACCGGTCTCGACGAAGAGGCCGCCAAAGCCGCCGCCCAGAGCTTCTGGGGCTGGGGCATCGCCGCAACCTCGATCATCATCGCGCTTCTGGCGCCTATCCTTGGCGCCATTGCAGATTCCACCGGGCGGCGGCTGATCTGGGTCTGGATCTTTTCATCCTTCTACGTGATCGGTGCCTGGGCGCTGTGGTGGGTCGCACCTGGCGGAGAAATCGGCATCCTGTGGTGGGCTGTCGTGTTCTTCGGCATGGGCTTTATCGGGATGGAATTCGCCACCATCTTCACCAATGCGCTGATGCCGTCCTTGTCGGATCACGAGGATCTCGGCGCGATTTCGGGCTATGGCTTTGCCTTTGGCTATCTGGGCGGGCTGATCGCACTGGTCCTGATGCTGGGCCTGTTCATCGCCGCACCGCAGGACGAAGGCGGCGAATATGCCGGCGCAATCGGCGAAGCCGGCCAGCCGCTGGTCGAAGATGACAGCCTTGCCGGGCCGGAACTCAGCGCGATCGAAACGGCCGAGGCCGGGCCGCGCACTTATCTTGGCATCCGGCCGATCCTCGGCGAAGACAGCGAGACGATGATCGGCACCCGCATCGTTGGCCCCTTCACCGCCATCTGGTTCATGATCTTCATGATCCCCTTCTTTCTTTGGGTCAAAGAACCGAAAACCGTCAGCCGACCGCTGCAACTGGGCCGCGCGCTGAATGAGCTGAAGGATCTGCTTGCCTCGCTGCGGTTCCGCCGCAGCCTGAGCGCCTATCTCGGCTCTTCGCTTCTGTACCGCGACGCGCTGAACGCGCTTTACGCCTTTGGCGGGGTCTATGCCTCGGGCGTTCTGGGCTGGAGCGTCGGGCAGATCGGCATTTTCGGCATCGTCGGCGCGGTGGCAGCCGTGGCCTGTTCCTGGGCGGGCGGCCGCGCCGACCGGGCGTTCGGGCCCAAGCCGGTGATCGCAGTGGCGGTTCTGGTGCTGACGCTGGTCTGCCTCGTGCTGCTGGGCCTGACCCGCGACCAGATCTGGGGCATCGCGCTGGATTCTGCATCCAATGAATCCGACCGCATCTTCATGGTCTGCGGCGCGCTGATCGGCGGCGCGGGCGGCGTGGTCCAGGCGGCATCGCGCACCATGATGCTGCGCCACACCACCCCCGACCGCGCCACCGAAGCCTTCGGCCTCTTCGCGCTTTCCGGCAAGGTCGCGAGCTTCATCGCCCCCTCGGCCATCGCACTGGTCAGCATGATCTCGGGCTCGCAACGTATCGGGATCGGCCTGCCGCTGATCGCGCTTTTCCTGCTCGGGCTGGTGCTGCTGGCCTTCGTCAATGCCAAAGGTGAACAGCCATGATGAAACTGCGTGCTCTCCCCCTGCTCGCGGCACTTTGTGCAGGTCTGATCGCGCCACTGCCGGCGGCCGCGCAACAGCTGGCAAAGGACCTGCTCGGCGCCTGGAAGACACCCTCGAAACAGGATCCGATGCCGATCGGATCCTATGCGAAAGGCTGCGCGGCGGGGCTGCTGAAAATGCCGGAAAATGGCCCGCACTGGCAGTCGATGCGGCTGTCCAGAAACCGCAACTGGGGCCAGCCGGTAATGGTCGAATTCCTGATGGACCTGTCCTATGCCGCAAGCCAGATCGGCTGGGGCAAAGGTCTCTATATCGGCGATATCAGCCAGCCGAGGGGCGGCCCGATGATCACAGGACATGCCAGCCATCAGATCGGGCTGGATGCCGATATCTGGTGGCTCGCGCCGAAACGGCTCGACCTCTCGGTCGCGGAACGCGAGAGCCTCTCATCGATCCCGATGCGTTCGGCCGATCAGAAATCGGTCACCCGCGCCTGGGGGCCGGCAGCGCAGAACCTGCTGAAGGTCGCGGCCTCGGATCCGCGGGTTGACCGGATTTTCGTCGCCGCCGCGATCAAACTGGAAATCTGCAGGACCGCGCAGAAGTCCGACACCGCCTGGCTGCAAAAGCTGCGCCCGGTGGCAGGCCATGACACCCATTTCCACGTGCGGCTGAAATGCCCGGCGGGCGCCACCGCCTGCGAGACACAGACGCCCACTGTGGCCGACCTCTCCACAGGCGGCAATGGCTGTGACGAGACGCTGGACTGGTGGGTGACCGACTACCTGAACCCGCCGAAAAAGCAGCCGGGCAAGAAGGACCCGGACGAAGAAGATCCGCCGAAGAAAAAACACCCGCGCCAGTTCACCATGGCCGACCTGCCGCGCCAGTGCCAGGGCGTGCTGGACGCGAACTGAAGCAACAGACGTTCCCGGAGCCGCTGGCGGCCCCGGGAAAGCCTCCGGCGGGGATATTTAGAGACAGAAAATGATAAATCCTTTATATATTTTCTGTCTCTAAATATCCCGGGGGGCTCCGAAGGAGGCGGGGGGCAGCGCCCCCCGATGCCCGTGTAGCGGGCATTGACGCGATTGACGGCTCGCCGGGACAGGCGTATGGAGCGCCGTCCCTCGCGCAGGTGGGGGCCAAGTCTCCGCTACCTTGTCAAAACGGAAAACAAATCCATGATCCGCCTTCTGCCCGGCATTCTTGCCATGGCCGCCATCGTGCTGGCCTCGAACATCCTCGTGCAGTTTCCCTTCGGGGATTTCCTGACCTGGGGCGCCTTTACCTACCCCTTCGCCTTCCTTGTCGGAGATCTGGTCAACCGCTTCCAGGGGCCGCGCGCCGCGCGGATCGTGGTGCTGGCGGGCTTTCTCACCGGCCTCATCTGTTCCCTGATCGGCACACAGATCATGGGCGAATTCGGTCCGCTCGTTACCCTGCGCATCGCCATCGGCTCTGGCCTCGCCTACCTCGTCGCGCAGATGGTCGATGTCTCGATCTTTACCGCGCTCCGCAACCAGTCCTGGTGGAAAGCACCTCTGATCTCGTCGCTGATCTCGTCCAGCATCGACACGGTGATCTTTTTCTCCATCGCCTTCGCCGCCTTCTTCACCTTCCTCGATCCCGGTGTCGATGTCTCCTGGGCCGCAGCGCCCGGCCCGCTTCTGGGCTTTGGATCGGCCGTGCCGTTCTGGGTCTCTCTCGCGATTGGCGACTGGTGCGTTAAAATTGCGCTTGCCCTGGTCGCACTGGTGCCTTTCCGCATCATAATCGGCAAGGTGACCGCTAGATTTGCGTAAATTTACTTGATCGATACCAAATCTGTGCCAGCATCACCCTATCGGAAACTTTTCGAAAGGAGGTGATCCAGTGTCTAGAGTGATATTGGAGAGAGGTGTCAAGACAGTCAGGAGGGGTGTTTTCTGAGGGCAGCCCCTTAGCAAGACGAACGACTGATTGGGCCTTCAATTCCTAACTGGCCCATCTCCTTGGAACTCGGAAAGGGTCGCCGGTCAGGCGGCCCTTTCTCTGCTTTGCACCCCATCTCCCAACCCCATGTTACACGTCACCGATACCATCGCCATCGCCGACTGGGAGCTCTCGGAGAGCTTCATGCGGGCCTCCGGTCCCGGCGGGCAGAATGTCAACAAGGTCTCGACCGCAGTGGAGCTGCGATTCGAGGCCGAACGCTCGCCGCATCTGACAGGCCCGGTCAAAACCAGGCTCAAACGCCTCGCCGGGCGGAAATGGACGCTGGAGGGCGCGCTGGTCATTCAGGTTGATGAGACCCGCAGCCAGGCCCGCAACCGCGAGATCGCCCGCGAGCGGCTGATTGAACTGATCCGCCAGGCGCTGGTCGTCCCGAAGCGCCGCATCGCGACCAAAGCCACCTGGGGAAGCCAGCAGCGCAGGCTCGCGTCAAAATCCGCGCGCGGTGAGGTCAAGTCGATGCGGGGCAAGGTGGGCGACGATGACTGACAGCCACACTGATACCCCCAAGGCGACGATGATCCGTCCGGCCGAGGCCTGCGACGAAGCCGCCATTCTCGCCTGTGCCGAACAGGCCTATTCCCGATATATCCCGGTGATCGGACGCAAGCCGGCGCCGATGCTGGCGGATTACCGGGGGCAGATCGCCGCCGGTCAGGTCTGGATCGCAGAAGATGGCAGCGATCTCGCGGGCTTCATCGTCTTTGCCCCGCAAGGGGATGTGATGCTGCTGGAAAATGTCGCGGTGCTGCCTGCGGCCGCCGGGCGCGGCATCGGCAAGGCGCTGATCGGCTGTTGCGAGGCAGAGGCGCGGCGCCTGGGGCTCCGGGCCATTTCTCTCTATACAAATGAGAAAATGGTCGAGAATATCGCGATTTACCCGAAGCTTGGCTATGTCGAGACGCGACGGGGCGAAGAAGACGGCTTCCGCAGGGTCTGGTTCGAAAAGCCGCTCTGACCGTGCAACGACCATGCAGGATCTGTTTAGAGAGCCAGCCTCTCCGGGCAGCAAAGTCTGCCGTGTTTCCGGTGCGGCTTATCAAAGGCCTCCCGGTTGCGGCGGGCTCTGCTGCACGGGAGCAGATTTCCCGCCATCGCCGCGCGCGTCTCGCGTCATGCCCGCTCACGCAGCCAGAGGTAAAGCGGCAGCGACAGTGACAGACCGACGAAGAAGCTCGCGGGCAGCACCAGCCACCAGTGCCGGATCCTGTTGCACGCAGCATCCCGCCAGGACCAGACCCAGAAGACGAGGATCGACAAAAGCACGTCGATGGAAAAGCCCGCTGCGGCGCCATTCGCGAAAAGCGATTGCAGGAAGAGCGGGATATCGAGACCGTTCAGCGCAAAGAATGAGCCGAAGAACAGCCAGGGCACCAGCGTGCCGATGACCGCCATCGCCAGATAGAAATGTCTGACCGTCACAGAAATACTCCCGCTCCGCCCCTGCTCCCGGCGATGCGCCAGATCAGACCAGCACCTCTTGCGCCTGCTGATCGCCAACCGCAAAAACGCGCTTGTAGCGCTCGATTTCCGCCGCCGGCCCCATTGCCTTGTTCGGGTTATCGGACAGCTTCACCGTCGGGCGGCCATTGGCCGAGATCGCCTTGCAGACAAGGCTGAACGGCGCCAGCGCGTCATTCGGCACAAAGCCGCGGAAGTCATTGGTCAGATTGGTGCCCCAGCCGAAGGAGACCTTCACCCGGCCCTGGAATTGCATATGCAGCTTTTCGATCATCGCCACATCCAGCCCGTCTGAGAAGATCACCAGCTTTTCGCGCGGATCTTCGCCGCGCTCTTTCCACCATTGGATCGCACGCTCTGCCGCCGCCGCGGGATCGCCGCTGTCAATCCGGATGCCGGTCCAGCCCGCCAGCCAGTCAGGCGCGCGTTTCAGGAAACCCTCGGTCCCGAATGTGTCGGGCAGGATCATCCTGAGATTGCCGTCATGTTCGTCATGCCAGTCGGCCAGCACCTGATACGGCGCCTGGGCGAGTTCGGCATCATCCTTCGCCAGCGCCGCATAGACCATCGGCAGCTCATGCGCGTTGGTGCCGATCGCCTCGATATCGCGCTTCATCGCGATCAGGCAATTCGAGGTGCCGGTAAACGCCTCTCCCAGCCCCTCCTGCAGCGCCTGGACGCACCAGTCCTGCCAGAGATAGCTGTGCCGGCGTCGTGTGCCGAAATCGGCCATTTTCAGCCCCGGGATCTGGCGCAGCCGTTCGACCTTTTCCCAAAGCCGGGTCATGGCGCGGGCATAAAGCACCTGAAGCTCGAATTTGTGCATATCCTTCAGCACAGCCCGCGAGCGCAGTTCCATGATCACCGCCAGCGCCGGAATCTCCCAGAGCATGACCTCGGGCCATTTGCCCTCAAAGGTCAGCTCATACTGGCCGTCGCGCTTTTCCAGGTAATAGGGCGGCAGTTTCAGCCCCTCGAACCATTCCATGAAATCGGGGCGGAACATCTGGCGCTTGCCGTAAAAGGTATTGCCCCTGAGCCAGGTGCTTTCCCCGCGCCTGAGGCTGAGCGAACGCACATGATCCAGCTGCTCGCGCAGCTCCCCCTCGTCGATCAGATCGGCAAGGCGCACCGACTTCGTGCGGTTGATCAGCGAGAAGGTGACATTTGTGTCGGGCCGATTGCGAAAAATCGACTGACACATCAACAGCTTGTAAAAATCTGTGTCCAGCAAAGACCGGACAATCGGGTCGATCTTCCAGTTGTGATTGTGCACGCGCGTTGCGATATCGACCATGTCTCAGCCTCCATGCCCTGGCGTCTTCCGGGCGGTGAAGCGGTTAAAGCAACCCCTCGCGTCACTGTCCAGCATTCCTGTCAGGAAATATCAGCGCGGATTGACCATCACGACGCCCGCATCGGCCATTTGCGCCCGCGCCTCTTCCAGCGAGCCATCCAGATCAATCGCGCGGCTGAGATCCTCGCGCAATTCGACCCGGAACCCGAGCCGCACCGCATCCAGCGCCGAATAGGCCACGCAGTAATCGGTGGCGAGGCCCGCCAGAACCAGAGTCGTGATCCCGCGCGCGCGGAGCCAGGCCTCCAGTCCGGTCGCGGTTTCCCGGTCATTCTCGAAAAAGGCCGAATAGCTGTCGATCCCGGCGCGAAACCCCTTCCTGAGGATCAGCTGCGCCGGGCCGGTCTCGAGGTCAGGGTGAAACGCCGCCCCCTCTGACCCGATCACACAATGGCGCGGCCAGAGCACCTGCGGCCCGTAAGGCATCTCCGTCACCGTAAACGGCGCAGCACCGGGGTGACTGTCGGCGAAAGAGCTGTGATCCGCCGGGTGCCAGTCCTGGGTCAGCACCACGCAGCCAAACTCCGGCATCAGCGCATTGATCCCGGCGATGATCTGATCACCGCCCTCAACCGCCAATGCGCCGCCGGGGCAGAAGTCATTCTGAACATCAATGACGATCAATGCGGCATCGGTTTCGCGCATCTCAGGCCCTCCGGATTTTGGCCAGCCTCACGCGGGCAGGCGCCTGCGTCAACCAATCCGCTTGATTTCACGCCCCCGGAGGTCCATTTCGCGCCTATGATCACCATCGCAGCCCTCTATCACTTCACCAGATTCCCCGACCCTGCCGCCCTGCGCGAGGCCCTGCTGGATCTTTGCGCGCGCGAAGGCGTGAAAGGATCGCTTTTGCTTGCGACCGAAGGTGTCAATGGCACCATCGCCGGCCCGCGTGCGGGCATCGATGCCGTGCTGGCGCATCTGCGCGCCCTGCCCGGCTGCGCGGCTCTCGACTGGAAAGAAGCGCAGTCAGACGAGATGCCCTTCGGCCGCATGAAGGTGAAACTGAAGCGCGAAATCGTCACCATGGGCGTCGAAGGCGTAGATCCCCGCGCCTCGGTCGGGCATTACCTCTCGCCCGCCGAATGGAACGAGATGATCACCGCTCCCGACGTCGCCGTGATCGACACCCGCAATGATTACGAGGTGGGCATCGGCAGTTTCCAGGGCGCCATCGACCCCGGCACAAAAAGCTTCCGTGACTTCCCCGCCTGGTGGGAGGCGAACCGTGAGCGTTTTCACAATAAACGCATCGCGATGTTCTGCACCGGCGGCATCCGCTGCGAGAAATCCACCAATTACCTGATGTCCCAGGGCGTCGAAGACGTGTTCCACCTCAAGGGCGGTATCCTGAAATATCTCGAAGAGATACCCGAGGAAACCTCGCTCTGGCAGGGCGAATGCTATGTCTTTGATGGCCGCGTCTCGGTCGGCCACGGCCTTGTCCCCGGCGCTTACCACAGCTGCGGTGCCTGCCGCCGCCCGGTCTCAACCGGAGACCGGAACCACCCCGCCTATGAACCGGGCGTCTGCTGCCCCGCCTGTGTCACCGAATATTCAGACGCCGACCGCGAACGCTTCCGCGAGCGCGAAAAGCAGATGCGCCTCTCAGAACAGCGCGGCACCCGCCACCTCGGCGGCAACCCGTCCGAAAACTGAAAAAGGGGCGCAACCCGCCCCTTCCTCTTGACTGAAATACTCCCGCCGGAGGCCTCCGCCCCTGTGAAGGGGCGGACAGCTCTGCCAGTCAGTCCTCAATAGACCACAACCGCCCGGATCGACTTGCCCTCATGCATCAGGTCAAAGCCGTG
>NZ_JAEFCF010000027.1 GCF_016405985.1 Paracoccus sp. IB05
CAAAGGGGTCACTTTTGGACGCCGATCAGGGGGCCCGTTTGGATGCCGATTGACAATCGGAACGGCCAATGGTGGTTCTTTGCTCATCGTGCGGCCACATGAAGGATGGTCTGCAATCCCCGTTTGGAAGCCTGAGAGCAGGCGCTGACCGCCCCATTTGGTGTGGGAGCAATCGGCATTGCCGTGGTTACGCTCATCGGATGGCGGCCCCTAGGGGCCTGCCCAAATCGCTGAAGATCTGCAGCGCCCACCCTCGTTGCGAGCTAATGCTGCGCGCTCGCCCGAACGGCAGCTTACGGTAACGCCGCGGCTCAGCATCCCCAAAGGCCAAACGGTCGCTATGGGCCGAGGCCCCGTCGTAGCGTGCGGCGCGTCTGCCGAGACCGTCGAAGCTCTCGGTTGCCGCCACGCCGCATGCCCCCGTTTCAACTCGAACCATCGAACCAAGTCGAAGCAACGCCGCGGCAATGCGCTTGCCAAAGACGGATAGGGACCGCTCCGGCATACATAATGATTAAGGTTGTACAAAATGAATAACTTTGATCAGAATGCATTACAGACTTATTCACGGAGCCGAGATGCAGATCACCGCCGACCAGTGCCGCGCCGCGCGCAGCCTCCTCAACTGGACCCAAGAACAACTTGCAGCGAATGCCGTTGTGTCGCGCGCTACCATCGCGGACTTTGAATCCAGCACCCGCCAACCGATGAAGAACAACCTCCGCTCTATTGCGGACTGCATGTTTGCCGCCGGAGTGGATTTCATCCCCGAGGAAGGTGGCCTCGGCGTGGGCGTCCGGTTCAGCAAACGGAAAGTCACTTACGTGAAGAGTGTCAGGATCGACCGCTTCAACCACACGGCCACGATTCCGATGCGCTTCGCGGGCGAGGACTTCGCCTGTATTATCGATCTCGACGCCGTAGACGACTACCACCGCGCGAACTTCGCGACAGACGAAGAGTTTGCGAAGGCGATCACCGACACCTTCCACCACGTTTACGCAGCTGCGGAACGCTACGCATCTACGCATATTGAGGACGGCAGGTTGCTCGTCACTTACGACATGCTGCGAGAGAACTAATGAGGGCTGGACATGGATTCGATTCAAGAGAACTTGATCAGTTGGAACAACTCGCTCGTGGCGAGCATTCCTGTTGCAGGTCTGCTTTCGCGCAATTCTGTCGCCTACAAATGGAAAGCTCCGTTTCGATGTTGGCTGCTTCGAGAGGCTGCGTTCTGGCGGATTACTGATCTGCTGACTCAATCCTATGCCCTGCATCAGCAAGGGCATTGCCTTGGTGCGCGCATCCTGCTCCGAAGCGCCTTTGAAACTCTGGCCACCCTAATATACTTGAACCACAACATACGGCAGGTGGTTGATGATAAGCTCAACTTCCATCTGTTCAGCCAAGAGACCGTCGCACTCGCTCTCGGTTCCCGTGACGGCAGCACCGCTTACGTTGCAGTCAACGTTCTGAAGATGCTCGACAGGGGCGACAAGCGCTATCCCGGCTTGCGTTCTCTCTATGAGAGCCTGTCGGAGAGTGCCCATCCAAACTATGAGGGCTTGGTGTCGGGTTACTCCAAACCTGATCATGATGAATATGCAACTCACTTTTCAAATCGATGGATGCGTCGCCACGGAGAACAACATCTCAGATCAATCGATCTGTGCATGATGTCGTTCCATGCCGAGTACGACACTGTCTGGACCCTGCTGATGGAAAGGTTGGAGGGCTGGATCGTGGCGAACGATGCACGACTGGAGGCTACCAAGAACGATTTGCATGGATAAATGCATGGGCCATCCTCAAGCCGCTTTTAAAAAGCGGGCAGTCATGCCCGATGGCGACAGGCAGCAAAGTCCCGCAGCGCTACCTAACTCGCCGGGTGTTTGCTGTGGTGCAAAACGAACGTCCGCTTCCGGAAATGCTGCCGCGCGGCAACGAGCGGACCCGAATGGCGGCTTTGGGCCGAACATGACAACGTGGTCGCGCAGCCTAAGGGTGCCATCTTACGGCTGACCGGAGCCAAGCCGTCTCGATCTCTGCCACCTCAGCCCGTTCAAGGTAAGAAACGCTGAAGACCACATGATCATCTTCAGCAAACTGGTCGACTTCCATCCGCGCAAACGCCGCCGAAACAAACGGATGCTTCACAGCTCTGGCAATCTCGATTCGTCCTATTTCGATCAGTGCCTGCAACCCTTGCTCAATGGCCTCAAACGCACGCGGCTCACCGCGCGTACCGGACCTTAGCACGCGCTTTGGTGTGACCATGCCAAGGTCGCACAGCCGCCTCGCATCCTTCATACCGATGCAGCCATGAATCTGAAGATTCATAAGCGCGAGCCCAAGCTGATTGTTTGCATCTTCCGGGAAGGTTGGAGATCTCCGCTACATAGGTGGCCGTCGGGTTCGACAGGCGAATATTCTGGCTCTACGTGCTCATCGCGTCGGATGTGGCCGATTAGCGCGTCGTGATGGGACGTGATCTTAACCTAGGGCAACAAAAAAGCCAGCAGAGCGAGCTCTACCGGCTTCGTACTCGCCCATCGACGCAGATTTCCAGTAAAATGGACAAACCGCTGTCATTAATGGAAGATCTATCTGGCACTTGCCACGTTTTAATTGGTGGAGCCAAGGAGGATCGAACTCCTGACCTCTTGAATGCCATTCAAGCGCTCTCCCAGCTGAGCTATGGCCCCACCTTGAGGTATCGCTGACATCACGCCTGCGATGCGGCGTTATTTAGTCTGGGCTTGGGGGAGGTGCAAGAGGAAAAAGGCGCCTTGCGTCACGAATTGATGGATCGGGTCAGCGGGGGCTTCCGGGGGGTAAGCCGCTGATCTGCAGGCGTCTGCCGGCGTGCCTGTTGCGAGGATCCGACGTCGTCAGCGGATCCTGAAAAACAGTCACGGTCACGCCTGGCGCGAGGGGGAGGAGTGGCTTTCGATGGGGGGTGAGGCAGGCATCGTGCCGCAAGGGCCCGGATCCCGTGCCCGGGCATTTGGTCTTGCCGCGGGACGTGGTGACGGGATCCTTCCGCGATCTGGTTGACAGTCATGCCGGCCTCTCTGAGCCGGAGAGGAGGGGCAGATGACTGCGCGAGGCCGGGACGTTCCGGGGGTTTTCAGGCGTGAGGCGGCTGATCGGTTCGCGGGCGGCGGCCTGCGCTCAGGGGCTGTGGCCCGTGTGCCTGGCCTGCGCGACGGGTTTTTGTCGATGGATATGCGGTTCGGGAAGGAGGCGATGGGGGCTTCTCCTTTCCAGAGGTCATCTTCTGCTGCAAAAACAGGATTTTACAGGGCGAGGGGCCGCTTACAAACAAAAAAAGCCGCTCCCGATCCGGTCGGATCGGGAGCGGCTTTGATACAGGTCGCCGGTATCAGCGGGTGAATTTCTTGTATTTCACCCGTTTCGGAGCCGCCGCATCGACGCCAAGACGACGGATCTTGTCTTGCTCATAGGCGTCGAAATTGCCCTCGAAGAATTCGACATGCGCGTCGCCTTCAAAGGCCAGGATATGGGTGCAGAGCCGGTCGAGGAAGAAACGGTCGTGGCTGATGATCACCGCGCAGCCCGCGAAATCCTCGATCGCCGCTTCCAGCGCCTGGAGCGTTTCCACGTCGAGATCGTTGGTCGGCTCATCGAGCAGAAGCAGGTTGCCGCCCGATTTCAGCAGTTTCGCGAGATGGACGCGGTTGCGCTCACCGCCTGACAAAAGGCCGACCTTCTTCTGCTGATCGGTGCCCTTGAAGTTGAAGGCGCCGACATAGTTGCGGCTTGAGATCTGCGCATCGCCGAGATGGATGATCTCGGCCCCGCCCGAGATTTCCTCCCAGACGTTCTTGTCGGAATCGAGCGCATCGCGCGACTGGTCGACGTAAGACAGTTTCACCGTCTCGCCCAGTTTGACCGTGCCCTCATCGGGCTGCTCCAGGCCGACCAGCATCTTGAAGAGGGTCGATTTGCCAGCGCCGTTCGGGCCGATCACACCGATGATGCCACCGGGCGGCAGCATGAAGCTCAGATCCTCAATCAGGAGCTTGTCGCCCATCGCCTTTTTCAGACCCTCGACCTCGATCACCTTGCCACCAAGGCGCGGGCCGTTCGGGATGACGATCTGGGCCTTGCCCACCCGGTCTTTAAGCGATGCCTCATCGACCAGCTTGTCATAGGCCTGGATACGGGCTTTCGACTTGGTCTGGCGGGCTTTCGCACCCTGCCGGATCCATTCGAGTTCCTTCTCCATGACCTTTTGCTTGGCCTTGTCCTCACGGGCCTCCTGCGCCATGCGCTTGGCCTTGGCTTCCAGCCAGGAGGAGTAATTGCCCTCATGCGGCAGGCCACGGCCGCGTTCCAGCTCGAGAATCCAGGTCGTGATATCGTCGAGGAAGTAACGGTCATGGGTGACCGTCAGGATGGTGCCCTTATACTCGATCAGGTGCTTTTGCAGCCAGGCGATGGTCTCGGCGTCAAGGTGGTTGGTCGGTTCGTCGAGGAGCAGCATGTCGGGCTCTTCGAGCAAGAGCTTGCACAAAGCCACACGGCGGCGCTCGCCGCCCGAAAGGGTCGAGACATCGGCATCATCGGCGGGGCAGCGCAAAGCTTCCATCGCAATGTCGATCTTGCTGTCGAGATCCCAGAGATTCTCGGCGTCGATCTCATCCTGGAGGCGCGCCATCTCATCGGCGGTCTCGTCGGAATAGTTCATCGCCACTTCGTTATAGCGGTCGAGCTTGGCCTGTTTTTCCGCCACGCCCAGCTTGACGTTTTCACGCACATTCAGCGTCTCGTCGAGCTGCGGCTCCTGCGGCAGATAGCCGACTTTCGCGCCCTTGGCGGCCCAGGCCTCGCCCTGGAAATCCTTGTCGAGGCCAGCCATGACCTTCAGAAGCGTCGATTTGCCGGCGCCGTTGACACCGACGACACCGATTTTGACGCCGGGCAGAAAGTTCAGATGGATGTTTTCGAAAACCTTTTTCCCGCCGGGATAGGTCTTCGAGACGCCGTCCATGTGATAGACATATTGATAGCTGGCCATGAGGTCGCTCCGAATGGGATTTCCGTGCAGGAATTGGGCAGGATTGGCCCTCATGTAGCGATCCGGACGCGCGGGGGCAAGGCGCGCGCGCCGCGATGCGCCGACCAGCCCGGCGCCGGAACCGGCATGTGCGGGGGAATTCCCCGGGGTGAGGCGGGGTGACCGCAGCACTTAGCGGCAACCTCGCCGGATTGTGTGGCAAAGACCGGGGGGAGGCCGCAGATGCGCGGTTGCGTCGGGGCAATGGCACCGGCAGGATCGCCAGGGGGTGAGGCTGGACGGTCCGGGTGATGCGGCGCGGCAATGTGGGGAACGACAGGCAGGGGGACGGGCCGGAGGGTGGGCCGCGCAGCGGGCGGGCCTCTCGGTGGCCGCGGGCCTGTCTTGTTGCGGTCATGGGGCTTTTTCTGGCCGGTTGCGGCCCGGCGCGTCAGCCCGCCGAGGTGACACCACAGCCGGAGCGTGGGGCACTCAGCACGACCGTTCCGGGGCCTGCGGCGCTGGTCCACGAGGTCGCGCGGGGCAAGGGCCGGCCAGAGCGGATCACCTATCTCATCCCCGGCGCGCTTTCGACTGCGCATGTCTTCGGTAAGCTGCGCCGGTCTTCGGGGCCGGGCCATCTGGTGATGGAATACCGCTTTCCGGGGCTCGAAGGCCAGCCGCTCGACCCGCCGATGCGCGTGGCAGAGGTCGCGGACGCAATCGCGCGTCATGCGGCGCAGTATCCCGGGGCCCGGATCGAGATCCTCGGTTTTTCCACCGGCGGTGCCATTGCCATCGAGGCGGCCGGCAGGATCGGACCGCAGCGAACCGTCCGCGTTGTGGTCCTGTCGGGGGTCACACCTTTCCCCGGTGCCTACGAATCCGGGGCGCGGGGCATGCTGGCGGTGGGCGCGTCGGCGCTGACGGCGGGCTCGCTGGCACCGCGCGCGGTCTGGGGCGAGTATTACAAGGTGCTGCTTTATGGCTATGGCTGGCGCAAGGATCCGACGATAAGGCGCCTGGCCGAACGACGGGCGGCACGGGACCGCGATCACCTGATCCTGCCCGTGAAGGGCCTCGGGCGGGCACATACCGGCGATCTTCTGCGCTGGACCCTGTCGCCCGCCGCTATCCGGTCGGGGGCCAGTATCCTTTTCCTGCATGGCAGCGTCGATCCGGTGTTTTCCCCGGGCGGGGTGGGGCGGCTCGTGAAACGGCTGGATGCCACCCTCTGCGTTGTCCCCGGCGGCGGTCATCTGATGCTGGTCACCCATCCGCGGATCATCGGGCGGATCGACGCCTTCCTGCGCGGCACCTGGCAGGCGGAGGAATGCCGCTGAACGCCAGCGCCGGGAACCACCGGTGGTTGAATGCGTTAGATCTCTGTCCTGGAACAAATGCGAAAGGAGATCATCATGAAAGGAATTGGCGCCTGGTTGCTGGGTATCCCGATCCCGATCATCATTATCCTCTACCTGTTCGACGTGTTCTGATCCGGGTAAGGCCAGACCCTTACCTGAGATTTCCCTGACCAGAGCTGGCCTGCCGGACATTGCAGGTCAGCCCTCAGGGGAAACGCGGTGCAAGGCGGCGGATCCGCCGCATGATGTCCGCCGCATGATGATCACCGCACTGCCCCGGCAATTCACGAATTCGCCACACATTGTTTGGGGCAGTGCAGGGTTTGGGGCAGTGCAGGAAAGCAGCGGGAGCAGACCATGGCAATCGTGACGAGGATCACTGGCGGAGCAATGGACTTCCTGAGTGGCCTCGCCGCGCAGATCTTCGGCGCAGATCTTCGGCGCCGGTCTTCCGGGCGCGCTGTCGCTCCGGGTCACTGTTGCGCCTGGCATGACGCGTCTGGCGGGCCTCTTCGCGCGGCTGCCGCGTCGCAGTCCCGTACCGCAGTCTCGTAACCGCAGGGGCCTGACCCTGGCTGTCAGCACTGGCTTGCGAGGAGCGTGAAATCACCTCATGTCGACGCCGTGCTCCGGGGGCTGAAAGCCTGCTCCTCTGCTATCACCTGTCCCCCTTGCGCCCGGCGCCCTTGTGCGGGGAGGCTTCGGCTTTAGCCCTGACGTTAAGGATCCATGGCGACATGCGGCGGATCTCGGGGCGCGGCGAGTGAGGCGGCTACCCCCGGGATCCGCTGGCAAACCGCACAAAGCAGAGCTTTCACTTGCCCTTTCCCGCATTTCGGGGCATAGCACAGATGCGACGTTATCTTCATTCGACCTGTCTCCGCCATACGGCCTACAGCCATCGACTAAAAAGCTGACTGCGCCAGTCCGCCACATAACGTGGGCGGAGATACGATCAGGAGAGCTCACGATGGCAAATGGCACCGTGAAATGGTTCAATGAAACCAAGGGCTTCGGCTTCATCGCCCCCGAGGGTGGCAAGAAAGACGTCTTCGTTCACATCACCGCGCTGGAGCGCGCCGGTCTGCGCGGTCTGAAAGACGGCCAGGCTGTGACCTTCGACATCGAAGCAGGCCGTGACGGTCGCGAATCCGCGATCAATATCGCGCTGGCATAAGCCTTCAGGCGCCAGCTGAAACAGAAAGGGCGGCCCCGGGGCCGCCTTTTTTCATTTGCTTGCCTCGCCGGACCGGACCCGGTCTGGAGATCGCCCGGGCCGCCGGGGGCGTCAGGCCGCTGCCCAGCGGATCAGATCGCGCAGCGCATGTTCGCAGCCGATCCGCAGGCTCAGATCCGAAACCGGTGCCCGCAGCAGGATCGGCTCTTCACGGGCGTCAGGGAAAACATGGGTCGGGAAGCCGGCGCTGATCAGCACCACCGGCACCCGCGACTGGACCGCCCTGAGGGTGCGGGTGACCACCTGAGCCACATCATCCGCGCCCAGGCTGTCACAGTCGAACACCAGTATATCGCAGCCGCCCGGATCGTCGATCACGACCGAAAGCGCAGCGTAAAGCTCGGATTCGGTTTCGATACGCCCCCCCAGAGCGCCCAGTCGCCCGGCGAGGGGCGCAGCCTCGGTGCCGGTGCCGGTGACGCAGAGCACCCTGAACGCATGACCGATCCTGACGGCGCCGCCAAAGTCAAAGGAGTGAAAAGCCTGCATAGGGATATTCCGGGGATGTGGGGGTGAGCGGGTGCCGGGAGGAAATTCTCTGTCTCATGTGATCTTGCTGTCAGATTGCGCTTATTTCAGGGGCGGATTCAGGAATTTCCGCGTCAGATCTGCCTTGATGCTGCCATCTTGATTGTGAGGACAGCTCCGTGCAGGCTGCCCGCATCAATGACGGCAGGGAGGTGGAGATGAACCAGCACAGTAATCTGACCCATGAAATCCAGCGCTGTGACCTCGCGGCGGCCTTCCGCTGGACGGTGCGGCTCAATATGCATGAGGCGGTGGCGAACCATTTTTCGCTGGCGGTGAACCCGGGCGGAACCCGGTTTCTGATCAATCCGAACGGGCGGCATTTCTCGCGCATCACCGCCACCTCGCTGGTCGAGATCGACGCGGAAGACCCAGATACGATGCAGCGCCCCGATGCGCCGGACCCGACCGCCTGGGGGCTGCATGGCGCCATTCACCGCGCCTGTCCGCATGCGGTCTGCGTGATGCATGTCCATTCTGTCCATGCGACGGTGCTGGCGGCGCTTGAAGACTCGCATCTGCCCGCCATCGACCAGAATTCCGCGATGTTCCATGGCCGCCAGGTGGTTGATGGCCATTATGGCGGCATGGCGTTCGAGGAGGAAGGCGCGCGCTGTGCCGAACTGCTCGCGGATCCCAAGATCCACACGCTGATCATGGGCAATCACGGTGTGCTGGTGATCGGCCGCTCGGTCGCCGAGGCCTTCAACCGGCTCTATTATTTTGAACGCGCCGCCGAGACCTATATCCGCGCGCTGTCGACCGGGCGGCCCCTGCGGCTGATGTCGGATGCGGTGGCGGAAAAGACCGCCGCTGAATGGGAGGCCTATCCCGGTTTTGCCAAGGCCCATCTGTCCGAGATCCGCGCGATCCTCGACCGCGAGGAACCCGATTACGCCGGCTGAACTGAAACGGCCCGCCTGGTGACAGGCGGGCCGTATCTTTTGGCCGGATCAGTTGCCGGCGCCGGCCTTGCCGATCCCGGTCTGGCGGCGGTGTTCCAGCACGCCTTCCAGCCAGCCCAGCTCCATCTCGGGCACCGAGGACAGAAGCAGGTCGGTGTAATCGTCGAAGGGCGGCGCCAGCACATCGCTTTTCTGCCCGTAGCGCCGCACCTCGCCCTTATACATCACCGCGATCTTGTCAGCGATGGCGCGCACGGTTGCCAGGTCATGGGTGATGAAGAGATAGGCCATCCGCGTCTCGGCCTGCAGTGCGAGCAAGAGCTTCAGGATCCCGTCGGCGACCAGCGGATCCAGCGCCGAAGTGACCTCATCACAGATGATCAGCTTCGGTTTTGCCGCCAGCGCCCGGGCGATGCAGACGCGTTGCTTCTGGCCGCCCGACAGTTCCGCCGGGTAGCGGTCGGCAAAGCCCTTGCCCATCTCGATCTGATCCAGCAGCTCCTGCACCCGCCTGTCGCGCGCGCTGCCTTTCAGGCCGAAATAGAACTCCAGCGGCCTGCCGATGATGGTTCCGACCGTCTGGCGCGGGTTCATCGCGGTATCGGCCATCTGATAGATCATCTGGATCTGGCGCAGATCGTCGCGTGTGCGTCCGGCAAAAGCCGCCGAAAGCTGGCGCCCGTCAAAACTGATCCGGCCCTTTGACGGCGGCAGGAGGCCGGTAATGGCACGTGCAAGCGTTGATTTGCCCGACCCGCTTTCGCCAACCACCGCGAGCGTCTGTCCCGGCGGCAGATCAATCGTGATATTCTTCAGCACATCGAAATTGGTCCCGGCATAACGCGCCGTGACGCAGTCGATTTTCAGAAGCGGCGCGGCCTCGGGATTCTCCTCGTGTTCGATGCTGCGGACGGAGACGAGGGCTTTGGTATAATCCTCGCCGGGGTGGTTGATGATCTGATCGGTGGTGCCGAGTTCGACCTTACGGCCATGACGCAGCACCATGATCTCGTCTGCCACCTGCGCCACCACGGCGAGGTCATGCGTGATGTAAAGGGCGGCGACACCTGTGTCGCGGATCGCCTCTTTGATCGCGGCCAGAACGTCGATCTGCGTGGTCACATCCAGCGCCGTGGTCGGCTCGTCAAACACCACCAGATCAGGCTTCGGGCATAGCGCCATCGCCGTCATCACCCGCTGCAGCTGCCCGCCGGAAACCTGATGCGGATAGCGGTTGCCGATGGTTTCCGGCGAGGGCAGGCCAAGTTTGCGAAACAGAGTGATCGCCCGCGCCTGGGCCTCGGATTTCGACATAAGGCCGTGCGACAGGCAGGTCTCGATCACCTGATCCATCAGCCGTTTCGACGGGTTGAACGAGGCGGCCGCCGATTGCGAGACGTAAGTCACCTCTTTGCCCCTGATCCTGCGCAGAGTCGCAGGGGAGGCCGTACGGATCTCGCGCCCGTTCAGCAGGATCTCGCCCCCGGTCAGCCGCACGCCGCCCCGGCCATAGGACATGGAGGAGAGACCTATGGTCGATTTCCCGGCGCCGGATTCGCCGATCAGCCCCAGAACCTTGCCCTTTTGCAGCGTGACATCGACGCCATGCACCAGGGTCACGTTTTTCGGCGGCTCTCCCGGCGGGTAGGAGGTGGCCTCGATCACGAGACCACGGATTTCAAGCAGCGGCCCGTCATGATGTTTGGGTTTGGCAGGGGTCATCCGCGGCCTCCTTTCAGGCTGGAGGTGCGCGACAGCACCCAGTCGGCCACCAGGTTGACCGAAATCGCGAGCGCTGCGATCGCGAGCGCCGGCACCAGCGCCGCCGAGATCCCGTAGGTCAGACCGTCCTTGTTCTCTTTCACCATGCCGCCCCAGTCGGCCAGCGGCGGCTGCACGCCAAGACCAAGGAAAGAAAGCGTCGAGATGAAGAGAACCGCGAAGATGAACCTGAGGCCGAATTCAGCGACCAGCGGCGACAGCGCATTGGGCAGGATCTCGCGAAAAATCACCCAGGTGCCTTTTTCCCCGCGCAGGCGCGCCGCTTCGACATATTCCATCACCGCAATATCCATCGCAACCGCGCGGGCGAGACGGAAGACGCGGGTTGAATCGAGCACCCCCATCACAAGGATCAGGACCGTAAGGTTCAGCGGCAGGACGGACAGCAGCACCAGCGCGACGATCAGCGAGGGGATCGCCATCATCAGATCGCAGATGCGCGACAGGATCTGGTCGGTCCAGCCGCCCTGGACTGCCGCCATGAAGCCAAAGAACGACCCCATCGAGAACGAGATGACCGAGGCCGCCAGGGCGACAAAAATCGTGATCTGGCCGCCTTTGATCAGCCGCGAAAGGATATCACGGCCAATCGTGTCGGTGCCGAACCAATGCGCCGCTGACGGGCTTTCCCACTGGCCTCCGACGGGGAGATCATAGGCATAGGGCATGATCAGATCGGCGAAGATCGCCGAAAACACGAAGACGCCGGTAAGAATAAGGCCGATTAGGGCTGAGGGCGGTATTCTCATTTCGGATGCCTCAGTCTCGGGTTGGCGATGATCGAGGTTACATCGGCGATGATGTTCAGCCCGATATAGACGGCGGCGAAGATCAGCCCGACGGCCTGCACCACCGGCAGGTCCCGTTTGGTCACATGGTCCACGAGATACTGGCCTAGCGCATTGTAAGAAAACACCACCTCCACGACGACAACGCCCACGACCAGATAGGCGAGGTTGATCGCCACCACCGAGATCACCGGCGCAATCGCGTTCGGGAAGGCATGTTTCCAGATGATCGTCATGGGCGAGAGGCCCTTGAGTTCCGCCGTCTCGATATAGGCCGATTGCATGACATTGAGGATCGCGGCGCGCGTCATCCGCATCATATGCGCCAGCACCACCATCACCAGAACGATGACCGGCAAGGCCACGGCCTGCAGTTTCGCCCAGAAGCTCATCCCCGGAAAGACGATGGCGACCGGCTGGAAGACCGGGAAGACGATTGTGAGCAGGTAAATCACGAAATAGGCGGCAACAAATTCCGGCAGGCTGATCGTGGTCAGCGTCACCGCCGAGATCACCTTGTCGGGCCAGCGGCCGGCATAGCGGGCGGCCACCGCGCCAAGGATCAGCGCCAGCGGCACCGCGATCACCGCGGCACATCCTGCCAGGAACAGCGTATTGCCCAGGCGTTGCCCGATGGCCTGCGCGATATCGACACCATTGGTGAGGGCCTTGCCCAGATCGCCGGTCATCACCCCGCCGAGCCAGTTGAAGTAGCGCGTCAGCGCGGGCTGATCGAGCCCCATCTGCGCGCGCAGGTTCTCCAGCGCCTGGGGGGTCGCGGACTGGCCGAGAATGGCCTGCGCCGTATCACCGGGCAGGGCCTCGACGCCGAGGAAGATCACCGCCGAAACCGCCAAAAGCAGCACGAGGCCCAGCGCGATGCGCTGGACCAGAAGTTTCAGGATTGGATGCACCGATGCGTCCTCAGACCAGCCAGCACTTGGACGGAGCGCGGTAGTTCATCATCTCGGCATTCGGATCGTCCACCCAGCCGCCGATTTCCGCGGACCGGATACCCGCCACGAATTCGTTGAACATCGGCAGGATCAGACCGCCCTCGTCCCGGACAATATGCGCCATTTCCGAGTAATCGGCCTTGCGCTTGGTCTCATCCAGTTCCGCCCGTGCCGCCAGCAGCAGCTCGTCGAATTTGGCGTTCTTGAACCTGGTGTCATTCCATTCCGCAGTGGACAGGTAAGCGGTGGAATACATCTGGTCCTGGACCGGACGGCCCCCCCAATAGCTGGCGCAGAAGGGCTGCACATTCCAGACATTGGTCCAGTAGCCGTCATCGGGCTCGAGCTGGATTTGCAGCGGAATGCCGGCGGCCTGGGCCGAAGCGGCAAAGAGGTTCGCCGCATCAACCGCGCCGGGGAAGGCACCCGGTGCCGTGCGCAAAATGATCGGGCTGCCGTCATGGCCGGATTTATCATAAGCCGCCTTGGCCGCCGCCGCGTCATATTCGCGTTGCGGAATGCTGTCGTCGAACAGCGGATAGGCCGCATTGATCGGGAAGTCATTGCCCACAGAGCCAAGCCCGCCCAGCACCTTCTCGACCATCTCCTCGCGCTTGACCGCAAGCTTCAGCGCCATGCGCAGATCGTTATTGTCGAATGGCGCCTTGTCGACATGCATGATGAAGACATAGTGGCCGCGACCGACCGCACGCCGCACCTCGACGCCCGGCGCACCCGCCAGCAGCTGCGCGATCTTCGGGTCGATCCGGTTTATGATATGAACCTGACCCGATTGCAGCGCGGCGGTGCGGGCGGTGTTGTCGTTGATCGAAAGAATCTCGACCGTATCCGCGTGACCCGTATTCGGATCCCAGTGGTTCGGGTTCTTTTGCAATACGTAGCGGACACCCGGCTCGAAGGTCTCAAGGATATAGGGGCCGGCACCGATACCGGCATTGGGATTGTCGTAGCCACCACCGGGCTGGATGATCAGGTGGTAATCGGTCAGCAGGTAAGGAAGGTCAGCCGAAGGCGCATCAAGCGTCAGCGTCAGCTTGTCGCCTTCCGCCTTCATATCAGTAATGCCCTTAACGATCCCGAGCGCGCCCGATTGTGCCTGTTCATCGGTATGGCGTTTGAAGGTCGCAAGCACGTCTTCGGCAGTGACCGGCGCTCCGTTCGAGAAGGTCACCCCCTGGCGGATCTTGAAGGTCCAGACCTTCGAATCCGGGCTCGACGAGACCTCTTCGCCAATCCGGAAATCAATGGTTCCGTCCGGCTTCATATCAACGAGCTGCTCGCCCCATTGCGCATTGCCGACCTGCGGCACGACCGAAGCCGCCAGCGCCGGATCGAGCGTATTGGTGCTTTCGCCGCCTGCCAGGCCCACACGGATGGTGCCGCCCTTTTTCGCCTCGGCATGGGCCGCTTTGGTGAACAGCGCCGAGGCCAGCGCGGCAGAGACGCCCATCGCGGTGGTCCGGCCGATGAATTCGCGGCGGTTCATTTTGCCGGCGCGGGCACGGGCGACCATCCAGTCGAGTTTCTCGGACATTCATTTTCTCCCTGTCGGTTTTCTGTTGGTTTTTCTCCGGACCGCCTTTTGGCATCACCGGATTCTGTTTTTGATTATTGAGTCAATAAAAGCGTGAAGCGCGGCATCGGGCAAATGTTTTCGTTGCGGACAAACCCTGCGGTTGTCCGTCGAGACCAGACAGAGGCAGATGCCCCGGAATATATCAGTCTCTGGTTGTCCATGCTGGCCGCACCGGTTCCGGCACAACCGCGATGGTGTGAAAGATGAGGCGGGGCAAAGTTGCCCCCGGGCCTGGCCCGTCTGTCTTCAACCATATCGCGGCAAACATAAACGCGCGCCGTCCAGTAATGCAACCCATTGGCAGAAAAGACCTTCCTGGCGGCGCTTTCGTCAGCACAGCAAGGGCCGGGCCGATCCGGTCGCGGTTGGCATGGCACCTTTGCGGGCGATCTTGCCCGTTTTGCCTCGGTGATGCTGCCTTGCCCGGAATGCGTCATGGCTGCCTTTCAGAAGGGAGCGCGTAAGCCCGAGTAAATCCACGATCCTTCCGAAAAGTAGCCTGAAAGCGGCAGGTCTTTGTCTGAGAACGCCCTCGCGCCCGGAGGGAGCCGGAAATGATCTTGCGCCGCGCCGGAACACGCGCCACCAAATTGCGAAATCAATACCGTCTGCAGGGGAATGAAGATGAATGCGCGTCCGAATATTCTGATCCTGATGGTCGATCAGCTGAACGGAACGCTGTTTCCCGATGGCCCGGCCGCCTTCCTGCATGCGCGCAATCTCAGGAAGCTCGCGGCGCGCTCGATGAGATTCGCGAACAGCTATACCGGCAGCCCGCTTTGCGCGCCGGGGCGGGCCTCGTTCATGTCGGGCCAGCTGCCGCGCCGTACCCGCGTCTATGACAATGCCGCCGAATTCACCTCGGACATCCCGACCTATGCGCATCATCTGCGCCGCGCCGGCTATCAGACCGCGCTCTCGGGCAAGATGCATTTCGTCGGCCCCGATCAGTTGCACGGGTTCGAAGAGCGGCTCACGACCGATATCTACCCCGCCGATTTCGGCTGGACGCCTGACTATCGCAAACCCGGCGAGCGGATCGACTGGTGGTATCACAACCTGGGCTCGGTCACCGGCGCGGGCGTAGCCGAGATCACCAATCAGCTGGAATATGACGATGATGTCGCCTTTCAGGCGGTGCAGAAGCTTTACGACCTCTCGCGCGGCGGGGATGCGCGGCCCTGGGCGCTGACCGTCTCTTTCACCCATCCGCATGACCCCTATGTCGCGCGCCGCAAATACTGGGATCTCTATGAAGGCGCCCCGGAATGCGCGCCGCCCGGGACCATCCCCTTTGACCGGATGGATCCGCATTCAAAGCGTCTGATGGAGGCCTGCGATTTCCGCGCCTTTGACATCACGCCTGACCACATTCGCCGCGCCCGTCAGGGCTATTTCGCCAATATCTCCTATATCGACGACAAGATCGGCGAGATCCTCGATGTGCTCGACGCCACACGCCAGGAGGCGGTGGTGCTTTTCGTCTCGGATCACGGCGATATGCTGGGCGACCGGGGCCTGTGGTTCAAAATGAACTTCTTCGAGGGCGCGGCGCGGGTGCCGCTGATGATCGCGGCGCCGGGGCTGACACCCGGCCTTGTGGAAACGCCGGTCTCGACCATTGACGTGACGCCGACGCTTTGCGCGCTGGCGGGGATCGATATGTCAGAGGTGATGCCCTGGACGGCAGGAGTCGATCTTTTGCCGGTCGCCGCAGGGGCAGCGCGCGGCCCTGTTGCGATGGAATACGCGGCCGAGGGCTCGATCTCGCCACTGGTCTGCCTGCGTGAGGGGGCCTGGAAATACATCCGCTGCGCCGCAGATCCCGATCAGCTTTATGATCTCGCCCATGATCCGCAGGAACGCCGCAACCTCGCCGAAGACGCGCGGGCCGGCGAAATCCTCGCCTGGTTCCGGGCCGAGGCTGACCGGCGCTGGGATCTGGCCGCCTATGATGCGGAGGTGCGGGAAAGCCAGGCCCGGCGCTGGGTGGTTTATGAGGCATTGAGGAACGGGGCCTGGTTCCCCTGGGACCACCAGCCGCTCCGCGCCGCGTCCGAGCGCTACATGCGCAACCACATGGATCTCAACGTGCTGGAGGATTCCAAACGCTTCCCGCGCGGCGAATGATCCCTCGTCCGGCAGCCGTGTTTTCAGCAAATGTTCACAATGCTGTTATCAGGTGGTCCCGTTCCGGCGGCTGTGCGATCTGCGCCGGATAAGGTAAACACAGGCGGCATAACCGGGGGAATCGGTCCGTGATTTCAAGACGTGGATTGCTTGCGGCGATGCTCGCCAGCGCGGCGCTGCCAGCTTGCGGCGAGGTGATGACCTCTTCGCCGCGTCCGAAGCTCAGAGGCGATGGCCGCGGCGACGGCAAAGCGGCACCGGGGCAGAAAGCCGCTGTGACCACCGATGCCGAGGCGCTTGTCCAGGCGGCGAAACTGACGGGCACGGTTGGTTTCGTGCTGATGGATGCGAAGACCGGCGCGGTGCTCGAGGGGCGCGAAGCGGGGACAGCCCTGCCGCCGGCCTCGGTGACCAAGGCGGTCACCGCGCTTTATGCGCTGGAAAGCCTCGGGTCAGGGCGGCGCTTTGCGACCCGGCTTCTGGCCACCGGCCCGGTCCAGGGCGGCGTGATCCAGGGGGATCTGGTGCTGGCGGGCGGCGGCGATGCCACGCTGCAGACCGACCAGCTGGGCGATCTGGCGGCCCGGCTGGCCAAACGCGGCGTCAGGGGCGTCTCGGGGCGGCTGCTTTATTGGGAGGGCGCACTGCCCTATGCGGCGCGCATCGCCGCTGATCAGCCGGATCAGGTCGGCTATAACCCGGCGCTGTCCGGGCTGAACCTGAATTTCAACCGCGTGCATTTTGAATGGAAAAAGGCCGGCGCCGACTGGTCGGTCGCGATGGATGCACGGGGCGAACGGTTTATCCCCCAGGTCTCGATGGTCGGGATGAAGGTCGCCAGCCGCGAGACCCCGCTTTACACTTATAAGGGCGGCGCCTCGCGCGAGGACTGGACGGTCGCCTCCGGCGCGCTTGGCAAAGGTGGCTCGCGCTGGTTGCCGGTGCGGCTGACCGGGCTTTACACCGCCGAGGTCTTCCGCACCCTGGCGAAAGCCCAGGGCGTCACCCTGCCCGAGGCCCAGGCGGTCCAGGCCCTGCCGCGCGGCGACGAACTCGCACGGGTGGAGAGCGAGGCGCTGCCCGAAGTGCTGCGCGGCATGCTGCGCTGGTCCACGAATATCACCGCCGAATGTTCGGGGCTTTCAGCCTCGGGCGTCGGGAGCATCGCCGCCTCGGGCCAGGCCATGACCGCCTGGGTGCGGCAGAGCTTTGGCGTCGGCGCGAGCTTTGCCGACCATTCGGGCCTCGGTGGCGCTTCACGGATCTCGGCGCAGGATATGGCGCAGATCCTGCTCCACGCAGCCCGTGACGGGCGCGGGCTGAAGCCGATCCTCCGCGATGTCGGCATGAAAGACGCGCAGGGCAAGGTGATCAAAGGCCATCCGGTCAAGGTCATGGCGAAATCCGGCACGCTGAATTTCGTCTCGGCTTTGGCGGGCTATATTACGCCGCCTGGCGGGCGCGAGATGATCTTCGCGATCTTCACCGGGGACCCTGCGCGCCGCGATGCGGTGCCGGTCGCCGCGCGCGAGAACCCGCCCGGGGCCGAAGCCTGGATCAGCCGTTCGCGCAGGCTCCAGGGCCAGCTGATCAGCCGCTGGGCCTCGCTCTACGCCTGAAATCAAGGGCGCGGGAGGAAGCCCCGCGCCCGGTTTTGCCTGTCGGCCCTCACCTGTTTCGTGAGGCCCACCTGTGTCGCGAGGCGACCCCCTATTTCGCGAGGCTCTGTGCCAGCCGCATCAGGGTCACTGCTTCGATCCGGTAGCCGAAGTCATCCTCACCCCGCGCGGCCAGCGCGAGCTTGATCGCATCGCCGTAACCCCAGTCACCGGTATAGGCCGAACCCTGCAAAACCTGGCCAAACCCGGCAATCGCCGCCGCGAAACGGGTCTCATCCGAGGCCGCTTCCATCCCGGTGATCGGGGTTTCCTTCAGCTGCGAGATGCTTTCCCCCGGCTCTTTCCAGCGCAGCCGCAGAAAGCCCATCTCATCACTGCTGCCCCCGGGCGCCGCCCCGGAGGAGCCATAGCGCAGCGGGTCGTTTTTCAGGCCCGCCGAACCCGGCGCCGTCACCTCATAGATCGCCGTGACCTGAAGACCCGCCCCGATCTCGCCGGCATCAACCTTGTCATTGTTGAAGTCTTCCCGCGCCAGCGCCCGGGTCTCATAACCGATCAGCCGGTATTCCGCGACCTGGGCCGGGTTCCATTCGACTTGCACTTTTACATCATCTGCAATCGGGAAAAGCGCCCCTGTCAGCTGGTCAACCAGCACTTTTCGCGCTTCTGACAGGCTGTCGATATAAGATGCCGTGCCATTGCCGTTCTGCGCCAGCGCCTGCATCACCGCATCATCCAGATTGCCACGCCCAAAGCCCAGCACCGAAAGATAGGTGCCGCCGGCACGCTTTTTCGCGACATAGGCCTCGAGTCCGTCAGGGTCCGAGACCCCCACGTTGAAATCGCCATCGGTGGCCAGCAGGATGCGGCTGACCTCACCTTCGCCCGCCATCTTCGCGGCCAGCTGATAGGCGAGTTCCAGCCCCTCAGCCCCGGCGGTCGAGCCGCCCGCCGACAGGCTGTCCAGCGCGCTCAGGATCTTATCACGCTCGCCCGCCGGGGTTGGCTCCAGCACGGTGCCGGCGGATCCCGCATAGGCGACGATGGCGACCTGATCCTCGGGCCGCAACTCGGGCAGCATCAGCGCGAGCGACTGTTTCAGCAGCGGCAGCTTGTTCATGTCCTGCATCGATCCTGACGTGTCGACAAGGAAGACGAGGTTCAGGGCCGGGCGGGCGGCGATCTCGGGCAGCGCGCCCTGAAGACCGATGGTCACCAGCCGCGTGTCGGGGTTCCAGGGCGTCGGCATCACCGCGACTGTGGTGGCGAAAGCCTCGCCCCCTTCGGGCGCGGCGTAAGCATAGGGGAAATAATTCACCATTTCCTCGACCCGCACCTGTTCCGGCGCGGGCAGCATGCCTGCGTTCAGCGTCGAGCGGATCACCGACCAGGAGGCCGTGTCGATATCGGTCGAAAAGGTCGAAACCGGTTCCTCCACGGTGACCTTGACCGGATTGGCCGCCGCATTGGCATAGTCCTCGGTCGCGGGGGCAGGGGCAGGCAGATAGGCCATGTCCCCTGCGGGCAAGATGCCGTTCGAGACGCGCAGGCGTGCCTCATTCATCGGCTGCGAGGGAGCCTCCATCAGCATCTCACCTGCGGCGGAGGTCGCAACCGCATATTCAGCCCTGTCGTCAGGAACGGCTTCTGCCGCAGCCCGCGGTTCTGATTCCCGTTCCAGATTTTCTGGCTGGGGGGCTGGTTTTGGGGAACTGTCCCCGGCAGGCACCTCATCGGCGGCAATCTTGGCTGCGGCCTGCGGTGCGGGTTCTGGTGCCGTGACGACCGGCTCCTCCCCGGCTATTTCGGTCAGGGAGGATGCGGTAAGCGCCGGTTCGGGGGCAGGCGCATTTTGGGCGGGCATATCGCCGCCCGGGCTTACGGCCCCGGTGACGCCCGTCGTGCCGCCGCCGATCCCGGGAATATTGCCCAGAGGCAGGAAAATCGCCACGCCGACCACCAGGGCCGCCGCCGAAGTCGTTGCCAGCAGCGCCGGCTTTGAGCTGAGAAATTTCATCATCTGTCGCACTCCGCCAAAGAAGCCCGCCTGCCGGGGCGCATCGGCCCCCGGGCGGTCTTCCTTGTGACGCGACGCCTCCGCCGATCCCTGGAGGCGGTCGAAATTTTCCATCGCCAGCGCCAAAGCACGGCTGCGGGCTTCGGGGTCCGAAGCCGGCGCGCGTTTCAGCGCGGCACGCAGATCATTCAGCTCATCGGTCATGTTCCGACCTCTCTTGCCGCGATCACCCGCAGGCGTTTTTTGACCTCTGACATCCGCCAGCTGATGGTGCCCTCGGTCACGCCAAGAACCTCTCCGGCCTGGGCCTGGGTCATTTCCTCGCCCAGGACCAGCGCCACCGTGTCCCTGAGTTCAGCAGACAGCTGCGCCATGGCCTGATGCAGCCAGATTTCGGCCTCGCGCCCGGTTTCGATCTCGTCCTGGCGCGCGAGCTCCCAGTCGCCCCAGCCCAGGGCGGCCTTTGAGCGTGTCGCCTGGCGGCGGCGCTGGTCATGGGCGGCATTGACCACCACGCGGTAAAGCCAGGTGGTGAACCGCGCCTCAGCGCGCCAGTTCCTGAGTTTCACCGGCAGCGCGGCGCAGATGTCCTGCGCCAGGTCCTCGGCGTCAGAGCGGTTGCCGCTCAGCCGCCAGGCCAGGCCGAAAATGCGGTCGTAATGCCGTGCAACCAGGGTCGCAAAGGCGGCGCGGTCGCCTTCGGCCGCAGCGCTGGCAAGGGTTTCATCGGGCGTATCCATCAGCATGGTGCTAATCAGACGCGGCCCGGCTGGCAATCCCTGGAGGCGCGGCGCATTTTTTCCGCGCGGGCTTTCTGGTCCCGCAATTTTGCCGCCTTGTCGCGCCAGCGGCTTTGCCGCAGGCTGAGCCCCGGCCATTACCGGCATCGGGCCGAACTCCGGGGTCGTCTCGGCATGCTGGCGCCTCTGCAGGCGGTGCAGCTTGAGAATCCGGCTTTCAGCTTCATGTTTGAGGGGCCGGGCCAGCTGGTGCTGCAATGGGATTTCACCGCCATGTCGACCGATGTCGCACGGAGCGATCTGTCCAAAGTGCTGGACGACGCCCAGAAAGTCCATGAGACGACCTGGTTCAATTACGATCTGGACCAGGGGAAGGGCAGCTCTGACCGGCAAGCCCCCTCCATCGGGCAGGATGAAGGGGGGCGTCCGGTCCCGGATCTCATTTCATCGCATTCTGGTTCCTGTCCCCTGGCCGGCCGGGGGAATAGCCGGCCAGAGGCCCGCCCGGGTCTCGTCCGCCACTGCCCGCCCGCAGTAACCCGGCTGCAACGGTGCCTGAGATCAGGCCGGGTTCAGAACAACAGCCCGTCATAGACGGCAAAGGCGCCGCCAGTGGTGCGCAGATTGCCGGAGGCGCCAGCATCACGTGCCCAGGCCGAAACGGCGTTATACGTGCCGGTGCCGAACACGCCATCGATGCCGCCATTATAATATCCGGCGCGACGCAGCTGGCGCTGGATCGCTTTGCGTTCGCCAGGGCTATAGGTGTTGAACGCTTGGCCCGCCGGTGTCGAATAGACCGAGCTGTAGCTCTTGGTGCTGCGGCGCGGCTCGCGGTACACCGGCTCGGGCTCATAGTAGCGCGGCTGTTCAACATAGCGTGGCTGTTCGACATAGCGACGCGGCTGGTGATCCCGGCGGTGCTGACCGTTCTGGATCAGCTGGTCGACGATGATCGCGGTAGCAACGCCGGCGACGAAACCCTGTTCCTTTTTGCCCCAGGCAAGCGCGGGCATCGAGGTCAGCGCGACCGAGGCGCTAGCAAGCGCCGCAACAACACCGGCCCGGAATGTGCCGCTATGGTTTCTGGCGGCCCCGCTTTTGACGGTGTGGTGTCTGTCAGAGCTGGTAACAGGCAGCATGGCATGTCCTTTCCTGGATTGGCCTGCGCTCTCCGCTCCGGTCGTGCAGAGAACCGGATCGGGGCGCGATGGGCCAAATCTGGGCCCGAGGCGCCTGACAGGCAAAAACGCCGCGTTGATATCAGATAGCAGCCCTGAAATCAGGGGCTTGGAGGAAAAGGAAAGGGGGCGCCCCGGCGCCCCCTGAGTCTGTCAGATCCCTTCTCCCTCCGAATATTCCCAAAGGGGGCGCCCATCGGTGTCCGGGGGGCAGACTGCCCCCGCCAGCCGGGCTCAGACGCTGAGGCAGATATATTTCATTTCGAGATAGTCTTCGGTGCCGTGATGGCTGCCTTCGCGGCCAAGGCCCGATTGTTTGACGCCGCCGAACGGCGCTTCTGCGGTCGAGATCAGCCCGGTATTGACGCCCACGATGCCATATTCCAGCGCTTCCTGGACGCGGGTGATGCGGCCGATATCGCGCGAGTAGAAATAGGAGGCCAGGCCGAAAATGGTGTCATTGGCCATCGCAACCACCTCTTCCTCGGTCTCGAACCGGAAGAGCGGCGCCAGCGGGCCAAAGGTCTCTTCGGTGGTGACCAGCATCTTCGAGGTGACATTGGTCAGGATCGTCGGCTGGAAGAACGAGCCGCCAAGCTTGTGACGCTTGCCGCCAAGCGCCACCACCGCGCCTTTGGCGGTCGCATCGGCGATATGCTCTTCGACCTTTTCAACGGCGGCCTCATTGACCAGCGGGCCGAACTGCACCGGCTCGGAAAGCCCGTCGCCGACTTTGGTCTTCGCGACCGCCTCGGCGAGCTTTTCGGCAAAGGCATCATAGACGCCGGCCTGGACATAGATCCGGTTCGCGCAGACGCAGGTCTGGCCGTTGTTGCGGAATTTCGACAGCATCGCGCCTTCGACGGCGCGGTCGAGATCGGCGTCATCGAACACGATGAAGGGCGCATTACCGCCAAGCTCCATCGAGCATTTCATCACCTGATCCGCCGCCTGGCGCAGCAGGATGCGGCCCACTTCCGTGCTGCCGGTAAAGGTCAGCTTGCGCACGATGGGGTTCTCGCAGAACTCCTTGCCGATATCCGAGGACCGTTTCGAGGTGATGACCGAGAAGACTTCGCCCGGGATGCCGGCGCGCTCGGCCAGCACTGCAATCGCCAGCGCAGAAAGCGGGGTCTCGGCGGCAGGGCGGGCGACAAAGGCGCAGCCAACGGCCAGCGCCGGGCCACATTTGCGGGTGATCATCGCATTGGGGAAATTCCAGGGCGTGATCGAGGCGACAACGCCGATCGGCTGTTTGATCACCGTGATGCGCTTGTCGGGCTGATGGCCGGGGATGGTCTCGCCGTAAACCCGCTTGGCCTCTTCGGCGAACCATTCGATAAAGCTCGCGCCATAAGCGATTTCGCCTTTGGCTTCCGCGAGCGGTTTGCCCATCTCAGCCGTGAGGATGGTGCCCAAATCGTCCTGGTTGGCCATCATCAGATCGAACCATTTCCTCAGGATCTGGCTGCGGTCTTTGCCGGTGCGCGCGGCCCAGGCCTTTTGCCCCTTTTCCGCCGCCGCGATGGCGCGGGCTGTTTCGGCGCGGCTCAGATTGGGGACCCGGGCAATCACATCGCCGCGGGCCGGGTTGATCACCTCGAAGGTCGAGCCGTCATCGGCATCGATCCAGGCGCCCGCGACATAAGCCTTTTCGACCAGAAGCGAGGGATCTTTCAGAAGCGAACGCAGATTGGTGACGGAATCAGGCATGGAGGCCTCCGCTGAAGGGTTTTCCCTCAGGTGGCATCGGTAAGGCCACTTGTCTACTGTCGGACGCGCGATCAGTCCAGTTGCGGCGCAAATCCGGCAAGGGCTGGCGGCATCAAGCGCGGCTGATCGGGACGCTCCGCGGGGAGTATTTAAGTCAGGGGAAATGCCGCTTTCCTCTTGACCCAAATACTCCCGCCGGAGGCATCTGCCAAAGAAAAGGCGCGAAGGCCTCAGCTGTTCGCGTGCATCCGCTCGATATAGGCGCGCATCTCTTCGGCCTCCTGGCGGGCCTCGCGCAGCCCGTCCATCGCGGCGCGCAGTTCGGCTTCGGTCTGGCTGATCTGGTTGCCAAGTTCGGCCTCGCGGCTTTCCAGCCAGACAATCGCCTGATCGCGCATTTCTTCGGTCTCATGCAGCGATTGCGCCAGGCGTTCCAGCTCGGTCAGGTCATTGCCGGCATTGCGCGAGAACCGGTGCAGCAGCCAGTGGCAGAACCAGCCAAGCGCAAAAGCCAGCAACAGGATGACCGAGGTGGCAATGATGAATTCTGTCCGGTTCATGCAAATCTTCTTTCCTGGTCCCGCTGGCGCCATCCGGGCGACGCATCCGGGGTGATCAATCGGGCGCGCGGCTCAGTCCTGGCCGGCGCTGGCAGGGCGGGTTTTCGGGCGGATGGTCTGCTCTGCCGGGGCCAGCGAGGGGCCGTTATAGGTATAGACGATTTCCGGGCCCGGCTCAGATGGCGCCTCCGCCGGGGCGGGGCCGGCTGCGGCATTGGATGCGGGGGCAGGGGGCGTTGCGGCCTCCGCCTGAGCAGTCCCTTGCGCGGCAGGCACCTGGACATCCTGCTCACCCGCTTCATCAGCGGCAGTTGCGGGATCATCGGGGTCGGAAGAGCCAAGTACCAGGTCTTCGAGATCCTCATCCGCCGGGGCGGTTGCGGTTTCGTCTCCGGCGGGGGCTGTTTCTCCGGCGGGTGCAGCTTCTGCCGGCGTTTCGGGGGCGGCGGCGCCTTTCAGGCTGAATTCGATGCGGCGATTGGCCTCGCGTCCGGCCTCGGTTGCGTTATCCGCGATGGGGGTGCTTTCACCATAGCCGATGGCCGTCATATTCGAGACATCGACGCGACGGCCCTGCAAGGCCATCAGCACCGCCTCGGCCCGGGCCTGGCTCAGCGCCGCATTGCCGCTTTCCGAGCCCTGCGAATCGGTATGCCCGGCGATTTCCATCTGCAGCGCGGGGCAGCGTTTCAGCACTTCGGCGATCTCATTGATCAGCGGCCCGGCCTCGGAGGCGATCTCGGCCGATCCCGGCGTGAAGGCGATTTTTGATTTCGCCATGATCGCGGCCACATCAGCAGCACATTCCGCGGGTGTCGGCAGCGCGGCCAGCGGGTCGAGCTTTTTGTCATAGGTGACTTCGACGCGGAAATTGCGGCCCTGGCCCAGTTTCGACGACAGGATCTGGGTGATACGGCCGCGGGCCTCCTGGCTGCCGGTCACGCCGCGCAGCTCGACCGTATCGGCACGCACCACCAGGGTGCCCTCGGCCAGCATTGAGAGCGATTCGAGCCCCGCCAGCACCCTTGACGGCCAGCCATCGGGCAAGGCCGGGTCCAGCAGCGTCGCCACATAGACATTTGACGCACCGAATGACGCCCTTGCATAGGCATCAATCGCCGCCTGCTGCACCTCATCGACAAGGCGGCCACGCAGTTCGACCCGTCCCCCCGTCACAAGGCGGGCGGTGAATTCCTCGGGGCCACGGATCACGGCCTCGGTCGAGGGCGGCACCGGCTGCAGCGAGAACACATCCGGCATTCCGGCGCGCAGATCACCAAGCGCGGTGTCAAAGGCCTCCTGCGTCACGCCATCGCCGGCTTCAAAGGTGATATCCGCATCTGAAAAGGTCACACTGCCCTGGCCCATGGCGCCCAGCGTGCGGATCGCCAGCGCGGCCGCTTCCGACCAGCGCGGTGTCGGCGTGCCAAGGCCCACGGTGCAGATCGCCGGACCCTCCATCCCGGTCGCGCCTGCGGCCGCCAGAATCAGGCTGCGGGCGCGTTCGGTATCTGCGGAACAGGCGTCAAACCGCGCGCCGCTGCCATCGACGACAAAGCGCAGCGTGAAGGGCGTGATCACCGGGCGCGGCGCCGAAATCGCGGCATCAAGCCTGACCGAGGCCGGTTTGCGTTTGGCAAGCTCTGCTTCAAAACGCCGCTTTTCCGCCGGGCTCTCGGCGATGGCGGTCACCCGCACCTCTCCGGCCGAGACCGAGATTTTCGAGCGTTTCAGCAAAGATAAAGCCTCAAGCCCGAAGCGCAGCGAGGCGTCCCAGCCCTCGGGGGCCGGCCAGTTCGCGGTTTGCAGCATATTGGCGGGCGGGCTGTCTTCGGCGGTAAAGCCATTGGCCGCCGCCGCAAGGCCCTCGGAATCCAGTTCACCCTCATTGAGGATCGCCGGGATCAGGCCGATCAGCTGGATCCCGTCATCATTTCTGAGCATCTCGACCGAGAAACGCGGCGCCTCGATGGCGGTGGTGGGGGCGACCTCAAGCCCGTCGCGGATCCGCGAGCTGTCAACGAGGCTGCCGACAAGGTTCAGCGCCCGAAACCGCGCCGCCTCGTTCGGGGCGGTGCCGGTCAGCCCCACCTGCATCCCGTCGGTGGTGACGCCGACCCAGTCCATCCGCGCATCGGTCAGGCGCTGGCCCAGCACGGCCCGGGTGCGGTCTTCGATCACCAGCACCGTGCAAAAGGCGATGCCGATCATCAAAACTCCGGCAATTGCGAAAGCAAGGGCACCAAGAGCGGCACGGGGCAGGGTGAGCAGACGTTGCGGCAAAGGAAGACCCGGGATTTGCGGAACCGTAGGATTCCCGCAGGCCACGGGAACCGGGCCGCCGGGATCGTCCCTCTACCTAGGCGCTTGGGCGGCAGGGATCAATCAGAGGAAGACTGCGACGGCAAGAAACAGCACAGGGATCAGACCGGCATCGCGGTTCGATTTGAAAAGCCGCAGGCAGATGGCCGGATCATCGGCATCCAGCTGCCGCAGCTGCCAGAAGAGGTGCAGCCCGAAGGCCCAGATGCCGCAAAGCCCCATCAGGAGCGGCAGGATGCCCCGGCCAGCGGGTATGGTGAGGATCACCGCAACCGCAAACAGCAGCACCGAAAGCACGAGAAAGCCCGCAAGCCATTGCCCGGTCCGGTCGGCAAACAGCCGCGCGGTGGATTTCACCCCGATCAGCGCGTCATCTTCCTTGTCCTGATGCGCATAAATCGTGTCGTAGAACAGCGTCCAGGCGATCCCTGCCAGCCAGAGGATCACTGCCGCGACCGGCAGATCTCCGGAATGCGCCGCCCAAAGGAGCAGCGCGCCCCAGTTGAAGGCGAAGCCGAGAAAGACCTGCGGCCACCAGGTGAAGCGTTTGGCGAAAGGATAGATCACCACCAGCGCCAGCGAGCCGATGCCCAGCGTGATCGCCAGCCGGTTATAGCTGAGGAGGATCAGGCCCGCGATCAGCGCCTGGGCCACCATCCAGATCACCGCGCCTTTCACCGTGACCTGGCCCGAAGGCAGCGGGCGGGACCGCGTCCGCGCGACCGAGGCATCGAAGTCGCGGTCGGTGATGTCATTCCAGGTGCAGCCCGCGCCACGCATCAGAAAGGCGCCTGCGCCCGAGGACGCGACCAGCCACAGATCCCACCAGGAAAAACCAGACCCGTCATTCGCCGTCAGCGCCAGCGCCCAGAGACAGGGGAGCCATAAAAGCCAGGTCCCGATCGGCCGGTCTGCCCGCGACAGCCGCAGGAAGGGCCGCGTCACCGGCGGCGCGAGGTGATCCACCCAATTGCCGCGCGGCGCATCCGCCACCTGGCCGGCGCTGATCTTCGCAGCCGTAGCCTCCAGCTGATCGGCAAGCCGCGCCGCCTCGACCGGCGACAGCAGATCATCCCCTTCGGGCTGGCCGCTTCCCTCTGGCGTTCTGTCTGTGGGCGCCATAGTTTCGCCTCCATGTCCGGGCCGAAAGTCAGACTTCATGTAGATCAGCCCCTTGGGGAGGGGCAAGCCGTCGCAGTCCTTGAGGGCGCGGCGAATTATCTTTTTGCCGTGATGCGGCTGGGGGCTGGCGCCGAAGTGCTCTTGTTCAACGGGCGTGACGGCGAATGGCGCGCGCGCGTGGCCGAGGCGAATAAGCGGCGCGGGGTGCTGGTCTGCGAAGCGCAGACGAGGCGTCAGGATTTTCCGCCGGATCTGTGGCTTTTGTTCACGCCGGTCAAAAAGGAACGCACGAATTTCATTGTCGAGAAGGCGGTAGAGCTGGGGGTTGCGCGTCTGATGCCCGTCTCGACCCGGCGCATGAATGCCGAACGGCTCCGGCTCGACAAGCAGCAGGCCCATGCGATTGAGGCGGCCGAGCAATGCGGCGCGACCTTCGTGCCGGGGATCAGCGATCTGCAACCGCTCGACCGGCTTCTGGCCGGCTGGGATCCGGCGCGGCGGATCTATTGGGCCGATGAGATCCGGGCGGGGTCGGACGGGACCTGGCCGGGCGTGCCGGGCGCGCCTGTGGCGATCCTGATCGGGCCCGAAGGCGGTTTCACACCCGAGGAACGCGCGAAACTCGACAGTCTCGATTTTGTCAGCCCGGTCGCCCTTGGCCCCCGGATCCTGCGCGCCGAAACGGCGGCGCTGGCGGCGGTGACGCTCTGGCAGCGCACTTTCGGGGACTGGGCATGATCCGCCCCGGGATCATCGCCGGCGCGCGGCGCTGGCAGGGTGTGATCGAGGGCGCGGCTTTCCTTCTGTTCGGCAGCTGGATCTTTGCCGGCGGCACCCTGGTCTGGCAGCTGTCGGGGCTGGCGGTGATGGCGCTTGGGCTTGGCTGGGCGGTCAATGGCTGGCGGCGTATGCGCTTTCAGGCCGACCCTTCGGCGCCCGGGCTGATCGAGGTGGACGAGGGCCGCATCCGGTTTCTGCATCCGGTGATGGGGGGCGAGGTCAGCCTCAATGACCTTGCAGAGCTGAAGCTCGTCACGCTCCGGGGCCGCAGGCTCTGGCAGATGCGCGACCTTTCCGGGGCGCGGCTGATTGTGCCGCTCGAATCTGCCGGGGCGGGAGAACTTGCCGATGCGCTGACCAGCCTGCCGGGGCTGTCGGCCGCAAGCCTCGTGGCGGCGCTTGACGCAGATGTCGCGCCGCAAGGCAGCACGCTGCCCTCGACCGGCGCGCGCGAACATCTTGTCTGGACGCGGCCCGGCAGCGGCATCCGGCCCGTGTGAGTGGCGGTCAGACTGGCGGTCAGACGGGCCTGCTCACAGGACCTGTGCATCTGGCGGGCTTGACAATATCCTCCGGGACAGGACAGGTCAGTCGCCTGAGACCAGATGACAGCGAAGCCGGAGCCAGCCCATGTCGATACCACAATCCGGAGGCGGCCCGATCGAGAGCCTGGACCAGCTCGCGGCCTTGCTGGAAAGCGGTTGTAAACCGAAGGAAGACTGGCGCATCGGGACCGAGCACGAGAAATTCGGCTGGCTGACCGATACGAAGCAGCCCTTGCCCTATGACGGCCCGCGCTCGATTTCCGCGATTTTCGCAGGGCTTGAGGCGCGTTTCGGCTGGGAGCCGGTGCTTGAGGGCGAAAACGTCATCGGCCTTACCCGCAACGGCGCCAATATCAGCCTGGAGCCCGGCGGCCAGTTCGAGCTTTCCGGCGCGCCGGTCCTGACCATCCACGAGACCGCGTCTGAGCTCGACAATCACCTCGCTGAAGTGGCGGCGGTGACCGAGGGCATGGGCGTCCGGTTCATGGGAATCGGGGCGGCGCCCGAATGGTCGCATGACCAGATGCCGGTGATGCCGAAAGGCCGCTACCGGCTGATGACCGATTACATGGGCCGCGTCGGTACCCATGGCACCCAGATGATGTACCGCACCTCGACGGTGCAGGTTAATCTCGACTATGCGTCAGAAGCGGACATGGTGAAAAAGCTGCGCGTGGCGCTGGCCCTGCAGCCGGTGGCGACCGCGCTTTTTGCATCATCCCCGTTCTTTGACGGCAAGCTGAACGGTCATAAATCCTGGCGTTCCAGGATCTGGCGCGGGCTGGATGACAGCCGCACCGGGATGCTGCCTTTTGCCTTTGACGAAGGCATGGGCTTTCAGGCCTATGTTGACTGGGTGCTCGATGTGCCGATGTATTTCGTCTATCGCGACGGCAAATATATCGATGCGCTCGGGCAAAGCTTCCGCGATTTCCTCAATGGCAAGCTTCCGGCTCTGCCGGGCGAGAAGCCGACTTTGTCCGACTGGGCCGACCATTTGACCACGGTTTTCCCCGAGGCGCGGGTCAAGAAATATATCGAGATGCGCGGCGCCGATTGCGGCGACCGCGCGCATCTGATCGCGCTGCCGGCCTTCTGGACCGGGCTGACCTATGATGATGCCGCGCTGGACGCCGCATGGGAGCTGGTCCGCAATATCGACAGCGAGACCCGTGAAGGGCTGCGCGTCGCGGCCTCGGTTTCGGCGCTGCAGGGCGAGGCGAATGGGGTGAAGCTGGCCGATCTGGCCCATGCGGCGGTCTCGCTCGCCCATACCGGGCTGGCAGAGCGCGGGTATGGCGAAGAGATCTGGCTTGCGCCGCTGGTCACCTCGGTCAAGGCCGGAAAGGTCCAGGCCGACCGCTGGCTCGACCTGTATCATGGCGACTGGGCCGGCAGCCTCGCACCGGTCTATGACGCGTCAAGCTACTGATTTACGGGCGCCCTGTTTCCTGGCCGCTTGCCCTGCCGGGGCAAGATCCAGCCATAGCACATTGTCGCGATAGCCGCCCCGAACCAGACGGCCGGGGCGGGCGAGGTCGGGATATCCGGCGATCCGGTCGCGAAAGCGGTCATTGCTGATGATCACCGCTGCGCTTTGATTTGCGAAATCCAGCAGGAAGGGATCGGCCTGCGCGCCCCGGGGCACCACCAGAACATGGTCCTGTTCCAGCCCGAGCAGCTGGCAGAATTGCCGGTCATTCATATAGCGCCCGGTCAGCAGGTAGCCGGCATTGGCGTCAAAAACCACGCCGCAGCCATAGCCCATCAGATCAAGCCGGCCCAAAACCTCGGACAGGGTGGCGATCTGCGGCCTGCCGTCGCGCCAATGCATCACATTGGACCCATCAAGCACCGCAAGCGGTCTGCGCGCCTTTGCCCGCGCCCGCCACCGCCGCCGCAAGCCCAGGGCAAGCGCCAGCAGCCAGGCGAGCAGCAAAAGCGGAAGCAGGACCGCGAGGCTGAGTTCAACCATCGCAGATCAGGACTTCTTCCCGCCGATTTTCGGCTCGGTCCCGGATTTGATCCGCTTCAGATTGGCGGCGTGGCGGATATAGATCAGCACCGTCAGCAGCACGACGAGGATCAGCATTCGCCCCGCACCGGGGGAAGCAATCCAGACCGGCATATCTTTCATCCCGGCAACCAGCACCCAAAGCGGCGTCAGCGCCGCCGCGATCAGGGCCGCCGCCGAGGACATCCGGGTCGCAACCGCGCCGATCAGCCATGTCAGACAGGTCAGAATGCCGACCGGCGGCGCCAGCGCCAGCAGGATCCCAAGGAAGGTCGCAACCCCTTTGCCGCCGCGAAAGCCGCTCCAGACCGGAAAGAGATGGCCAAGGAAAGCCGCCAGCGCCGCGACCTGGGCGGCATCTTCCGCGCCAGCCCAGCTCCGCGCCAGGATAACCGCCAGCGCGCCCTTGCCGCCATCGAGCAGCAATGTCGCCAGCGCCGCCGCCTTGTTGCCGGTCCTGAGAACATTGGTCGCGCCGATATTCCCGGATCCGATCTGGCGCAGGTCGCCAAGGCCCATCGCGCGGGTGATCAGCACCCCAAACGGCACCGATCCCAGCAGATAGGCCAGGATGGCCACCAGGATCAGTGTCTCACGCCCGGTTACAAAGTCCGGCATTTATTCTCTCTCCCCTGCGCTCACAGGGCCCGCGCCCGATGACAGCGTTTAACCCAGGCTGCGTTTCAGATTGACGAGCGAAAGACTTCGCGCCCGCCGACCCAGCTGGCCAGCACGCGCCCCTCCATCCGCGCCCCGTCAAAGGGCGTATTCTTCGATTTCGACTGCAGCGTAAAGCGGTTCATCAGGAAAGGCGCATCCGGATCAAACAGCACCAGATCCGCCGGGGCCGAGACCGAGAGCCTGCCCTGCGGCAGGCCAAGCCGGTTCGCCGGGTTCAGCGCCATGGCGCGGAAGATCTGCGGCAGGCTCAGATGGCCGGCATGGTAGAGCCGCATCGCGGCCGGCAGGATCGTTTCAAGCGCCACCGCGCCGGGGGCCGCCTCTTCAAAAGGCAGACGTTTCGATTCCTCATCGGCAGGCGTGTGGAAGGACGCGATCACGTCGATCAGCCCATCCGCCAGCGCCGCGATGATTGCCTGACGGTCTTCCTCCGACCGCAAGGGCGGCGTCAGTTTAAAGAAGGTGCGGTAATCACCCAGATCCAGCTCATTCAGCGTCAGATGGTGGATCGAGGTGCCGGCGGTGACGTCGAGCCCCGCCGCTTTGGCGCGGGCCAGAGCGGGCAGCGAATGCGCGGTGGTGATCTGATCGGCGTGATAGCGGGCGCGGGTCATCTCGACCAGCGCAAGATCGCGTTCCAGCCCCATCCGTTCCGCAATGGGCGAAACCGCCGGAATGCCGCGGAAGCTCGCGAATTTGCCGCTTGTCGCGGCGCCGCCCTTCGAGAGCGCGGGTTCCTGCGGATGGCCCACGACCAGCGCGCCAAGCGAACGCGCATAGGTCAGGGCACGGCTCAGCGCGCGGGTATCGGTCGAGACATGGAAAGCATCCGTAAAGGCCAGTGCGCCTGCATCAAGGAGAAAGCCGATCTCGGTCATCTCATGGCCCGCGCGGCCCTTGGTCAGCGCCGCCATATGGCGGATGCGGACCGGCGCAGCTTCGGCGGCGCGCCTTGTGACGAATTCCAGCACTTCGGGCGTGTCGATCGCGGGCAGCGTGTCGGGTCGCGCGATCACCGTGGTCACGCCCCCCGCCGCCGCCGCGAGGCCCGCCGAGCGGAAGCTCTCGCGGTGGCGCTCGCCCGGCTCACCGATCTTGACGCCCCAGTCGACGATCCCGGGGGCGAGGCATTTGCCGCCGCAATCGATGGTGACCGCGCCTTTCGGCAGTTTCTTCGCGGGCTCGGCGATCAGGCCATCCACCACGGTCAGGCTGCCCGTCGTATCGCTCAGCGTTTCGGGGTCGATCAGGCGGGCATTGGTGAAATGAAGGATGGTCATCCGGGATCCGTGTCGGGCTGGGATCTGGCCAGCTTTGCCTTGGCCAGCGTTGCTTCGGCCTGAATGTCGAGCACCAGCTGCAGGACCTGTTCTGCATCCGTCAGACGTTCAAACCCGGTGCGGGTGTAGGACGTGTCACCGTCGCTGTCTACCGTGACGAGCATCGCCAGATGCAGCGAGGCAGTGCCATGGCGCGGATCGCCGGTCATCTCGAGGATGCTTTCGGGCAGGATCGGCCAGGAGGTGAGCTTCGGGCGCGAAAACCGCGGCGCGGGGCCGGTCAGCCGCAGCAGCGCGCGCCGGTCGGTCAGCGCGTAGAAGCTGCGCTCAAAGTCCCGCTCACGCGTGAGCCAGCCGCGCCACAAAAGCCAGGAGGCGAGGAACAGGCTCAGCACCGCGACAATGGCGCAAAACACCATCACCAGCCCAAGGAGCGGCGCCTGGGCCGGTGCCATGGCCGGATCGCGCAGGAATGTCGCCGCAAAGGCGATCCACAAGAAAGCGAAAAGGGCCACCATCACGCCGATCAGCGTCATGCCCAGATCATTCCGGCCATAACGCCGCCCCGGCGCCGGGCGTCCGGTCCAGAGCAGCCGTTCTCCCGGCGCGAGATCGCGGCTCCAGTCGGGCGGGGCGGGGGGCGCGGTTGCGGTCATCGGGGCGGGTCTCGGGGACAGGATTTCAGGTTCGGGGTGTGCGGATCAGTTCCGGGGCTCAGGTTTCCGGGAGCGCGACAATGGCCTGGCGCATCCTCCTAAGGGGTGAAGCGCCGCCCCGGCGGGTTGCCGGCCAGGGCGTCGGAACGGAACCGGATCGTGCACCGGCACCCGTAGCAGGGGGCTTCGCTTCAGCGGATTGTGCCAGACCAGAACGGCGCATTTCGAAGAAGGGACGCGTAGCGCAGGCGGGCTTTCCGATGAGCGCGACTTGCCAGAGCCAGGTCATGGCGATCAGGCCGCCCGCGAACTGGTCTCTGGTGGTAAGGCCTGCACGCTCCAGGCTCATCTGGTGCCACCTGTGATGTCACCTGGCCTGCTGATTGCGTCGAGGAGCAGGCGGTAGACAGTGCGGGCCTCGGGGATTTGCTCGAAGCCGATCTTTTCTCCGAAAATCCCGATGCTATGGACAAAGCCGATGAGGCTGCCGCGCGTCAGGCTGACCACATCCCAGCTGCGGGTCGCGAACCAGACCGAACCTGGCAGCCCCTCTTCCAGCGCCGGATGCAGGCCGGAGTTCAGCGCAAAGCGCTGCAGCCGGCGGCGGCCAAGAATTTCAGTCGCAATAAAGGCATGACGGTCGGTCAGCGTGTAGAAGCTGCCTCTGAGCCGCAGCCAGCGCCCGAGCGGCGCACCGAAACACAGGGTCAGGCCGATGAAAAGCACGGGCAGGCCGAAGGCGATAAAGATCAGGTTGACCGGAAAGGGCAGCCCAATGCCAGCCCCCGAGGCCATATAGATCCAGATCAGCGCGAAGCCGGTGAAAGGAAGGCCTGCGATCAGGCGGAAACTGAGGATGCTCGTCCAGTCGAACCGTGCCTCCGGGCGCCCCTGCCATAGAATCTCCTCGCCCGGGTCGAGAATATCCTCCCAGCCTGGCGGGGGGGCGGGGGTCATGGATCAGCCTCCCACCCAGACAAAAACCACGGTCAGCACCACAAGTCCCAGCAGCACGGCGGTGGCGACCATGCCGCCCTGGCGCATCTCGGATTTTGTGGGTTTGCGATTGGGGTCGGGCGTGGTCACGGGAAGGTTCCTTCCGGCAGCGCGCGGCGCAGGCTGTCACGCTCGGCTGCACTGAACAGGGTTATGGTGGAGCTGGCAGGCCAGCTGCCGTCAGGGCCGGGTTTTCCGGCCTGAACCAGGCAGGAAAACCTGCGGATGCGAAAAAAGCGGAGCCCGGATACGGCATAGGCGCGGCTGCGGAGCCTGCCGAGAAACCGGCGCTCGACAAAGAAAGTCCCTTGCTCCAGCCGATATTCGATCACGAGCCCGCCAGCCAGGATGACAACCAGCATGAAGACCGCGAAAACGCAGATTGCCGCCGCGATCAGCGCGAAGGCGATCTCGACCGGCGGCAGCGGCTCACCGGTGCCGGCTAGGGCAGTGGCAAGGCGCAGGACGGGGTAAAAGCCCATCACAGAGCCGATGACCGCGATCAGGGCATAGATGCGCATATCCGGCCGGGCCTGCCACAGGATCACAGATGCAGGCACGGCGCCAGCTCCGGCCTGTACCCGCGTCACGGCCTGCTCCTGTGCCCCGGTCTGTCCCTGTGCCCCGGTCTGTCCCTGTTCCCCGGCCTGTCCCTGTTTCGCGGTCATCCGGCCGCCTCAGACATAGCTCTCGGCGATACGGCGACCGCGCTCGCTGCGCAGATTGCGCGCCAGCAGATCCATACAGGCCATCCGCACCGCAACCCCCATCTCGACCTGGTCCTGGATCACCGAGCGGTTGATGTCATCGGCGATCTCGCCGTCGATCTCGACGCCCCGGTTCATCGGCCCCGGATGCATCACGATGGCATCGGGTTTGGCATAGGCCAGTTTCTCGGCATCGAGCCCGTAGCGGTGGTAATATTCCCGCATCGAGGGAATGAAGCCGCCATCCATCCGCTCTTTCTGAAGCCGCAGCATCATCACGACATCGGCGCCTTTCAGCCCCTCGCGCATATCCTCGATGATGGTCGCGCCCAGTTCGGCAAAGCCCGAGGGCATCAGGGTCGGCGGCCCGATCAGGCGCAGGTTATTGCCCATCTTGCCCAGAAGGATCAGATTCGAACGCGCAACGCGACTATGGGCGACATCGCCGCAGATCGCGATGGTGAGCCGGTCGATCCGGCCTTTCGCCCGCCGGATCGTCAGCGCATCCAGCAGCGCCTGGGTCGGGTGCTCATGGCGCCCGTCGCCCGCGTTCAGCACCGCGCAATTCACCTTGGACGCCAGAAGATTGACCGCCCCCGAGGCGCCGTGCCGCACCACCAGCAGATCCGGATGCATCGCGTTCAGCGTCATCGCGGTGTCGATCAGCGTCTCGCCCTTTTTCACCGAGGAGGTCGCCATATTCATGTTCATCACATCGGCGCCTAGGCGCTTGCCCGCGATTTCGAAACTCGACTGCGTGCGGGTCGAGTTCTCGAAAAACATGTTGATTTGCGTCATCCCCGCCAGGGTGTCCGACTGTTTCACCGTGCGGCGGTTCAGATCGACATAGCGGTCGGCGAGATCGAGGATGGTGGTGATCTCCATGGGCGAGAGCGGCTCGATCCCGAGAAGGTGGCGGGCATGGAAAGCCATGGCGTGATCCCTGTAATGTGCGTGATCTCTTATCGCAAAGCGGGGGAAAAGGGGCAAGCGCCGCTGACGGTGCTGCTTTGGCGGCGGCTGGCTTGTGGCGCGGCGCTGCGGGCATTAGCCTGCGCGCTATGGGAATCGAAACCGGTATCATGACAGAGACGGCGGCACCGGATGGCGAAGGGCCGGACCCGGAGGCTTTTGCCGCCGCCGTGGCCGAAGACTGGAATGCCTCTTACGCCGCGCTGGACTGGCAGCTTGACTGCGGCATTGACGAGGTGATCGGCGAGGCACCCGTCAACCGCTATGAGGTCGTGATTGAAAAGCCGGCCCGCGCGGCGCAGTCAGAGACCCCTGCGCGCGTCCAGAACGCCCGGAATGCCGCTGGTCAAAACGCCGCCCCCCAGACTTACGACCCCTCGCCCGAGCCGCAGATTGATCCGGTCGCGGTCGCCAGCGCCATAGCCGCCTCTGCCGCCACGCTTGAAGCGCTGGAAACAGCCATTCGCGGCTTCGACCTGTGCGATCTGAAACGCGGCGCCCGCAACACGGTCTTTGCCGATGGCAATCCGAAGGCACGGGTTCTGATCCTCGGCGAGGCGCCCGGCCGCGAAGAGGATATCGAGGGGCGCCCCTTTGTGGGCGAGGCCGGAAGGCTTCTGGACCGCATGTTCGGCGCCATCGGCCTGACCCGCCAGAGCCCCGATCCGGCCGCCTCTTTCTACATCACCAATGTCATGCCCTGGCGCCCCGAAGGCAATCGCGACCCCAGCCCCGCCGAGATCGCCATGCTGCGCCCCTTTGTCGAACGCCATATCGCGCTGGCTGACCCGGATGTGATCGTGGTCATGGGCAATACACCGCTGATCGCGCTGACCGGCAATCGCGGCATCCTGCGCGCGCGCGGCACCTGGACGACCGCGCTGGAAAAGCCGCTTTTGCCGATGACGCATCCCGCTTACCTTTTGCGCACCCCCGCCGCCAAGCGCGAGGCCTGGGCCGATCTGCTCGCTTTGCGGGCCTTTCTCGACAAGGCGTGATCATGCGTCCTGCCGCCATTCTTACACTGGCGAAGATGCCGCTGCGCCCGCGCGCGCCGGGGTACGGGCAGCCCCTGCCTGCAAAGGCCGTCGCCGCCCAGGGGGAAGAGGGAGAGGACGCCCGCCTTGCAAACTGCAGGCAGTTACAGCCAGGGCCCGATGGCGATCTGGCTGGGATGCGGTCTTATATCCCGGGCGAAGCATTCGGCGCAGAAATCCTGGCCGCGCTGGATGAGGTGCTGGCAAAACTGCGCCTGCCGGTGGTGAACCCATGTCTGTAACGCCTTGCCCGCAAATCATCGTCCTCAGACACTTGGTGGCTTTTGATGTTTCCCATTGATGCTGTGACATTGCTGGCCTTCCTGCCTGCCGCGCTGGCGCTGAACCTCACGCCAGGGGCGGATATGATGTTCGTGCTGGCCCAGGGGCTGAAAGGCGGCGCGCGTGCGGGCATGGCGGCCAATTTCGGCATTGCGCTTGGCTGTTTCGTGCATGTTCTGATCGCCGGGCTGGGGCTGGCGGCGCTCCTGAAAGCGCATCCGATGGCTTTTGAGGTGATCCGCTGGGGCGGTGTCGGCTATCTTCTGTGGCTGGCAGTCAGATCCTGGAATGCGGGGCGGCCCGAGATCGCGCCTGTCGCGCGCGCCCCCGCCGCCAGGGTGTTTCGCGAGGCGCTGGTGGTCAATCTGCTGAACCCGAAAGTGGCGCTGTTCATCCTTGCCTTCCTGCCGCAATTCGTGATGGCGTCAAAGCCGGTATTGCCGCAATTCCTGGCCCTTGGGGTGATCATCTGCGCCGGCGGCCTCGTGATCAACGGCGCGGTCGGGATCTTTGCCGGGCGCCTCGGGCGGGCGCTGCTCGGCTCGGACCGGCTGGCGCGGGGCATGAACCGCGCGACAGGCGGCATTTTTGCCGCGCTTGCCCTGCGCCTTGCCGTGATGGAGCGTGCTGCATGACCGAAAGAGACTTCATCCCCACCCGCATCGCGGTTCTGACGGTGTCGGATACCCGCAGCCTCGCCGAGGACCGCTCGGGCGATACGCTGGTGGCGCGTCTGGAAGGGGCGGGCCATATCCTCGCCGCCCGCGCCATTGTCACCGATGACCGCGCGCTGATCGCGGCGCAGCTCAGCGCCTGGATCGCCGACCCCGCTGTGGATGTGGTGATCTCGACCGGCGGCACCGGGCTGACCGGGCGCGATGTGACGGTCGAGGCGCATCACGACGTTTATGAGAAGGAAATCACCGCCTTTTCCACCGTTTTCACCATTGTCTCGATGCAGAAGATCGGCACCTCCGCCGTGCAAAGCCGCGCCTGCGCCGGCGTCGCGGGCGGCACCTACCTCTTCGCGCTGCCGGGCTCGACCGGCGCCTGCAAGGACGCCTGGGACGAGATCCTCGTCAAACAGCTCGACTACCGCCACGGCCCCTGCAATTTCGTCGAGATCTTCCCGAGGCTGGAGGAACATAAACGGCGCAAGTGAGGGGCTGCGGCCTCACATTGGGAAAGCCCCGGACGAGGCTTAGAAATGCCTCGCATCCAGGGCATGGGAGGACGATGAAACATCGCTTGCCCCGATCTCTTTTGTTCTTCGTGCCAGGGATATTCGGACTGGTGACGGGCTGGCCATTGATGCTCTTGCCCCTCCTGCCGCGGCCCCCGGATCAGCTGCGGCTGGTGCTGACAAGTTTTTTCGCGCTGTTTCTGGCCTGTGTTTCCTTTGCTCTCCCATGGCTTGGTCTGCTCGGGATCGTCCTTGAGGTGCGGCGCGGCAAGGTTCATCGGTCCTGGCTTGCTCCGGTCATCGCGGTTTTCGTCGGCTATTATGCCGTATTCGCCTGGGACAGTCTCCGCTACGCGCGCGAACGGCACGAGCGGGCAGAGGCAAATGCCGCGATGCGCGTTGATTTCGACCCGACCCGCCAGGCGCTGGTGGCACCGCTTTTTCCGGCGGGCGAAATGGTGAGAAATTACGGGCTGCCGGTCGCATATATTGGCAATCCGCTGGATCATTCCGTGCAGTTATTGTCCCGGCGCTATATTGATGACGCATTGTGCCAGGAGCTTGAGGCGCGGCTGCCGGAGCGGCTCACCCGGATCCAGCTGTATCGGCCCAAGCCATGGCAACAAGAGCCCTGTCTTCTCACCATGCCCGAGGTGCCGGAACTGCCGGTGGTCAGGGTCGGGCCGCCGCCAGTGGGGTCAGCGGGGCGAGGCGCTGACCACTCTGATCGGGGCTATATGATTGAACTGCCCGGCGGGGCCGCGCCGGTCATCCTGCGCGATCCGGCGCCTGGCTGGCTGCCCTTGCCCCGGTGGCCGGATCTCGGCGCGGTTTGCAACAGGCTTTTCGGGTCCAGGGCGGGGGCCGTCGGCTGCGTGAGCCCCGACTGGCGCCAGGAATGGCATGCCGGGCCCAATTCGCTTGACGCGCTGGCAGCGGCGCTCGGGCTGGAAAAACCCGGTCCGGAGGGGCGGGTTCTGGCGGATCCGGATCTCGTGCGCCGCAAATTTGACGTGGCGCTGGCGGGGTTGAAGGCTGGTCAGCCACGCGAGGCAAAGCCCGCGCGCGACTGACCAGCAGACGAGATTCAGCCCTGACGTTTCAGTGCCTGGGCCATGCAATGGATGCCGCCGCCGGTTTTCGAGATCTCTGCGGTGTCGACCACGGCCACGTCAAAGCCGCGCGCTTTCAGCTGGCTGATCAGGCTCTGCGAGACCTGGGGCGCGATGATGCGATCCCCGCCAAGGCTCATGAAATTGCAGCCAAGCGCCATCGTGTCCTGGAAGGGCACGTCGATGATCTCATGGCCTTTCGCCTTCAGCCAGTCGACAATCGCAGGGTCTGTGCAGGCGAGGCAGACGGCGGTCAGTTTCGGTGCGATCGGCACCACCATCAGGTCGATATGGACGTAATATTCGTCGATAAAGGCGAGGCGGACCTCCCAGCCCTCCTCCTCGAACCAGCCCGCCACCTGGCGGGCGCCATCTTCATTGGTGCGCGCGCCGCCGCAGCCGACCAGCAGCACGCCTTCCTCGATCACGTTGAAATCGCCGCCCTCGAAAGTGCCTGCCGTGACCATGTCATAGATCGGGATGCCGAGGCTCTCGTAATGGCGGATCGCGGCGTAGTTTTCGCCGCGCCGCCAGGGCTGGCTCATGGCGGTGATCACCGCGCCGTAAGGGGTCATCACCGAGGAATCGCGGGTATAGACCTGCATCGGGAGTTCCGCCTCGGGCGGCACGGTATGAACGCGAACGCCAAAGCTTTCATAGGCCGCTTTCAGCTCTTTATGCTGGGCCTGGGCCTCCTGGATATTGCAGGGGTTTTCGCGCAGATGTTTGCGTGACAGCGACGAGGTTGCCATATGGCGCAGATAGGCCGGATCGCCCAAAAGCACATCGGTCAGCCGGTCGGTCTCATTCGCAAACCCCCAGTTCGCCAGCGGCGCGGTGCCGCCACCTGCCTTGCGGCGCTGGAGGGAAAAGGCTTCAGGCTTTGCTTGCACGTTCATTTTTCTCTCCTGTTGGGTCAGGCGCCTGGCATGGTGGACGGAATCCACCAGTCGCGCCCGCGTGGGGTGGTGACATATTCCGGCCAGCGGAAATGGATGGGCGGGTCGTAATCGCAAAGGGGCGGGATCGGCGCGGCGGCGCGGCGGGTCTCGAATTCGGCCCACATTGCTGCGCGGGCATCGGCATCTTCGAGGATGCGCAGCGCCGAGAGCGCCAGCACCCCGGCGGCGGTCTGCACCATCGGGTCAATGGTCTCGGGGATGCCGCCAAGTGCGTTCATCACCCAGGACGGGTAGACATAGCCCTGCGGTGCGCTCAGCGCGGGCCGCGCGATGTAGAACCGCGCGGTGGGCGCGTGCCAGCACATATCGGTGTAGTCATCCGAGGTGGAATTGGCCTGTGAGGGCGGCAGATCCTCGCGCAGGATCCGTTCGGCCTCTTGCGGCGCGATGAGGCGGGTCATTTCGGGGATGAAGGGATCGCTCATCGGCTCGAGGCCGAGATTTGTCTGAACCTCGCGGGCGATCACTTTGGCCGCCTCGCCCCACTGCGGCGCGCCGGTGGCCTGCATCGCCTCCCAGACCACATTTGCGATGGCGTGGTTCGCAAGGCCGGGGCGTGATTTGCAGACCCAGTGCCTCTCGACCCGGCAGCCGGTCATCGCCGCTGCATGTTCGGCGTTGCGGTCAAGTGCTGCGGTCACCGCTTCGGCCATGGCAAGGGTCGGCACCCGCATCATATACTGGATCTCGGCGAGGCCTGCGGGCAGGTTGTCGGCGGTGGCCTGGCCTGCGGTCAGGATTGCCTCGGAAATCGACCAGCCGCCCTGATGCGGCAACATCGAATCGCGCAGGGATTTTGACGTCAGGAACATCAGGTTCAGCGCGTCATTGGCGCCAGGCGCGCGCACCGCCGAATGCGATTGCGGGATCGGCGCGCCGTCTTTTGCATAGGGGGCATGCGCGCCCCAGTTTTGCGGCTCATCGCAGATAAACCGGTAGATCATCGCATAAGCCGCGCCACAATGTGTGTTCCAGCGCACCGTGTTACACATCGGCAGCATGTAGAACGGGTGGAACGACAGGATCGCCGCCAGCCCGTCATAATAGCCCTTCGCGGCATGGATCGGTTTCGATCCGCGCACTTTTTCCGCCGGTTCGCCGGTAAAGCGCAGCCCGCCTTTGATGCCGTGTTTCTCCATCGCGGCTTTGGTGGCCAGAAGCCCCGCGAGCCCGGCAATCCCGAGACCCGAATGCGGATCGGTATGGCCGCCTGCCTGGAAGCCGAGGCCCGCGCGCGGCTCGCGCCGGGTCGAGGCGGCCTGGCAATTCCCCGGAACGGCGTCATATTCCGCATACATGCCGATCACCGGGGCGCCGTCAGAGTCGGGCCCGTTCGACCAGGTGGCACAAAAAGCGGTCGGCATCCCCGCCGATCCCTCTTCGACGTCGAACCCCTCGGCGCGCAGCTTTTCGACATACCAGGCGCAGGAGCGGTATTCGCGCCAGGCGGTTTCGCCATAGGAAAAGATCGTGGCGCACCAGTCCGAATGCTCGGCTGCGCGGGCGTTCACGCTGGCGAGGGCGGTGGTCTGGGCGGCGGAAAGCTGAGACATGACCCGGGCTCCGGTTCTGCGGCAAAGGGGGGCGGAAGGGGCCGCCATCCTTCTTTCAGGGCTAACAGCGCGTCACGGTTGCGCGAAAGTGAAACCTTTTCCCTGCTTCGGCAAAGAAAATTCACCTTTTGCTTGTGCCGCGCGGGGAAAGCCGCAGACTGGCACAAAGCCAGCGAGGTGAGCATGGCCCGTATCCCCTCGACCCAGGCGTTGCGCGCGCTGGAAAGCTTTGCCCGCCATGGCACGGTCTGGCAGGCGGCGGATGAGCTGAACCTGACCCGCAGCGCGGTCAGCCACCAGCTGCGGCTGCTGGAGCGCGATCTCGGCTTTCGCCTGACCAGCCGTATCGGCACAAGGGTCGAGCTGACGCCGCAGGGCCAGGCCTATGCCACAGATATCCGCCGCGCGCTTTCAATGATCGCGGGATCGGCCACGCGCAACGCCGCGCGGGGCGTGACCGGGGCGCTGTCGGTCAGCTGTCCGCCGGGTTTTGCCTCCAGCTGGCTTTGCGGCAAGATCGGCGGGTTTGTTGCGGATTTTCCGGATGTTACGCTGTCGGTGCAGACGCCGCGCCGGCTCGATGATGTTGCCAATCCCGATGTCGATATCTTCATCACCTTTGGCGAGGGCAACCAGCCCGGGATGGATGTCGAGCTGCTGAAGGCGGTGGATTTCACCCCGCTTTGCAGCCCGGCCTGGCTGAACCGGTTTGAATCGATGGCGGATACCGGCGCGCTTCTGGGCGCCACTTTGCTGCATCTGGGCGATTACGAGGATTGGGAAAGCTGGTTCCGCCTCGCCGGTATGCCGGTTGAGGCGGCGCAGAATGGCATCCGCTTTGCCGATATGAACCTGGTTTACGCGGCAGCGCTTGGTGCCCAGGGCATCGCAATGGGCGACGAGTTCATCTGCCAGGACGCGATCCGCGCCGGCCATCTGGTCAGGCCCTTTGACCTTTCGGTGCGCTCGGTCCGGTCCTATTTCATGGTTGTGCCACCGGAAAAGGCCGGCAACCCGGCGGTTGGGGCCTTTCGGGACTGGCTTCTGGGCGAGCTGATCGACGATTGACCCTTTTTTGATCGGCTGGCGGAGCTTCGGCAAATTCTGTTTCCCGAATGGGTGAAAAACTTTCTATTGTTTTTCAGAGCCCCGCATCTCAGGCTCAGGTGGATATTCTGCCCGGTTCCCGCCGCGACCTGCGGCCGGCACCGGCACCCGGAACTCTGGCAAGGGATACCAAGTGACGCAGGCAGCAGAAATCGGAGCATCAGGGATCGGCAAGATGTTCGGGCGCTTCACTGCGCTGAAGGACATTTCCATGACCGTCGGGCGCGGCGAGTTTGTGACGCTTCTCGGGCCTTCGGGATCGGGGAAAACCACGTTCCTGATGATCCTTTCGGGTTTCGAGGCCCCCACATCGGGGCAGCTGACACTGGACGGGCGCGAGATGACCGAAACGCCGCCCGAGGCGCGCGGTTTTGGCATGGTGTTTCAGGGCTATGCGCTGTTCCCGCATATGACGGTCGAGGAAAACATCGCCTTTCCGCTGAAGGTGCAGGGGCGCTCGGGTGCGGATATTTCCCGGCGTGTCAGGGACATGGTGGAAATGGTCGGCCTTGGCGGGCATGGCCATAAACGGCCCGCAGGCCTGTCGGGCGGGCAGCAACAGCGGGTGGCTCTGGCCCGCGCGCTGGCCTATTCGCCGCCGGTCCTGCTGCTGGACGAGCCGTTTTCGGCGCTCGACAAGAACCTGCGCGGCCAGATGCAGGATGAGATGCGCCGCATTCATCAGGAAACCGGCACCACCTTTGTTTTCGTAACCCATGACCAGGAAGAAGCCCTCGCTTTGTCCTCGCGGATCGCGATTTTCGAGAAGGGACAGTTGCAACAGATCGCCCCGCCGCGCGAGGTCTATGAGCGGCCCTCGAATCGGTTCGTTGCGGAATTTCTGGGCGATATCAACATTCTGCCGGTGACCGCCTCGCAGATCGAAGGCCGCGCCATTCACCTGCCGGACGGCACGGGCGACAATCTGGCGATCCGGCCTGAGAATATGGGCCTCTCGCTGACCGAGCCCACCTGCGGCAATGCGCTGCCGGTCGAATTGCGCGACCTGACCTATCTGGGCGCCGAAACCCGCCTCGCGCTGGCCACCAAAGGCGGCGTGGCGGTCACCCTTCATATGCCGACTGCGAAACTCCCGGAGGGTCTTGCCCCGGGGGCTGCGGTCTGGACCAGCTGGGAGGCGAGCCGCGGTTTCATGCTTTAAGCGAACGATCCGGGACAGATCCGCCATCAGATGCGGGCGCCGGGAGACGGAAAATCCTCAACAGGGAGATGGATTATGAACGGACCTTTCCAGCGTGACCAGTTGGAAATCCTCGCGATGAAAGCCCGCAAGGGTCAGATTTCGCGGCGGAATTTCAACACGGGCCTCGCGCTATTGCTGGGAACATCGGCGCTCGGGCTGGGGAGCCGCGCCGATGCCCAGACCAAAGAACTGGTGCTGGTGAACTGGGGCGGCGATGCCGGCACCGCCTATGATGCGGCCTATGGCAAGCCCTTCCTCGAGGCGACCGGCATCACCGTGCGCCAGGATGGTTCGGGCCCGACCGAAGGTGCGATCCAGGCCCAGGTGGAAAGCGGCAAACCGACCTGGGACCTCGTGGATGTCGATCCGTTCTCGGCCGAGGCGCTTGGCAAAAAGGGCATGATGGAGCCCATCGACTACGCAGTGGTCGATAAGTCGAAATTCCGCGAGGGTTTTGGCTGGGACTATGCCGCCTCGACCTATTTCTTCTCTTACGTCATCGCCTATGATGCGAAAAAATTCGGAGATAACCCGCCGACCGGCATCGCAGATTTCTTCGATGTGGAAAAATTCCCCGGCAAACGCGCGCTTTATAAATGGGGCGTTGGTGTCTGGGAGGCGGCTTTGCTGGCCGATGGTGTGGCGCCAACAGATCTTTACCCGCTGGATATCGAGCGCGCCCATAAGAAACTTGCGGCCTTCAAGGACAATGTCGTGGCCTTCTGGGGCGGCGGGGCGGAAAGCCAGTCGCTGCTTCTGGATGGTGAGGCCTCGATGGCCATCGTCTGGTCGACCCGCGCGCGGCTGATCGAACAGGATTCGGGTGGCGATGTGAAATTCATCTGGAAGGATGGCTTCGTTTCGCCCGGCGCGCTTGGCGTGGTGAAGGGCAACCCGGGCGGCGCCGCAACCGCGATGCAGTTCCTCGCCTCGGTGCAGGATCCCGCGAAACAGCTGATCATGTTCGAGATGCTGGGCCAGGGGCCGGCGAATCCGGCGGCCGATGCGCTGTTGCCGGCCGAGGATGCCAGATACAACCCGGTGGCTGCGGATAACTATGCCCAGCAAATGCCGATCGACATGGCCTGGTATGAGACCAATTACGGCCCGGCGCTGGATGAATATCTGAAGATCATCTCAGCCTGACCTGACCCCGTCCTGAACCCCTGACCCCTGGGCCATCCCGGCCCGGGGTCTCTTGCCCGAGGGGGTGCCCATGCTCCGATCCCGCCTGTTCCTGCTGGCCCCGCTGCTGATCTTTCTGGCGCTGGCCTATCTGATCCCGTTTCTCGGCGTCATGCGCTGGAGCGTGACCCTGCCCGAGCCCGGTCTTGGCCAATATAAGACCGCGCTGACCGACCCGCTGGTCCTGAGCGTGATCTGGCGTACGGTCAGGATCTGCGCGCTGGTCACGGTACTGGCCGTCGCAATGGCTTATATGATCACGCTGCTCTGGGTGCGGGGCGGGCCGGTGATGCGGCTTTTCGTTGAGCTCTGCATCCTGATCCCCTTCTGGATTTCCGTTCTGACACGGGCCTTTGGCTGGCTGGCGCTGCTTTCAAACCGGGGCATCATCAACACCTGGGGCCAGGATCTCGGGCTGCTCGCAGAGCCGCTGACGCTGGTCCGCAATGAATTCGGCGTCGTGCTGGGGATGGTGCATTTCCTGATCCCCTTCGCCGTCTTCCCGCTGGCCTCAGCCATGCGCGCGGTGGATGAGCGTGTGCTGCTGGCCGCGCGCGGCATGGGGGCGTCGCGGGCGCGCGTCTTCTGGCAGGTCTTCGTTCCCATGACCAAAACCGGTATTTTCGGAGCCCTTTTGCTGGTCTTCGTCTTTGCGCTTGGCTTCTTTGTCACGCCGGCCCTTCTTGGCGGAGGCCGTTCAGTGCTGGTCGCGGAACTGATCTGGCTCAGGATCTTCCAAAGCCCGGACTGGGGCCTTGGTGCGGCAATCTCGGTGATCATGATGGTCGCCATCGGGTTGTTGCTGATGCTGACGATGAAATATGCGAAAGGGCCGGGCCGATGATCACGCTCAAGCCAGGTCTCCTTGCGACGATCCTTGCGGCTCTGGTCGCGGTCTTCCTGCTGATGCCGCTGATTGCCGTGGTGCCGGTCAGCTTCACGCCCGGGCGCAATCTTTCCATGGCCGGGGATGAATGGTCCTTGCGCCATTACCGGGCGCTGATCGAGAATCCGGCCTGGGGGCAGGGGGTCTGGCTCTCGATTCGCATCGGGCTGGTTGCGAGCCTGTTTTCCACCGCGCTTGCCACCGCTTTCGCGCTTGGGATCTGGATGCTGCAGCCGAGATTTGCCGGGATTTACATGGGGATCGCGATGCTGCCGATGGTGGCGCCGCCGGTCGTCTCGGCGCTGACGCTTTACTTCTTCCTGACCTCGCTCAGCCAGTGGAACGGGGTCATTGGCTATGACACTTTCTTCGGCGTGGCGCTGGCGCATTCGGTCATGGTCGCGCCCTTCGCCGTCGTGCTGATCACCGTCGCGCTCAGCCAGGTCGACCGCCGCATCGACCTCGCCGCGCGCTCGATGGGGGCGGGGCTGATGACGCGGGTGTTCCGCATCATTATGCCAAATATCCGCTTTGGCCTGATTGCCGCACTTTTCCTGAGCTTTGTGCTGTCCTGGGAGGAAATCGGCGTGACATTGTTCATCACCTCGGTCAATGCGGTGACATTGCCGCGCCTGATGTGGATGGGCTTGCGGGATAATATCGATCCGGCAATTGCCGCGATTTCGGTGGTGCTGATCGCGATTGTGGTTGCGGTCGTGTTGATCAAAACCGTTATGCAATTGCGGCAGGGCCAGCAAAGATAGGGATGAAGACGTGACTGCGAATATCTCAACCGGGGTTTATCTGACCCATCTTCTGCGCAGCTATGGCGTCGAGGTGGTGTTCGGCATCCCCGGCGTTCACACGGTAGAGCTGTATCGCGGGCTCGCCGGTTCCGGCGTGCGCCATGTTACGCCGCGCCACGAGCAGGGTGCGGGGTTCATGGCCGATGGCTATGCACGGGCGAGCGGTAAGCCCGGGGTTTGTTTCATCATCACCGGGCCGGGGATGACCAATATCGTGACCGCAATGGGCCAGGCCTATGGCGATTCGATCCCGATGCTGGTGATTTCGACCGTCAACGCGCATGGGCGGATGGGCTCGGGCGAGGGCTGGCTGCATGAGCTGCCCAATCAGCAGGCGCTGGTTTCGGGCGTGGCGGCGTTCTCGCGCACGGTGAACCGGCCCGAGGAACTGGCGGGCGCGCTGGCCCAGGCCTTTGCGGTGTTTTACGGCGCGCGGCCGCGCCCGGTGCATATCGAACTGCCGATCAATGTGATGCTCGCGGATGCCGGTCATCTGCCTTTGCCGAAACCGATGATGCTGTCGCTGCCCGCGCCCGCGCCCGCGGCCCTGCGCGAGGCGATCCAGGCGCTTGAAGGCGCCGCACGCCCGGTGATCCTCGCCGGTGGCGGTGCGCAGCGGGCCGAAGTCGGGCGGCTGGCCGAGCTGTTCGACGCGCCGCTGGTGATGACGACCAATGCGCGGGGGCTGCTGCCGCCGGGTCATGCGCTGGCGGTGCCTGTCTCGGCCTCGGTCGCCAGCACGCGCGCGCTGATCGCGGGCGCAGATGTCGTTCTGGCGATCGGGACCGAATTGGGTCTGACCGATTACGACATGTATGAGGATGGCGGTTTCGCGCTGCCAGGCACCCTGATCCGCGTCGATCTCGACCCGGTGCATATGGCGCGGGGGATCCCCCCTTCGCTCGCGATCACTGCGGATGCGGCGGAATTTGTGGCGGCAGTTCTGGCCGACCCGCCCCCGGCCGTGAAGAAGGATGGTGCGGCGCGGGCGGCAGAGGCGCGCAAGGGGCGTGCCGGTCTCTTGGATGCTTATCGGCGCGACCTGGCGCTGCTCGATATCGTGCGCGATACGCTGCCAGGTGTGCGGATGGTGGGCGATTCCACCCAGCTGACTTATGCCGGGAATATGGCATATGAGGCGGCCTCGCCCGGCACCTGGTTCAATTCGGCTACGGGCTACGGCACTTTGGGCTATGGCCTGCCGGCGGCGATTGGGGCGAAACTCGCGGATGACCGCCCGGTGGTAGGGATCTCGGGCGATGGCGGGCTGCAATTCTCGCTCTCGGAACTGGCATCGGCCACCGAGGCCGAAGTGCCGGTGATCCTGCTTGTCCATGACAACAGCGGTTATGGCGAGATCAAATCCTATATGGTCGCGAAGAACATCCCGACGCTTGGCGTCGATATCTACACGCCCGATCTGGCGGCGATCGCGGCAGCTTCGGGCTGGCATGTCGAGCGGGTGACAGAGCTTGAGACCCTGCCGGGCCTCCTGCGCGAGGGGGCTGCACGCAAAGGGCCGACCATGCTGATCTTCGGCGATGATCTGCGCGCCCAGGTATCGCTGTAAAATCAAACAAAACCGCCCGGAAACCTGTGTTTCCGGGCGGTTCTGATTTCACTTATCGAACATTTCAGCCAATCGCGGCGGCGCGCACATCGGCGTCGATATGTTCGACATATTGTCCGAAGTTTTTCGAGAACATGCCGACCAGAATCTGGGCCTGCGCGTCATAACCCGCCTTATCCGCCCAGGTCTCGCGCGGGTTCAGCAGCACCGGATCCACGCCGGGCACATCGACCGGAACCTCAAAGCCGAAATTCGGGTCCTTGCGGAACTGCACGCGGGCAAGCGAGCCATCCAGCGCCGCCGTCAGCAGCGCGCGCGTCGCCCTGATCGGCATCCGCCGACCCGTCCCATGCTTGCCGCCGGTCCAGCCGGTGTTCACCAGCCAGCAGGAGGCGCCGTGCTTTGCGATCTTCTCCTGCAAAAGCTTGCCATAGACCTCGGGCCGGCGCGGCATGAAGGGGGCGCCGAAACAGGTCGAGAAGGTCGGCGTCGGCTCGGTCACGCCGCGCTCGGTCCCGGGGGTTTTCGAGGTGAAGCCCGAAAGGAAGTGATACATCGCCTGGGCCGGCGTCAGCCGCGAGATCGGGGGAAGCACCCCGAAGGCGTCACATGTCAGCATCACCACATTCTTCGGCATGCCACCCAGACCGGTGGGCGATGCGTTGGAAATATACTCCAGCGGATAGGCGCAGCGCATATTGTCGGTGAGCGAATTGTCTTCGAAATCAAGCTCGAACGTCTCGGGATCCCAGACCATGTTTTCGACCACGGTCGCGAAACGATGGGTGGTGCCATAGATCTCCGGCTCGGCCTCGGCCGAGAGATTGATCGTCTTGGCATAGCAGCCGCCTTCAAAGTTGAAAGTGCCGGTATCCGACCAGCCATGTTCATCATCGCCGATCAGGATGCGCGAGGGATCGGCGGAAAGCGTGGTCTTGCCGGTGCCGGAAAGGCCGAAGAAGACGGCCGTGTCATCCGGATTGCCGATCGCGTGATTGGCCGAGCAATGCATCGGCATCACGCCCTTTTCGGGCAGCAGGTAGTTCAGGATGGTGAAGACCGCTTTTTTGTTCTCGCCGCCATATTCGGTATTGGCGATCAGTACGGTCTTTTCGTCGAAATTCAGCGCGATCACCGTATCGGTGCGGCAGCCGTGCCGCTCGGGGTCGGCCTTGAAGGACGGCAGGTTGATGATTGTCCATTCTGGTTCGAAATGGTCAAGTTCAGCGGCCTCAGGGCGGCGCAGAAGGTGACGGATGAACAGATTATGCCAGGCAAGCCCGCTGACCACCCGCACATCGACACGGTGTGCGGCATCGGCACCGGCATAGAGATCCTGGACGAAAACCTCGCGCCCCTTCAGGTGGTCGAGCATATCGGCCTTGAGCAAAGCCCAGGCGCTCTCCGCCATCGGCGCGTTGTTCTCCCACCAGATGGTGTTCTCGGTCGAAGCCGAACGCACCACGAATTTATCCTTCGGCGAACGGCCGGTAAATTTCCCCGTCGTGCAGAGAAAAGCGCCGCCTTTGCCGATATGGCCCTCGCCGCGGGCAACCGCGGCTTCGACAAGTGCAGGTTCGCGATAGTTGTAATGAACAGTGCCGGCGCCGCTGATCCCCTGGTGGTCCAGAGTGCGTTTCGGGTTCACGCGTCCGTTCATAGTCATATCCGTGCCAAGCTCCGGTCGCCGCGCGCCTGGCGCGGCCTTGGTTGAAACTGCGCCCGGGCCTTGGGCGCAAGGGCAAACCTATCCGTTTGTACTGCCCTCTTTGCGCCTATAACACGCGGCCCGGAAAGGAAAACAGCAACCTTTCAGGGAGTTAGCGCAACCATTCCCAGGTTAGCGCAACCACCGGCGGCACCTTGCCCACAGTGAGGCATATTCGCCATGCTGCCGCATTTTCGTGACGCTTTTCCTGCCGGAACGGGTGGGTGATTCGTTTCCTGTTGATTCCTGCCCGCGCATTGAGGATTATATCCGGATAAGAAACAGAGCAGGATATATTATGTCGCGCATCGCCCTGGTGGACGACGACAGGAACATTCTGACGTCCGTCTCGATGACCCTCGAAGCTGAGGGGTTCGAAGTCGAAACCTATACTGACGGCCAATCGGCCCTGGACGCCTTTAATCGCCGCATGCCCGACATGGCGGTTCTTGATATTAAAATGCCCCGCATGGACGGGATGGATCTCTTGCAGCGGCTGCGCCAGAAGACGGCGATGCCGGTGATTTTCCTCACCTCGAAAGATGACGAGATCGACGAGGTGCTCGGTCTGCGGATGGGCGCGGATGACTATGTCAAAAAGCCTTTCTCGCAGCGGCTGCTGGTCGAACGGATCCGGGCGCTGTTGCGGCGTCAGGATGCCGGTGTGGCGACCGATGCACCGGTCTCGGAAGAGAATAAGGTGATCGAGCGCGGCGAGCTCAGGATGGATCCGCTGCGCCATGCGGTGTCCTGGAAAGGCCGCGATGTCTCGCTGACCGTGACTGAATTCCTGCTTTTGCAGGCCCTGGCGCAGCGCCCGGGTTTTGTGAAGTCGCGCGATCAGCTGATGGATGTGGCTTACGATGATCAGGTCTATGTCGATGATCGCACCATCGACAGCCATATCAAACGGCTGCGCAAGAAGATGCGGACCGTTGATGAGGAATTCTCGGCCATCGAAACGCTTTACGGCATTGGTTATCGCTACAACGAAGAATGACAGCCTCGCCGCGCCTTGGGTCTGACAACCGCAACTCCCGCACCGGAACTGGCCGGCGCGGGGGGCAAGTGCTGCTGGGCGAAGACTGGGTCTCGCCGGAAAGCATTCCTGATGAACAGCGCGGCGCCCGTCCGCTGGGGGGGCTTGTCGCGCTGAACCGCAGCCCGCTGGCGCGCAAGATCGTCATTTTCAACCTGATGGCGCTGATCATCCTTGTGGCAGGGGTACTGTTCCTCAACCCGTTCCGCGACAGCCTGGTCCTCAGCCGCGAGGCGGGACTTGTCCGCGAGGCGCGGCTGATTTCCGGCGTGTTCGAGGCCAGCCAGACGGGCCCGGCCACTGCACCGGATCAGGCAGGCCCGGAGGGGCAGATCACCCCGGCGGCGCCTTACGACTATTCCGCCGCGCTGCGTCGTGTCGACCTGGCGCCCGGTGTGGTGGCCTTTATCTTTGACGCCGAGGGCGCGATTCTTGCGACCCGCACCGGCCCCGAAAGCGATCTGGTGGCCCGTCGCCCGACGGTGATCACCGATTTCCTGAACTCGGTCTGGGACGGGGTTTCGGTGGTGCTTTCGCTGGGCCGTACCCAGCTGGAAGGCGAGGACAGTGCGACGCTGGCGCGCCAGCTTTTGCCCAATGCGATGGCGGGGCAGACTGCCTCTTCGACCGGTCTGGGCCCGGATGGCGGCAAGGTTTTCTCGGTCGCGACCCCGGTGGCGGTTGCGGGCGAGGTGCGTTCGGTCCTGGTCCTGTCTTCGGCGGCGGGCGAGATCGACCGGCTGGTGCGCTATGAGCGGGAACAGGTGCTCCAGGTCTTCATCGTGGCGCTGCTGGTCTCGGTCGGGCTTTCGCTGGTGCTGGCCTCGACCATCGCCAATCCGCTCTCGGATCTGGCGGCGGCGGCAGAGATCGGACGCGGCGGTGACGGCGGTAAGGTCTCGCCGGGGCGGGTGCGGATCCCGGACCTCGCGGCGCGTCCCGATGAGATCGGACGGCTTTCGGTCGCAATGCGCGGCATGGTGGCGGCGCTATACGATCGCATTGATGCCAATGAACAATTTGCCGCCGATGTGGCGCATGAGATCAAGAACCCGCTCGCCTCGCTGCGTTCGGCGGTCGGCTCGCTGCGCTTTGTGAAAAAGGAAGAGCATCGCGAGAAACTGCTCGATGTGATCGAGCATGATGTGCGCCGCCTTGACCGACTGGTTTCGGATATTTCGAATGCCTCGCGCCTCGATTCCGAACTGGTGAAAGAGGAAGAGGAAGAATTCGACCTCGTCCATACCCTGACCAATCTGACGCAATATCTGGGCGAACAGGCGGCCGGGTCGGAGGTCGATTTCCTGACCGACCTGCCTGCGGGCAAGATCATGATCCGCGGTCTCGAAGCGCGGCTGGCCCAGGTCTTCGTCAATCTGATCACCAATGCGATCTCGTTTTGCGAGGCCAGCGATGCGGTGCGGGTCTGGGCGCGTCAGCGCGAGAACCGCGTGCTGATCGTGGTCGAAGATACCGGCCCGGGCATTCCGGAACAGGCGCTGACCAAAGTGTTCAAGCGCTTTTATTCCGACCGGCCCGAGACGCATTTCGGCAATAACTCCGGCCTCGGCCTGTCGATCTCGAAACAGATCGTCGAGGCGCATGGCGGGGTGATCTGGGCCGAAAACATCCGCCACCCGAATGCCGACCCCAATTCCGAGCCGCTGGGCGCGCGTTTCGTGGTCGGTCTGCCGGTTTGACGATGTGACGGCAGTGCAGATCCTGCATGCCAGTTCGGTTGCCATCCTGGGCAGGGGGGTGCTGATCCTCGGCCCTTCGGAGGCGGGGAAATCGGCGCTGGCGCTGAAACTCATGGCTTATGGCGCGGCGCTGGTCGCGGATGACCAGACCGCGCTGACCGTGTCTGGCGGCGGGGTCGAGATCTCCTGCCCCTCGCAGGCGATCAGCGGGCTGATCGAGGCGCGGGGGATCGGCATCCTGCGGGTGACGCCCTCGGGCCCGGTGCCGCTTGCTCTGGTGGTCGATCTGGGGCAGGCGGAAACCGAGCGACTGCCCCCCCGGCGACACATATCTATACTTGGATATGAACTGCCGCTTGTGCTGCGCGCGCAAAATGACCATCTTGCCGAAGGATTGCTTGCCCTGATGACGGGCGGGCGACAGGAGTGAGCTATGGATGCCTCTCTGGTGGCCGGTTCTGAGGCGGCCCAGTCCCGGGACGCGGTGCCCGGGGAATTCAGACTGGTCCTTGTGACCGGGCCGTCAGGCGCCGGGCGGACCACTGCCATCCGGGTTCTGGAAGATATCGGCTATGAGACGATCGACAATATTCCCCTGAGCCTGATCCCGCGTCTGCTGGAGGGCACTGCCCCTGACCGGCCTGTGGCCCTGGGGCTTGATGTCCGCAACCGCGATTTCAACGCCACCGCGCTGATCGAGCTGATCGACGGGATGGTGCGTGACCCCGGGGTCTCGCCGATGGTGGTCTATCTGGACTGCGCCTCGCCCGAACTGATCCGCCGCTATTCCGAGACCCGCCGGCGCCACCCTCTGGCCCCCGATGAGACCCCGGCCGAAGGCATCGCGCGCGAGCTGGATCTGCTGACCCCGATCCGGGTCCGGGCCGATCTGCTGATCGACACGACCGAGCTGTCGCCCCATGACCTGAAAGCCGAGATCAAGCGTTGGTTCGAGCCGGACAGATCCGGCCGCCTCGCGGTGTCGCTGCAAAGCTTCAGCTACCGCCGCGGCCTGCCGCGCGGGGTGGATATGGTCTTTGACTGCCGCTTTCTGAAAAACCCGCACTGGAACCCCGCGCTCCGCGCTTTGGACGGGCGGGATCCGGCTGTGCAGGCGTTTCTGGCGCAGGATCCGAATTTTGCCCCCTTCCTTGACCGGGTGCGGGATCTGGTTGAATTTCTGCTGCCGGCTCAGGTGGGCGAGGGCAAGGCGCATCTCGCAATCGGGTTTGGCTGCACCGGCGGGCAACACAGATCGGTTGCTATAGCAGAATTGATGGGCAGTGCCCTTGCGCAGGCCGGCTGGCCGGTGTCAAAACGGCACAGGGAACTGGAACGCAAGGCCGGCGAGATGCCTGGCCCAGCTGACAAGGTGTCTGTGGCTTGATCGGGATCGTAATCGTCGCTCATGGAGGGCTGGCGCGGGAATATCTTTCCGCTGTGGAGCATGTTGTCGGCAAACAGGACGGCATGATCGCCATTGCGATTGAAGATGACCATGACCGCAACGCCAAACAGGCCGAAATCATCGCTGCCGCCAATTCGGTTGACAGCGGTGAGGGGGTCGTTGTGGTGACGGATATGTTCGGGGGATCGCCCTCGAATCTGTCCTTGCCGGCCTGTACGGCGTCGGGACGTCGCATTCTTTATGGCGCGAACCTGCCAATGCTGATTAAGCTGGCGAAATCGCGCGATATTCCTGTGCCGGAGGCAGTTGCCGCCGCGTTGGATGCCGGGCGCAAATATATCAATAGCCTTGATCTCGGCGGCGGGATCTGAGGCGGAATTTCGACCTGGGGATTGCGCTTGAGGACTTTCAAAATCGTCAATGAGAAGGGGCTTCATGCCCGCGCCTCTGCGAAATTCGTCGAGACGGTCGAGGCACATGACGCCCGCGCGCTCGTCTCCAAGGACGGGATGGAGGTTTCGGGGGATTCGATCATGGGTCTTTTGATGCTTGCCGCCTCGCGCGGAACCTCGATTGACGTGACGACGTCGGGCGCCGATGCGGAGAAACTTGCCGATGCCCTGGAGGCTCTGGTTGCCGGGCGCTTCGGAGAAGACTATTGAGGGCTGTCCTCGTGGAATGAGGGGTCCGGTTTTCGGGCCTGTACCGGGGACCACACGCTGAGGATCGTCGCTTCGTGACCGAGCAAAGCCCGCCCACCGCCAAACCCGCAGCGCCGGCTCCGGTGGACAAACCCTATGATATGCGCCGGCTGTCTTATGCCGGAACATTCCGCAACCCGTTCAAGGCGAATTCGATTCGCGCGATTGAATGGCTGACGGCGAAGATCCAGCTTTTATCGCTGATCCGCAGCTTCGAGAAGTCCGGTGCCCCCTTTGGTGCCCCCTTCTGGCCCAAGGCGATCCGCCATATGGGCATCCGCATCGACACGCCGCCCGAGGAAATCGCCCGTATCCCCAAAACCGGGCCGGTCGTCGTTGTGGCGAACCACCCCTCGGGTCTGGTCGATGGCATGATCATGGCCGAGCTGATCACCCGCGTGCGGCCCGATTTCAAAATCCTCACCCGTTCGCTTCTGACCGGCATCCCCGAGGTCGAGGAATTCATGATCCCGGTTCCCTTCCCGCATGAAGACAATGCGCGCGAAGAGGGGCTGAAGATGCGCAACGAGACGCTCGCGCAGCTGAAAAACGGCGGCGTGATCATTCTCTTCCCCGCCGGCAAAGTCGCGATGTCCGAGACATATTTCGGCCCGGCGATCGAGGCGGAGTGGAATGTCTTCACCCATAAGATCGTGAAATCGACCGGTGCGACCATCCTGCCGATCTATTTCCCCGGCCAGAACAGCCGCAGCTTCCTGATCGCGAACAAGCTGTCGGATACATTGCGCCAGGGCCTCTTGCTGCGCGAGATTAAGCGCGCGCTGTTCAAGCCGCAGCGCCCCTTTATCGGCGAGCCGATCCCGGCGGATGAGCTGAAGAAATGGGAAGGCAATCCGCGCGGCTTCCTCGCCTGGCTGCGCGAACATACACTGGCTTTGGGCAAGGCGCGCTGACGCAACCCGGGCTTTCGGCCCGCGCCGGAATGGGTAAGATATGCGCCGGCTTCGCTTCGGGGCCTAGTGCGGGGCATGATGAGCGTTTCACCTGAGCTGCTGATCCTCGATTGCGATGGCGTGCTGATCGACAGCGAGATCATCAGCGCGCAGATGCTGGTGGCGGAACTGGCGCAGCTGGGTGTTGAGATCGACCTGGCCTATGTCGCCCGCCATTTTCTGGGGCGCAGCTATCCGACGGTGATGGCGACGATCCGCGCTGATTTTGGCCTCGATCTGCCGCCCGAATTCGAAACGGGCTACCGCGAGGCACTGCTGGCCGCGTTCAGGCGCGATCTGCGCATCATGCCGGGTGTGGCCGGGATGCTGGACAAGCTGGCAGCGCCGGTCTGTGTGGCGACCTCGTCCAGCCCCCGCCGGGTTGAGACCTCGCTCAGGCTGGTCGGGCTCTGGGACCGGCTTGGCGCGGTGACCTTTACCGCAAGCGAGGTAGCACAGGGTAAACCGGCACCGGATCTGTTTCTCCATGCTGCGGCGCGGATGGGGGTGGCGCCTGCGGCCTGCCTCGTGATCGAGGACAGCCTGACGGGTTTGCGCGCGGCGAATGCGGCGGGCATGGAGGTCTGGCGCTTTATCGGGGGCAGTCATATGGGCTCTGATACGCCGGAAGAGCCCGAAGACGCCCGACCCGCCCGCCGTTTTGACGATTTCTCGCGGTTTTTTGACATGGTGCCAGAGTTGAGGAGGCCGCAATGAGGAAACCACAATGAGCCGGGCCGATACAGAACCCAGCCTGCTTGACGATGCAGCCCGTGCCGGCTGGCTTTACTATGTCGGTGGCATGACCCAGGACCAGATCGCGGGCGAGCTGGGCATTTCGCGCCAGCGCGCCCAGCGGCTGGTCAGCCGCGCCATGGCCGAAGGGCTGATCCAGGTGCGGCTCAATCACCCGATTGGCGCCTCGATGGATCTGGCGGCGCGGCTGAAGGAGCGTTTCGGGCTGGCCACCTGCCGGGTGGTCCCGGGCCTCGGGCCGGGCGCTGACCCTGCCGCCGGGATCGCCGGCGCGGCGGCGGCTGAACTGGAGCGGGTCCTTCGGATGGAGGATCCCCTGACCATCGGCTTTGGCACCGGCCGCGCGCTGCGGGCGCTTGTCGAGGCGCTGGAGCCGATGGCCGCGCCGCAGCATCGGCTGGTCTCGCTGATCGGCAATATCGCCCCGGATGGTTCGGCGAGCTTTTTCGATGTGGTGATGCGGCTCGCCGACCGGGTCCAGGCGCCGCATTACCCGATGCTGGTGCCGGTGGTGTCCTCGACCGCCGCGGAACGTGCCGAATTCCACGCGCTTGGCCCCGTCAGGCGGGTGCTTGAACTCGCGCGCGGCGCGGATGTGGTCTTTGTCGGCGTCGGCCAGATGTCGGATGACGCGCCGCTGCACCGGGACGGATTTGTCAGCGATGCCGAGCTGCGCGAGATGCAGGCGGCGGGTGCCGCAGGCGAGGTCGCGGGCTGGGTGTTTGATTCGGATGGCCGCTATCTCGATTTCGGCATCAACACCCGCACCGGCGGCCTCAGGGTCGAACCTGGCCTCTCCCGCCCTGCCATCGGCATTGCTGCGGGTGCATCCAAAGTGCCGGGCATCCATGCCGCGCTGAAATCCCACATTATCAACGGTCTCATCACCGATTCCCCCACCGCCGAGGCGCTGCTGGCGCGCATCTGAGCCGCCGGTCCCCCTCGCAGCTGCAGCGGAGGAAAGGGATTGACGAAACATATCCAGATGTGAGCAATTGATCACAGTGCGATGAATTGCTCATTTAGGTGATTCAGACGCAGCCAGGGAGGAAAACCAATGAAACTGTCGCACCGCGCCATGTTTGGCGCGACGGTTGCGCTCGCCCTTTCCGGGGCGGCGATGGCCGATACCACCATCACCGTCGCCACCGTGAACAATGGCGACATGATCCGGATGCAGGGGCTGATGGAGGCGTTTTACGCGAAACATCCCGACATCAGGGTCGATTGGGTGACGCTTGAGGAAAACGTCCTGCGCCAGCGCGTCACCACCGATGTGGCGACCAAAGGCGGCCAGTTCGACGTTATGACCATCGGCACCTATGAGGCCCCGATCTGGGGCAAGCAGGGCTGGCTTCTGCCGTTGAATGACCTGCCCGCCGATTACGATGTCGATGACCTGCTGCCGGCGATCCGGGGCGGGTTGACGGTTGACGGCAATCTCATCGCCGCGCCGTTCTATGGTGAAAGCTCGATGGTGATGTATCGCACCGACCTGATGGAGAAGGCCGGGCTCACGATGCCAGATGCGCCGACCTGGGCCTTCATCAAAGAAGCCGCCGCCGCGATGACCGACAAGCCGAATGAGGTTTACGGCATCTGCCTGCGCGGCAAGGCGGGCTGGGGCGAGAATATGGCCTTCCTCTCGGCCATGGGGAACAGCTTCGGCGCGAAGTGGTTCGACATGGACTGGAAGCCGCAATTCGACCAGAAGCCCTGGAAGGATACGCTGGATTTCTACCTTGATCTGATGGGCGATTATGGCCCGCCCGGGGCGGCGAATAATGGCTTCAACGAGAATCTCTCGCTGTTCCAGCAGGGCAAATGCGGCATGTGGATCGACGCGACCGTGGCGGCGAGCTTTGTGACCAATGCGGCGGAATCAACCGTGGCGGATAAGGTCGGCTTTGCCCTGGCGCCGGATAACGGGCTGGGCAAGCGCGGCAACTGGCTCTGGGCCTGGAACCTTGCAATCCCTGCGGGCACGCAGAAGGAAGAGGCCGCGAAGTCCTTCGTCGCCTGGGCGACCAGCAAGGACTATCTCGCGCTGGTGGCCGAGAAAGAAGGCTGGGCCAATGTGCCCCCCGGCACCCGCCAGTCGCTTTACGACAACCCGGAATACCAGAAGCTGCCCTTCGCAAAGATGACGCTTGAATCGATCAATGCGGCCGATCCGAACAATCCTGCGGTGGATCCGGTGCCCTATGTCGGGGTGCAATTCGTGGCGATCCCGGAGTTCCAGGGGCTCGGCACGGCGGTCGGGCAGATGTTCTCAGCGGCGCTGGCGGGGTCTGATACGGCTGAGGGAGCGCTGGCCAAGGCGCAGGCCTTCACCACGACCGAGATGACCCGTTCGGGCTATATCAAGTGACCGGTTAAGAGGTTCCTCCCGGCGGGGCTGCAAGATCTTTTCGCGGCCCCGCCACTTTCCCCCCGTATTTCAGGACCACATCATGGCGACCGAACAGTCCAGGACGGCTGCGCGTCTTATGGTCTCTCCGGCGGTTATCCTGTTGTTTTTGTGGATGATCGTGCCGTTGGGCATGACGCTTTACTTCTCATTCCTGCGCTACAACCTGCTGATGCCGGGGATGGAGAGCTGGACCGGGTTCGACAATTACTACTATTTCATCACCCAGCCCGCCTTCTGGCCTGCCCTGACCAATACGTTGCTCCTCGTGCTGGGCGTGCTGGCCATCACGGTGATCGGGGGCATCGCGCTTGCCCTGCTCCTGGATCAGCCGTTCAGGGGGCAGGGCGTGGTGCGGGTCATGGTGATTGCGCCCTTCTTCGTCATGCCGACCGTCGCCGCGCTGGTCTGGAAGAACATGTTCATGAACCCGGTAAACGGCATGTTCGCGCATCTCTTCAAATCCGTGGGGCTGCAACCCTTTGATTTCCTGAGCCATGCGCCGCTGGCCTCGATCATCCTGATCGTGGCCTGGTCCTGGCTGCCCTTTGCCACGCTGATCCTGCTGACCGCGTTGCAAAGCCTTGACCGCGAGCAGATGGAGGCCGCCGAGATGGACGGCGCCGGCTGGCGCAGCCGCTTCTGGCACCTGACCCTGCCGCATCTGACGCGGCCCATCACGGTCGTGATCCTGATCCAGACGATTTTCCTGCTTTCGGTCTTTGCCGAGATCCTCGTTACCACCAATGGCGGCCCGGGCACAGCCTCGACCAACCTGCCTTTCCTCGTCTATTCGCAATCGCTTTTGTCCTTTGACGTCGGTGGAGGGGCTGCCGGGGGCATCATCGCGGTCATCCTCGCCAATATCGTTGCGGTCTTCCTGATGCGGATGATCGGCAAGAATCTGGAGGTCTGAGCCATGGCGCGCAGCACAAGCCCCGCCCGGACATGGGCCGTCACCGTCGCGGCCTGGACGATCGGTTTCCTGATCTTCTTCCCGATCCTGTGGATCTTCATCCTCTCCTTCCGGAGCGAGGGTGATGCGATCAAGGCCCCGCTTGAGGTCCTGACCTCATCCTGGACTCTGGAGAGCTACCATGTCGTGCAGGAGCGCTCGAACTACTTCCTGCATTTCATGAATTCGGTGATCATCTCGCTCGGATCGACGGTGCTGGCGCTGGTGATCGCGATCCCGGCGGCCTGGTCGATGGCCTTTGTCCCCGGCAAACGCACCAAAGATCTGCTGATGTGGATGCTCTCGACCAAGATGATGCCGGCGGTCGGCGTGCTGGTGCCGCTGTATCTGTTGTTCCGCGATTTCGGGCTTCTGGACAGCCGCATTGGTCTGGTCGGCGTGCTGACCCTGATCAACCTGCCGATCGTGATCTGGATGCTCTATACCTATTTCCGCGAGATCCCGGGTGAGATCCTCGAAGCCGCGCGGATGGATGGCGCCAGTCTGGGCCGTGAAATCCTCTATGTCCTGACCCCGATGGCCGTGCCCGGGATCGCCTCGACCATGCTGCTGAACATCATCCTGGCCTGGAATGAGGCCTTCTGGACGCTGCAGCTGACCACCAAAAACGCAGCCCCCCTGACGCAGTTCATCGCGAGCTATTCCAGCCCCGAGGGCCTTTTCTACGCAAAACTCTCGGCGGCCTCGACCATGGCCATTGCGCCGATCCTGATCCTTGGCTGGTTCAGCCAGAAACAACTCGTCCGCGGCCTGACCTTTGGCGCGGTGAAGTGAGGTAAAGAATGGGACAGATTACCCTTTCCGCGGTCACGAAAAGCTTTGGCGAAGTGAATGTCATTCCGCCGCTCGACCTGACCATCAATGACGGTGAATTCGTTGTTTTCGTGGGGCCTTCGGGCTGCGGCAAATCGACCTTGCTCAGGCTGATCGCGGGGCTTGAGGATATATCCTCGGGCCAGGTCGTGATCGATGGCAAGGACGCGACCGATACCGCGCCGGGAAGCCGGGGGCTCGCGATGGTGTTCCAGTCCTATGCGCTTTATCCGCATATGACGGTCCGCAAAAACATCGCCTTCCCGCTGAAAATGGCCGGGCTCAGCCCCGATCAGCAAAAGGCAAAGGTCGAGCAGGCGGCGAAGGTGCTGAACCTGACGAATTACCTCGACCGCCGCCCGGGCCAGCTGTCCGGTGGCCAGCGCCAGCGCGTCGCGATTGGCCGCGCCATCGTGCGTGAACCGGCGGCGTTTTTGTTCGACGAGCCGCTGTCCAACCTGGATGCGGCCTTGCGCGTGACCATGCGGCAAGAGATTTCCGAGCTGCACCAGTCACTTAAGACCACGATGATCTATGTGACCCATGATCAGGTCGAGGCGATGACCATGGCCGATAAGATCGTGGTGCTGAATGCGGGCCGGATCGAACAGGTCGGCTCGCCGCTGGAGCTTTATCGCCAGCCGAAGAACCTCTTTGTCGCGGGCTTTATCGGCAGCCCGAAGATGAATTTCATCACCGGGGCCGAAGCCGCGCGTGAGGGCTGCGCGACACTTGGCGCGCGCCCGGAACATATCGCGGTGACGCAAGGCGGGCGGTGGACCGGCGTGGTGGGCCTTGCCGAACACCTGGGCTCTGACACGTTCCTCAAGGTTCAGACCGCCGAGGCGGGCGAGCTGACCGTCCGCGTCTCGGGCGAGATGGCGCTGCATCACGGCGACCGCGTCAGCCTCAGCCCGCAAGAGGGCAAGCTTTACCGCTTCGACCATGAGGGAAGGGCGCTGTGATGCGGGGGTCGGAGACGGAGCCTGATCTCTCGGTGCAAATGCCCGGCTATGATCGCAAATCCCTGACACCGGGCATCGTCCATATCGGGCTGGGGAATTTTCACCGCGCCCATATGGCGGTCTATCTTGATGACCTGTTCGGCCTTGGCCTCGGGCAGGACTGGGCCATCATCGGCGCCGGTGTGCGCCCGGCGGATGCAGCGATGCGCGAGGCCCTGCTGGCCCAGGATTGCCTCTCGACCGTGATCGCGCTGGACCCGCAGGGGCGCAGCTGTCGCCGCATCGGCGCGATGGTGGATTTCCTGCCGGTTGAGCCTGGCAATGCCAGCCTGATCGCGGCGATGTCGCGGCCAGAGATCCGCATCGTTTCGCTCACCGTGACCGAAGGCGGCTATTTCATCGACCCGGCCTCGGGCGCGTTTGACCCGACCGCCCCGGCGATTGTCGCCGATGCGGCGCGCCCTGATGCGCCCGGCACTGCCTTCGGCGCGATTGTGGCCGCGCTGAAAGCGCGCCGCCTTGCGGGGATCGCGCCCTTTACCGTGATGTCCTGCGACAACCTGCCCGGAAATGGCGATGTCACCCGCAACGCGGTGACGGGCCTCGCGCGTCTGTCGGACCCGGATCTGAGCGCCTGGATCAGGGCGGCGGTCGCCTTCCCGAATGCGATGGTTGATCGCATCACCCCCGCGACCGGCCCGCGCGAGCGCGCAATGGCGGCGGCTTTTGGTCTTGATGATCCGGTACCGGTGACCTGCGAGCCCTTCCGTCAATGGGTGGTCGAGGATCACTTCCCCGCCGGACGCCCGGCCCTGGAACGGGTCGGCGTGACCTTCAGCCACGAGGTGCATGCCTATGAGATGATGAAAATCCGCATTCTCAACGGCGGGCATGCGATCATCGCCTATCCGGCCGGGCTGATGGATATCGAATTTGTCCATGAGGCGATGGCCGATCCGCTGATCGCGGGCTTCCTTGACCGGGTCGAGACGGAGGAGGTGGTGCCCTATGTGCCGCCGGTCCCGGATACGGTGATCGCCGATTACTATGAGGTGATCCGGCAGCGGTTTTCCAATCCCGAAGTGGCCGATACCACGCGGCGGCTTTGCCTTGACGGGTCGAACCGGCAGCCGAAATTCATCATCCCCTCGCTGCGCGACGCGCTGGCGGCAGGCGGGTCGGTCGAGGGGCTGGCGCTGGTCTCGGCGCTCTGGTGTCGCTATTGCGCCGGGGTGACGGACAGCGGCGCCGTGATTGCGGCGAATGATCCGGACTGGGATCGGCTGACTGCGCTGGCGCAACAGGCGCGGGCACAGCCCGACCTCTGGCTGGCACAAAAAACGATCTATGGTGAAACCGGCGAGGACCCGCGATTTCGCGCGGCCTTCGCGCATCATCTGACGCGCCTCTGGGCCGAGGGAACGCGGGCAGTTCTGGGCGCGTATCTGGCGCGGTAAGCCCGGGCCGGGTCCGGATTCAGCGGAACCGGGCTCAGCGGGTCGGAACCGGCACTTCGCCGCGGTAGTCGTAAAAGCCGCGCTGCGATTTGCGGCCCAGCCAGCCGGCCTCGACATATTTCGTCAAAAGCGGGCAGGGCCGGTATTTGGTATCGGCCAGGCCGTCATAAAGCACGTTCATGATCGCAAGGCAGGTATCGAGCCCGATGAAATCCGCAAGCTCCAGCGGGCCCATCGGGTGATTGGCACCAAGCTTGAGCGCCTCGTCGATGGAGCGCACATTTCCGACGCCTTCATAGAGCGTATAGACCGCCTCATTGATCATCGGAATCAGGATGCGGTTCACGATGAAGGCGGGGAAGTCTTCGGCCGAAGCCGCGGTTTTTCCGAGCTTTTCCACGACGGCATGCAGTGCGCTATAGGTCGCCTGATCGGTGGCGATACCCCGGATCAGCTCGACCAGCTGCATCACGGGGACCGGGTTCATGAAGTGGAACCCCATGAATTTCTCGGGCCGGTCAGTGCGCGAGGCGAGCCGTGTGATCGAGATCGAAGAGGTGTTCGAGGTCAGGATCGTCTCGGGTTTCAGATGGGGCAGCAGCGCGTCGAAAATGGCCTGTTTCACCGTTTCACGTTCGGTCGCGGCCTCGATGACCAGATCCGAGGGGCCCAGATCGGCCAGGGTCATGGTGGTCCTGATCCGGCCCATCGCCGCCTGCTTGTCCTCGGCCGAGACTTTCCCGCGCGACACCTGGCGTTCCAGATTGCGGTCGATGATGGCGACGGCCTTTTGCAGCGAGTCTTCATTCACGTCGTTCAGCAGCACGTCATATCCGGCGAGCGCGAAAACATGCGCGATGCCGTTGCCCATCTGCCCCGCGCCTACGATGCCGACCGAACGGATATCCATGATGAGCCTCTTCCTGTTGCGGCTGTGAGATTAGGCGCGGGGGCCTGCGGGGGCAATCCCTGCTGCGGGCGCTGGCCGGTTCCGCAATGGAAAAGGGCGCCCGGGGGGCGCCCTTTCGTACCTTTTCTGCGTTTTGCAGATCAGAGTTTTTCTGTGAGCTCGGGGAGGATGGTGAAGAGGTCTCCCACCAGGCCATAGTCGGCGACCTGGAAGATCGGGGCTTCTTCGTCCTTGTTGATCGCGACGATGACCTTCGAGTCCTTCATGCCGGCGAGATGCTGGATTGCACCCGAGATGCCGACCGCGACGTAAAGATCAGGCGCCACGACCTTGCCGGTCTGGCCGACCTGCCAGTCATTCGGCGCGTAGCCGCTGTCGACCGCTGCGCGGCTTGCGCCGACGGCTGCGTTCAGCTTGTCCGCGAGCTTCTCGATCACCGCGAAGCTCTCTTTCGAACCGACACCGCGCCCGCCCGACACGACGATCTTCGCCGAGGTCAGTTCGGGACGATCCGAAGCCGCCACCCGGTTTTCGACAAAGCTCGACAGGCCGGAGGCAGTAGCCTCTGCCGCGGTCTCGACCGGCGCCGAACCACCTTCGCCAGCCGCCGCAAAAGCCGCCGTGCGCACCGAAAAGACCTTCTTCGCGTCCGAAGATTTCACCGTCTGAATCGCGTTGCCGGCATAGATTGGCCGCTCAAAGGTTTCAGAATCGATAACGGCGGTCACATCCGAGATCACCATAACGTCGAGCAGCGCCGCAACGCGCGGCAGAACGTTCTTGTTATAGGCGGTCGCGGCACCGGTGATATGGCTGTACGCCCCCGCGAGGCTGACCACCAGATCGGCCATCGGTTCGGCCAGGCCATTGTTATCGCTGGCATTCAGAACTTTGCTCACGCCATCAAGCTTTGCCGCAGCCGCCGCAGCCTCTGCCGGGCCTGCGACCAGAAGATGCACTTCGCCCAAGGATTTCACAGCCGTCAACGTTTTGGCAACCGAATCGGTGGCAAGCTGGCCTTCGTTCACATCGGCAATCAGGAGAACAGCCATCAGATCACCCCCGCTTCATCTTTGAGTTTCGCCACCAGCTCATCGACCGAGGCTACGCGCACACCCGCCTTGCGGCCGGCCGGTTCCGTGGTTTTCACGACCGTCAGGCGCGGGGTCACATCGACGCCATAGTCAGCCGGGGTCTTCACCGCCAGCGGCTTCGCCTTGGCCTTCATGATGTTCGGCAGGCTTGCGTAACGCGGCTCATTGAGGCGCAGATCGACGGTGACGACCGCCGGCAGGCTGACCTCGATGACCTGGAGACCGCCATCGACCTCGCGGGTGACGCGGGCTTTGTCGCCCTCAATCACCAGTTCCGAGGCAAAGGTCGCCTGAGCCTGGCCAAGCAGCGCCGCCAGCATCTGGCCGGTCGCGTTCATATCATTGTCGATCGCCTGCTTGCCGGCCAGGACCAGGCCGGGGGCCTCTTCCTTCACCACGGCCGCCAGCAGTTTCGCCACGGCGAGAGGCTCGATATCGGTGTGCACGTCAGACGTGGCTTCGATCAGGATCGCCCGGTCCGCGCCCATCGCCAGCGCGTTGCGCAGGGTCTCCTGCGCCTGTTTGACGCCGATCGAGACGACCACGACCTCGGTGGCGATGCCCTTTTCCTTCAGGCGGATCGCTTCTTCCACAGCGATCTCGTCAAAGGGGTTCATCGACATCTTCACATTGGCAAGATCGACACCCGAACCATCCGCCTTCACACGGACCTTCACGTTATAGTCAATCACCCGTTTGACAGGCACGAGGACCTTCATGCGGTAAATCTCCATTTCAGGGGGCGTTCGCACGCCCCTCACAAGCTCCCGGCAGGAGTGTTATCGCAGGGGGAAACGATTCTACAGCAAAAAGCGACAGGTCCCGGATGCACTGCGTCGCGTTACTGATGCGTCTTTTCGATCAGATGTGTGAAAGGGGCGATCAGCCCGCTGCGCCATCCGGTTCGGCATCGTCACGTGTCAGGCCAGGCACCCAGAGCACGTCCGACTGACCATCGTCATTGGCAATGCGGCCGGCCACAAAAAACCAGTCCGACAGACGATTCAGATATCGCACTGCATCGGGGTTCACATCCTCTTCGCCGGCAAGCTCCACTGCCAGCCGCTCAGCCCGGCGGCAGACCGTGCGGCACAGATGCAACTGTGCCGCCAGCGGCGATCCCCCGGGCAGGATAAAACTGCGCAAGGGCGTCAGCCGGGTGTTCATCGCGTCAATCTCGCGCTCCAGCCGGTCAACCTGGGGCGCGATCATCCGCAGCGGCGTATATGAGAGGGTCTCGTCCAGATGCCGGTCCGGCGTCGCAAGATCGGCGCCAAGATCAAAGAGGTCGTTCGAGATCCGGGCCAGCGCCAGCGCGACTTCGCCTGTCGCATGCAACCGGGCAAGGCCCACGGTCGCATTGGTCTCGTCTACCGTGCCATAGGCGGAGACGCGGGTCGCATGTTTCGGCACTCTCGCGCCATTCGACAGGGCTGTTTCGCCCTTGTCCCCGGTGCGCGTGTAGATTTTTGACAGAACGACCATGGTTTCTCCCTGACCTTGCGCCGCCGCACCCGCCGCCTCAGCTGCCCGAATGCCGGAACCAGGCAAAGGCGACCAGCAGGATGACGGCGATGAACTGAGCGATAAGGCGCCAACGCATGATCTTATTCGCGTTGCGCCGGTTGAAATCACCACCTTTGGCGAAGGTGCCGATACCGAAGATGAGGATCGCGGCGACGACAAGCGCAGCGAAGGCCGCGAGGAGGAAAAGGGGATCTCTCAACATGCTGTGCTCTTTCTGTGCGCCCGGCGGCACAACAGTGCCACGGGGGAAAGCCTAAAGCGCAAAGGGGGGAATGCGAAGGGTGAAACTGCCGTCTCAGCCTTTCGCGATCAGCCAGTCCAGCATGGGGCGTGGCAGCAGCCAGCGCGCGAAAGCCATCAGCCAGGTGGCTTTGGTCACGTAATACCTGGCCTTTGGGCGCGGCTTTTCCACCGCTTTCACCAGCGCCGCCGTCACCGCCGAAGGCGGCAGCTCAAAGCGGTCAGGCGCATTTTTCGCCTCGTACAGCCGGTGCAGCAGGGTGCGATATTCGTCAGAGCGCGCCGAATTTTCCCAGTCGATCCATTTCTCAAAATGCGGGATCGAGTTTTCGCGGATGCGCGAGGTGACCGGGCCGGGCTCGATCAGCACGACGTCAATTCCGGTGCCGCGCATCTCAAGGCGCAACACATCGGTCATCCCCTCCATCGCGAATTTCGTTGCCACATAGGCGCCGCGCCATTTCATCGGCACCAGCCCCAGCACCGAAGAGCAGTTGACGATCCGCCCGGCACCCGCGGCGCGCATCAGCGGGATCACCCGGCGCGTCAGGTCGTGATAGCCGAAGAGATTGACCTCGAAAATCTCGCGCAGGGCGCCGCGCGGCAGATCTTCGACCGCGCCGGGGCAGGCAAAGGCGCCATTGTTGAACAGGGCGCCAAGCCGGCCGCCATTGCGCTCGTGGATCTCGTCGATGGCGCTCGCGATGCTGGGTTCATCGGAATAATCGAGGCGAAAGCTCTCGAACCCCTGTTCCCGCAGCCTTTCGCAATCGGCCTCCTGGCGGCAGGTGGCAAAGACGCGCCAGCCACGGGCCTTCATACCCTGTGCCGCATCCAGCCCGATGCCGGAGGAACATCCGGTGATGAGAATCGATCTGTCCATTGCTCTGCCCGTCTTTTTTCCAAAGCCTTAGGGGCAAAGACCGGGCAGCGTCAAATGAAGATCGCCCCAGGGGGCAGGGGGGAAACCCCGCCCGCTTTCAATAGGCGTCGGTCAGGAAGCGCGAAGCGACATAGCCGTAGATTCCGTCGCCTTCGATCGCCACCTCGACCCATTCCGAATCAACCGCGCCGATCACGCGGACGGCTTCGCCTTCGGAAAGCCGGCCGACCACCGAAGAATCGGTCGAAGGGCCAAGCCGCACATTGACCGAACTGGCCGAAACGGTACGGATATCGCCGTTCATTGCCGGCCCGTCATTGGAAAGGCCGTCATAAGAGGGGCTGTCATAGGCGGCGGACGGGTCGGGCGAAAGCGCGCCGCCATCGGTCGGATCGGCATAAAGCGAGGTTTCCGCCATGGCGGGCGCAGCCGGGGCAGACATCTCTGCGGATCCGGCGGCCGTAGCGTCGAGTGTCGCCGTGTCGCCGCTGGGATCAGGCAGTGAAGACAGGGTAAAAACGGGCTTTGCTGCCGGCGCGGCGGGCTCGGCCTTCGGCACGCTCGCGATTTCCGGGGCCGCAGCCAGCTCGACCGGCGGCGGCAGATCTGTGGCGGAGAGCTGGACGCGCCCGGGTTCGGGCGTGACAGTGACGGTGGGCGAGAAGGTGCGGGTGACGAGCACGATCTCTTCCCCGGTCGCGACCGCACGGGCAAGACCGGGGCGCATCTGGCCCTTGTCCTCGCCGGCGACCAGCAGAGTGACGAATATAGCCGCTGAAAGCGGCAACACATAGCGCAACATCGGCAGACTTTCGGAATTTGGCAGCAGCACACCCCCTGTCTAACACAGATCAGGGGGAAAAATCAGCAGCAAAATCCTCATGCCCGGCGCGGGCCGCGCGTTGTTGCGCGAAAACCGACTGGACCAGCCCCGGGCCTCAGCCTAGACAAGATGCATGTCCGACGAAGATGACGATCACAATTCCCTGGGTGCAACCGAAGTCGAGCCGCTCTCGCGGGCGATTGGCGAGCGGTATCTGACCTATGCGCTGTCCACCATCATGCACCGGGCGCTGCCCGATGCGCGCGATGGGCTGAAGCCGGTTCACCGGCGAATCCTTTATGCGATGCGCGAGCTGAAGCTCTCGGCGACCGGGGGCTTCCGGAAATCGGCCAAGATCGTCGGCGATGTGATGGGCAATTATCACCCGCATGGCGATGGCGCGATCTATGATGCGATGGCGCGCCTGGCGCAGGATTTCAACGTCCGCTACCCGCTGGTCGATGGCCAGGGCAATTTCGGCAATATCGACGGCGACAGCCCGGCGGCGTCGCGCTACACCGAGGCGCGTCTGACCGCGCTGGCCGAGACCCTTATGGAGGGGCTGGCCGAGAACGCGGTCGATTTCCGCCCGAATTATGACGGCACGCTGGAAGAGCCCGTCGTGATGCCGGCGGCCTTCCCGAATCTGCTTGCGAACGGGTCTTCCGGAATCGCGGTGGGGATGGCGACGAATATCGCGCCGCATAACCTGGACGAGCTGATCCGCGGCTGTCATGCGATGCTGAAGGATCCCGAGATCAGCATTGACGGGCTGATGGACCATATCCCGGGCCCCGATTTCCCGACCGGCGGCGTGATCGTCGAGCCGAAGGAATCGATGCGCGAGGCCTATGCCACCGGGCGCGGCGCCTTCCGCATCCGCGCGAAATGGGAGATCGAGGATCTGGGCCGGGGCGCCTGGCAGATCGTCGTGACCGAGATCCCCTATCAGGTGCAGAAGTCGAAGCTGATCGAGAAACTGGCCGAGGTGATCCACCTGAAAAAGGTGCCGCTGCTGGCCGATGTGCGCGACGAATCCGCCGAGGATGTCCGCGTGGTGCTGGAACCCCGCGCCCGCAATGTCGACCCCGAGATGCTGATGGGGATGCTCTATCGCAATTCCGATCTCGAGACGCGGTTCAGCCTGAACATGAACGTGCTGATTGATGGTCGTGTGCCCCGCGTCTGTTCGCTCAAAGAGGTGCTGCGGGCGTTTCTCGACCACCGCCGCGAGGTGCTGCGCCGGCGCTCGACGCATCGGATTGAAAAGATCGACCACCGGCTTGAAGTGCTTGAAGGCTTTATCATTGCCTATCTGAACCTCGACCGGGTGATTGACATCATCCGCTATGACAGCGACCCGAAAGCCGCGCTGATGGCCGAGGTCTGGGGCAGGACCTATCCGCGCGCGCTGTCGGAAAAGGACTACAAAGGGCCAAAGCCGCGCAGCCCCGGCGATCTGACCGAGGTCCAGGCCGAGGCGATCCTCAATATGCGGCTGCGGTCTTTGCGCCGTCTGGAAGAGATGGAGCTGCGCGCCGAACGCGATACGCTGATCCTGGAGCGGGCCGGGCTTGCCGATCTGCTGGCCTCGGATGCAAAACAGTGGACGCGGATTGGCGAAGAGCTGGAAGAGATCCGGCGGAAATTCGGCAAGGACTGGGTGCATGGTGCCCGCCGTACCGCATTCGCCGATGCCGGCTCGGTCGAGGAAGTGCCGTTTGAGGCGATGATCGAGCGCGAGCCGATCACGGTGATCTGCTCCAAAATGGGCTGGATCCGCGCGATGAAGGGCCATGTCGATCTGGCGGCAGAGCAGAAATTCAAGGATGGCGACGGGCCGCGTTTCGCCTTCCATGCCGAGACCACCGACAAGATCCTGCTTGTGGCCGAGAATGGCCGCTTCTTTACCCTGATCGGCGCCAACCTGCCTGGCGGGCGCGGCATGGGCGAACCCGTGCGCCTGATGGTCGATCTGGCGAATGACACCGATATCACTGATCTGATCCTCTATCGTCCGGGCGAGAAATATATGCTCGCCTCAACGGCCGGGGATGGTTTCGTGGTGCCGGCCGAAGAACTGCTGGCACAGACGAAGGCGGGCAAGCAGGTGCTGACGGTGAAGGACGGGGTGAAATCCGCGATGTGCCGCAAGGTAAGCGGCGATCATGTCGCTGTGGTGGGCGAGAACCGCAAGCTGCTGGTCTTCCCGCTGGTACAGCTCCCCGAGATGGCCAAAGGCAAAGGCGTCAGGCTGCAGAAATACAAAGATGGCGGTCTGTCGGATGCGATCACCTTTACCCTGGCCGATGGTCTGAGCTGGAAAGACCCGGCGGGCCGCACCCGGCTCGAGACCGATCTGAGTGAATGGATCGGCGCCCGCGCCGGGACCGGCAAGATGGCCCCGCGCGGCTTCCCCCGCGACAATAGGTTCAACTGAGGCGCAACCGGAATTTTATCGTAAAATTCCGGCCAAATTCCTGTGGCAGGAATTTGTCTTCTGGCGGGCCGGTCGTGTGCGGGTTTGCCTGTTGCCTCTGGCTCGGCTATCGGTGGGGCGTCTCAACCGGAGTTCTGCTTTGTATCTGCGCGGATTTGCCTCTTTCGCCCTTGTTTGCTCGCTGGCCGCCTGTGGCGGGAAGGCAGATCTGAACGAGCCTCCGATGCCCTTTGGTGATTTTGTGCTGGGCCACAACATCATCGTGGCAGACAATGTGCAGAAAGTGCCGATCTCGCGCGATGCGACGCCCGACGAATGGCAGAAGGTGATGCAAAAAGCGGTCGATGACCGCTTCGGGCAAAAGCGCTATCAGGGCAGCCGCATTTACAATATCGGCATCTCTGTCGATGGCTATGCGCTGGCCCCTCCAGGAATCCCGGTCGTTGCCGCTCCGAAATCCGTGCTCGCCATCACCGCCAATATCTGGGACGACGCGAAGGCGAAAAAGCTGAATGAAGAGGGTAAAAAATTCACCATTTTTGAGGGGCTGTCGGGCGAAAGTGTGATCGGCACAGGTCTGACCCGCACCAAGGCCCAGCAGATGGAGGCGCTGAGCTATAATGCAGTGCAGAAGATCGAGGCCTGGCTTTTAGAACATCCCGACTGGTTTGGCCTGACGAAAGACGAGCAAAAAGAATTGCTTGCCGCCCGTGAGGCCGAGATTGAAGCCGCAGAGGCGAAGCCCGCAGAGGATGAGGCCCAGGATCCGGCTGCAGCCGCGACCGCAGCCGCTTTGCCCGCCGGCAAGGGCGCGGCAACGGGCAAGGGCGCTCCGAAGGGGTGACGCGATGGGCGCGACACCAACGGACACTTGATTTTCCCTGTCACCATCGTTAAGTCGCCGCCCGAGTGAACCAGGGGTTTCCCGTGAGGGGGGCTCCGCAGAGCAAGGGCGGCCAGGATGGCAAAGGCAAAGTTTGAACGGAACAAACCGCACGTCAATATCGGCACGATCGGCCATGTTGACCACGGCAAGACGACCCTGACGGCCGCGATCACCAAATATTTCGGTGATTTCAAAGCCTATGACCAGATCGACGGTGCTCCGGAAGAGCGCGCCCGCGGCATCACGATCTCGACCGCTCACGTTGAGTATGAGTCGGAATCGCGCCACTACGCCCATGTTGACTGCCCCGGCCACGCCGACTACGTCAAAAACATGATCACCGGTGCTGCCCAGATGGACGGCGCGATCCTCGTGGTGAACGCAGCTGACGGCCCGATGCCGCAGACCCGCGAGCACATCCTGCTCGGCCGCCAGGTGGGTATCCCCTATATGGTCGTCTATATGAACAAGGTCGACCAGGTCGATGACCCGGAACTGCTGGAACTCGTCGAGATGGAAATCCGCGAGCTTCTGTCGTCCTACGAATACCCGGGCGACGATATTCCGATCATCAAGGGCTCGGCTCTGGCTGCGATGAACGGCACCAATCCGGAGATCGGCGAGAACTCGATCCGCGAACTGATCGCGGCGGTCGACGCCTATATCCCGACCCCGGAGCGCGCGGTTGATCAGCCCTTCCTGATGCCGATCGAAGACGTGTTCTCGATCTCGGGCCGCG
>NZ_JAEFCF010000028.1 GCF_016405985.1 Paracoccus sp. IB05
CTCATGGCGCCAATCTAACCCGCTGACTCACAAACATGAATCCGCAGATCAGAGGAATAGCGCAACAAAGCCACCTGGATCTTTCAGGCCGGGATTTCCACGAATTTGTTGAACCAGTGATATTCCTCGCCCAGAAGACGATGGGCCTGTTCCACCACGCGATCCGGCAGATCGAGTTTGCGACCGGATTTGCGCTCCTGCACGCTGGCGCTGATTGCTGTCCCCAGAAGGTCGTTCAGCTTCGTGGCGAAATCCTCATAGCGGTCAGTACGCCCGATCAGGGTAAAGCGGTGCTTGCCCCAATAGCGCAGGAAGTTCTTATAGACCATCCGCATATTCGGGGCCTTCATGATATACTGGATGATCGTGACGTTGCCTTTTGCAATTTCACGACCGAATTCGGCGAAGAACCCGGTATCATCGGGACGCTCAAGCCCCCATTGCATATGAAAATGGTAATTCGAGATCACCCGGTCCAGCGGATCGCGCACCAGCGCGATATACCGAAACTCTGGACCGATATAGCGATCGATCGGGAAATGGCCAAAAATCAGATCGTTAACGCCGAAATTCCGGAGGTCTGCATTGGCATCGATGAATTGCGGCCCGTTATAGGCCTCGTAATCCTCATGCATCTTGATGCCACTGGTGCGCAATTGCGTCAGCAGACTCGTCCCCCCACATTTCGGCACATGGGGAAACACATAACAGGTCTTCATCAGATTTACATTCCAGTTCTGGCGGTTGGCTGCCCGGAAGATCCCACGCGCTTACACTTGGTCTCAGTCCGGAACCCGGATCATGCTTTCAGGCGTGCGACCCTTATAAAACCTAGGGTTCTCAACAGGTTGCTTGCGGAGCCTTGCATAGATCTGCGTTGGCTTCAGATAGCCCAGATCAGTCAGGATCTCATTCAGTTCTTCAATAAAGGTGATGAAAGCGGCGTCGCGCGGATCATTGGCATTGTAGTGATGGCCATAGCCGCGATCAACAAAGGTCTCGGCCAGATTGCCCCAGCCGATAAAGGTGTCGAAATGGAAATAGCGCACCAGAAGCGGCAGGATATCCTGCGCCCGGATTCCTTCGAACCCTTCGCCGGAACAATCGTGATTTAGGAAATCCTCGCCCTTGAAGTTCAGCTGCAAATGGGTGCGGCGCTCGGGCGGAAGAAATTTCCAGATCGAATTGATGATCTTATAGGCTTCCGGCCAGCGCATATGGCCGTTGCGACCGATCACGTCGAAGGTGACGAAAGAGGCGGCATCCTCCATCGCATTTCTCGTGGTTTCGAACAGTTTTTCCAGCTCGACAATGTGATGCAGCGCGTGATGCGCCATCATGGCCCCGAATTTGCGGTCCGGGACCCAATTGTTCAGGTCAACCTCGAGTGGCACGAACTTATCTGCGATCCCGGCCTCGCGGGCGGTCTCCATCGCGCGGGCATTCTGGATTGGTGACAATTCCAGCAACACGAATTTGAAATCCGGAAAGCCCAGATGAATCATATGGCGTGCAATGGTGTTTTCCAGACCGCCATCACCCGATCCGATACTGCCTATATTGGGATTACCGGTCGCTTTGATGCTTTCGATGAAAGCATGCGCATAGATATCTATGTGGTTATGATGACCGGTGACCTCGGTGATACGGGGCCGGATGAAGGTCTGCGACCAGAAATCAAATATGCCTGACAGTTCGTCATGCATATTGCCCTTCTCTTCATATTGGCGGATTTGCTCGGAAACACGCTGTTCATGGCTGGCGTCCCGGGCATCGCGGCGCAACTCTGCACACATTCGATTCGTCACCTTTCGCTGTCGCTGCATCGCTAACGTGGCGGGAAAAACGCGGCAAGCCTGAACTGCCTGTCCGCGCCGCCAAAGGCGCCGGACCGCCGGTCGCCTCGTTTTAGCGTGGATTTACCCTTATTCAACGGGGGCCAGGCGATAAATCGCGCCCGCCGTTTCCGACAGGAACCAGATCGCCCCATCCGGCCCCTCCCTTATATCGCGCACGCGGCCGGTTTCGGGGGCGGTGATGCGTTCTTCTGCCCAGCCGGTGGCGGCGGGCGTTTCGGGATCGAGCCGCGAGATGAAATCGAGCTTCAGCGAGCCGGTGAAGACATCGCCCTTCCATGCAGGGACCAGCGCCCCCGAATAGACCATCAGACCCGAAGGCGCGATGGAGGGATCCCAGTAATGCAGAGGCTGGTTCATCCCGTCCGCATGGGTGCCGCTGCCGATTTTCGTACCATTGTAATTCACCCCGTAGGAAATCACCGGCCAGCCGAAATTTTCGCCTGGCTGTGACAGGTTGATCTCGTCACCGCCCTTCGCCCCATGTTCCGAGACCAGAAGGCCACCATCGGGCATGGCGGCGGCGCCCTGGATATTGCGGTGCCCGACCGAAAAGATGCCCGTCCGCCAGCCGGTCTGCGCGACATCCGGGCGGCCATCCGGGCTGCCATCGCGCGCGATGCTGATCACCTTGCCATGGCTCAGGGCCGGGTCCTGTGCCTCAAGCCCCGCCGGGCCGGTGCCACGGTCGCCGGTGGTGATGAAGATATTGCCCCTCGCCCCCTCGACGATGCGCGCACCGAAATGCCGGCTTGCGGCTGCTGTATCGCCGGTGAACAGGGTCGCAAAGTCCTCAAGCCGGCTGTTATCCGCAGAGAGCCGCCCCCGCCCGGCCATGGTCGCAAGCCCCTCACCGCTCCGGCCCGCCCAGGTCAGCCAGATCTCCCGACTGGTGGCGAAATCGACGGGAACCATCACATCGAGCAGCCCGCCCTGCCCCAACACGGCCACCTCCGGCAGGCCGCTGATCGCCTGCATATCGCCCTCGGCAAGGCGCAAGAGCCTGCCGCCCTTTTCGGTTACCAGCAGACTGCCATCGGGCAAAAAGGCAAAGCCCCATGGCATATCGAACCCCGCTGCCACCCGGGTGATCTCCATCGGGCCAGCCGAGGTCTCGACCCTGCCCTGCGCCCCGGCGGCACCCGCGCCGGCCAGTATCGCAAACGCCAGGCCGGTCAGGGCCGTCTTCCCTGCGGATTTGATCATCACGCGCCCTCACTTCCGCATCCCACCGCCAGAGCTTCCGGCAAAGTTGCCGCCAAAGCCCCGGGCTGACTCTCCGGTTAAATCTCCGGGTCAGGTCTCCGGGAGAAAAGATAGGGGCGGCTCTCCCGCGCTGCGAGGGTTGATAAGGAATTTATCCCTCTGAACTGGTTTTTTCGGCGCTTTTCTTTTGAAATCTGCCCGGCTAGGGTCGGGAAAGGATCTCGGTCCAATCAGGGAGATATCAATGAAAAAGTTTCTGCTGGCCACTGCGGCCTGCGCGCTGGCGGCTGGCTCGGCCTCGGCTGAGGATGTGAAACTCGGCATCCTGCTCGGCTTCACCGGCCCCATCGAAACCATCGCGCCGAATATGGCGCTGGCGTCGGAAATGGCGATCAAAGAAGTGAACGACTCCGGCAAGGCCGCAAATGGCTGGGTTTTCTCGGGCGTGCGCGCAGACAGCAGCTGCATTGATGCGGCCCTCGCCACGGCAGCCGCCGAACGCCTGATCACCTCGGAAAGCGTCAAGGGCATCATCGGCGCCGATTGTTCGGGCGTGACCCGCGCCGTGCTGACCAATGTCGCCATGCCGAACGGCATCGTGATGATCTCGCCCTCGGCCACCTCGCCGGCCTTGTCGGATGATCCGGATGAAGGTCTCTTCTTCCGCACCGTGCCCTCGGATGCCCGCGAAGGCATCATCATGGGCGACATTCTGGCCGAGCGTGGCGTGAAGTCGATCGCGATCTCCTATTCCAACTCGGATTACGGCAAGGGCCAGGCCGATGCGATTGCTGCGGCTGCCGAAGCAAAGGGGATCAAGGTCACCATCAACGCATCGCATGACGATGGCAAAGCCGATTACTCGGCCGAAGTCGCGGCGCTGGCAGCAGCAGGCGGTGATGTGCTCGTGGTGGCGGGCTATGTCGACCAGGGTGGCAAAGGCATCATCCAGGCCGCAGTCGATACCGGCGCCTTCACGACCTTCGGCCTGCCGGGCGGCATGTTCGGGGAATCCCTGACCGAAGCCATTGGCGCCCCGCTGGAAGGCTCTTACGGTCAGCACCCGTCGTCAGACGCCGCCGGCTACCAGACCTATCTGGACATGGCCACCGCCAATGACCCGAGCTTCGACGGCACCACCAACTTTGCGCCGAACACCTATGACGCGACTGCAATCATGATCCTTGCCATGCAGGCCGCCGGCTCGACCGATCCGAAAGTCTACAAGGACAAGATCATGGAAGTCGCCAATGGCCCCGCCGATGGCTCGGGCGAGGTGATCAACCCCGGCGAGCTGGGCAAGGCGCTGGAGCTGATCGCCGCCGGCAAAGCCATCAACTATGAAGGCGCCACCGGCGTGACCTTCCTCGAGAATGGCGACGTCACCGGGCGCTACCGCGAATATGAAATCAAGGACGGCAAGTGGGAAACGGTGAAATATCACTGATTTCCGGCTGACATTGGGGCAATTGCCCCGGTCTCTGCCTTGACAGGCCTTGCAGGCCCGTGCATCCGCGCGGGCCTGTGACAAACAAAGCGCCACCCGGCCGCGTCTGACGGCAGTATCAGCGGGGGCAATCAGGGGATGTGTATGATCCGGGTCGAGAACCTTCACCGGCATTTTGGCGGTTTTCATGCTGTCGATGGCGCCAGTCTTGAGATCCGCACGGGCACGATCACCGGGCTGATCGGTCCGAACGGTGCCGGCAAATCTACCCTGTTCAATGTGATCGCTGGCCGGCTGCCGCCGACATCCGGCAAGGTCTTTATGGATGGCGATGAGATCACCGGCCTTGCGCCGCATGAACTGTTTCACAAGGGCCTTCTGCGCACCTTCCAGATCGCCCATGAATTCGGCTCGATGACGGTGCGCGAGAATCTGATGATGGTGCCGGGCCAGCAGCACGGCGAGCATCTGTGGAACGCCCTCTTCTCACGCGGCAAGATCCGCGAAGAAGAAGAACGGCTGCGCGCCAGGGCCGATGAGGTGCTTGAATTCCTGACCATCAGCCATATCGCCGATAACAAGGCGAGCCAGATTTCCGGCGGGCAGAAAAAGCTGGTGGAGCTGGGCCGCACCATGATGGTCGACGCGAAGGTGGTCTTTCTGGACGAGGTCGGTGCCGGGGTGAACCGCACACTTCTGAACACGATCGGCGATGCGATCGTCCGGCTGAACAAAGAGCGCGGCTATACTTTCTGCGTGATCGAGCATGACATGGATTTCATCGGCCGCTTCTGCGATCCGGTGATCGTCATGGCCGAAGGCAAGGTTCTCGCCGAAGGCAGTGCCGCCGAGGTCCGCGCCGATGAGCGGGTGATCGAGGCCTATCTGGGCCGCGGGTTGAAGAACAAGCTGAAGGATGAGGCAACTCATGGTTGAGACCAGACGCAAATGCCGCCTGGCTTCTGCCCTTTTGGTCTCAATGGCAGTCAGCTTTTTTTCGGCTGGTTCGCCACCTGCACATGCTCAGGCATCGGCAGGCTGTGCAAATTTGCTCGCATCGAGCTTTTGCCCCGGTAATTCGGGATGGAAGATCGCCGAAATCCCCTACCCTTCGACAACGTATTTCGCCAACAAGTCAGCCCGTCTCACCGGAGAGCTGAAGGTGGGGCTGAACAACGGCATTTCGCTGAAGGATCTGCTGGCGAGTCATCAGTCCGCTATGGACAAGGACTCAAGATTTTCCGCGCCGCCACGCCTTTTTGATGAGACAGAGACCGAAATAGTCGGGCAGCGCGGCGTCAGGCGCATCTGGCAGCTTCACACAGGAAAAAAGAAGCCATTCCTGGTGGTGACCTGTGCTTTGCGCGACAGTTTCAGCCTCTGCGTCACAACGTTTCATAAAAACAGCCGCTTCGACAAGGCTGAGCTTGACCTTCACAAGGCCCTTGTCACCTCTTTAACCTACAGGCCTTCGTAATGGCACATCCTTTTCTCATCGGTGAAAATATGACCGGCGGCTATGGCCCGGTCGATATCCTGCATTCCTGCACGCTTGCGGTCGAAAAGGGCGAGATCGCGGTGATCGTCGGCCCGAATGGCGCCGGCAAATCCACCGCGATGAAGGCGGTGTTCGGCATGCTGTCCTTGCGATCCGGCACGGTACGGCTGGATGGCGAGGATATCACGAAACTCTCTCCCCAGGCGCGGGTGCGCAAAGGGATGGGGTTCGTGCCGCAGACCCAGAATATTTTCACCACGATGACGGTCGAGGAAAACCTCGAAATGGGCGCCTTCATCCGCGAGGATGAGGGCATCCAGGATACAATGGCGCAGATCTATGACCTGTTCCCGATCCTGAAGGAAAAGCGCAACCAGGCGGCGGGCGAGCTTTCCGGTGGCCAGCGCCAGCAGGTCGCGGTCGGACGCGCATTGATGACGCGGCCCAGGGTGCTGATGCTCGACGAGCCGACCGCCGGGGTCTCGCCCATCGTGATGGATGAGCTGTTCGACCGCATCATCGAGATCGCCCGCACCGGCATCTCGATCCTGATGGTGGAACAAAACGCCCGCCAGGCGCTGGAGATCGCCGATAAGGGCTTTGTGCTGGTTCAGGGCGCGAACCGCTATACCGACACGGGTGCGGCGCTGCTCGCGGACCCCGAGGTCCGCAAATCCTTCCTCGGGGGCTGAAAAGGTGCGCAGCATCCCCCCGCTGGCCCCTGTGCCGCTTTCTTCGGGCCCCGCCCTGGCGGTTCGGCGTCTCAGCTGCAATGCGGTTTTCAGATGTGATGCTTTCGCTCACTTTTGCTCATTCCACATGCGCGCGCCCCTCGCCGCTCTGCCCCTGTCAGCCAGGAAGGCGGCGCTTGCCATGGCAGTCCTTTGCACCCTGCCCCCCCTGACTGTAAGTGCCCGCACTCTCGACTGCAGCGTCCGGTATGAATGCTCCGGCGGCAGCTGCAAAGAGACGAGCCGCCATTACCGCACCTATGCCGGCCCGGAAAAGATTGAGGTCCAGAGCCAGGGCTATGCGACCGATCTTGTGATGCTCGACAGAACCTCGGGCGGCGATCTTGTTTACGGGGGCCAGATCGGCCCGAATCTCTATGGTGTCTTCTTTCTTGCCCCGTCGAGTGCTGCGCAGCTGATGTTGCAGGGCGTCAATGGCTGGTCGGAAAACAAGACCGAAATGCTGATTTGCACGGAGGCCAAGGGCTGATGGATATTCTGAACGCCCTTGTGGCTTTCGCCAATTTCGTGCTGGTGCCGGGGCTGACCTATGGCAGCCAGCTGGCGCTTGGCGCGCTTGGGGTCTCGCTGGTCTTCGCGGTGCTGAGGTTTTCGAATTTTGCGCATGGCGATACGATGGCGCTTGGCACGGTGATGGCGATCCTCTTCACCTGGATGCTGCAAAGCTGGGGGGTCTCGGCCGGCCCGCTGCCAACGGCGCTGATCGCGCTGCCATTCGCGATCCTCGCGACCTCGGTGCTGGTGCTGGGCTCTGATATCGTCGTCTACCGCTTTTACCGCCGTGCCAAAGCGAAACCGATCATCCTGATGATCGCCTCGATCGGCGTCATGTTCGTGATGAATGGCCTGGTGCGGATGATCCTTGGCACGCGGGAGATTCAGTTTGCCGATGGCGAGCGCTTCCTGCTGCCACCCGCCGCCTTCCGCGCCGCGACCGGGCTGGCCGAGCCTCTGGCGATCCGCACCTCGCAGGCGGTTTCCGTGATCGTCGCGGTGATCTGCGTTGTGGCACTGTTCTGGTTTCTGAACCGCACCCGCACGGGCAAGTCGATGCGGGCTTTTTCCGACAATGAAGATCTGGCGCTGCTGTCGGGGATCAATCCGGACCGCGTGGTGATGGTGACCTGGATCATCGCGGCGGCGCTGGCGACCATTGCCGGCACGCTCTACGGGCTTGATAAAAACTACAGGGTCTTTGTCTATTTCGGCATGCTGCTGCCGATTTTTGCCAGCGCCATTGTCGGCGGGCTTGGCTCGCCCATCGGCGCGATCATCGGCGGCTTTGTCATCGCTTTCTCGGAAATCCTGATCACCAACGCCTGGAGCAAGATCCTCGGCTATCTGACGCCGGAGGGCTGGCTCGGAGACGGGCTCTACCAGGCGCTTTCGACCGATTACAAAGTGGCGGTGAGTTTCGTGATCCTGATCATCGTGCTTCTGGTGAAGCCCAATGGCATCATGGGGAGCAAATAAGATGCGCAATACCCTTCTCTTTGCCGGCGTCGCGACCCTCTTCCTGCTGACCGGTTTCTTCCAAAGCTGGAACCTTGCGCTCAATATCCTGAACCTTGCGCTGATCTCGGCGGTGATGGCGATTGGCGTGAATATCCAATGGGGCTGGGCCGGGCTGTTCTCGGCCGGGATCGTCGGCTTTGTTGCCCTTGGCGGGGTTGGGGTGGCGCTGGTCTCGGGCAACCCCGTGGCCGGCGCCTGGGAGGCCGGGACGCCCGAAATCCTCTCGGCGCTGGTCTTTGGCGCCATTGCAATCGTGCTGGCGGTCTGGATGCAGAAAAAGCTGCCAAAGGGCAGCACGCGAACGCTGGCGACCATCGCTTTCCTGCTGGTCTGTTTCTTCATCTACCGCGCGCTGCTTGACCCTGCCGTCATGGCGGTCGAGGCGAATGACTCGTCGAAAGCCGGGCATATCGGCGGTCTCGGGTTCAACTCGCTCTGGGCCTGGCCAGTGGGTGCGGCGCTGGCGGGGGCCGTGGCCTGGGTGATCGGCAAAGTGGCGCTTGGCCTGCGCGAGGATTACCTCGCCATTGCGACGCTGGGGATCGGCGAGATCATCATCGCCGCCCTGAGGAATGAGGACTGGCTGGCGCGCGGGGTCAAGAACCTGATCGACCTGCCCCGCCCCTGGCCGGTGCCATATGAGCTGGAACTGCAGCGCAATCCGGATTTCACCGACTGGATCGGGCTGGTGAATGCCGATCCGGTTCCTGCCTCGGCCATTGCGGTGAAACTGCTTTATGCGGGCCTGTTTGCCATCATTGTGCTGGTGTTGTTGTGGCTGTGCGAGCGCGCGCTTAACAGCCCCTGGGGGCGCATGACCCGCGCCATCCGCGACAATGAAATCTCGGCCGCCGCAATGGGCAAGAATGTCAAATACCGCCATTTGCAGATCTTCATCCTCGGCTCTGCCGTGGTCGGTCTGGCGGGGGCGATGATGACCTCGCTCGATGGCCAGCTGACACCGTCAAGCTATGCGCCGCTGCGCTTTACCTTCCTGATCTGGGTGATGGTGATCGTTGGCGGTTCGGGCAATAACAAGGGCGCCATTCTGGGCGGTATCCTGATCGGCTGGCTCTATCTGGCGGCAGAATCCTTTGGGCCGATGATCATGGGCTGGCTGACCTCGGTTCTGCCGGCAGGTCCGGTGAAGACCCAGCTGGCGGAATCTGCGGCGCATATGCGGCTCCTGATGCTTGGGGTGATCCTGCTGCTGGTGCTGCGCTTTGCGCCGCGCGGACTGATCCCCGAGAAATAGGACTGTCCGGCCCCCGGGCATAGTCGGCACAAAGGGGCACCCGCGACAGGTGCCCCTTTTTAATTCCAATACCGCCTTTGCGACAGATCAGGCAAAAACGACAATGGCTGTCGCTGTCTGACAGGCCGTTTTTGGCATCTGCCGCCACTCTGACCACATGTTCCAGCAGCAGAGCGGAGACAGGCTCATGAAATCCCATGCCCGCGTGGTGGTGATCGGCGGAGGCGTTGTCGGCTGTTCGGTGCTCTACCACCTGACAAAGCTCGGCTGGTCGGATGTGATGCTGATCGAGCGCTCGGAACTGACCTCCGGATCGACCTGGCACGCGGCGGGCGGGTTTCACACCATGAACGGCGACACCAATATGGCGGCGCTGCAGGGCTATACGATCCGGCTTTACAAGGAACTCGAAGAGATCACCGGCATGTCCTGCGGGCTGCACCATGTCGGAGGCGTGACGCTGGCCGACAACCCCGCGCGGTTTGAACAGCTGAAGGCCGAACGCGCGAAACACCGCTATATGGGGCTCGATACCGAGATCCTGACCCCTGCTGAGATTTCGAAAATGACCGATGGCATGGTCAGTCTCGACGGTATCATCGGCGGGCTTTATGATCCGCTGGACGGGCATCTTGACCCCTCTGGCACCACCCATGCCTATGCCAAAGCCGCGCGGATGGCGGGGGCCGAGATCGTGCTGCACAACCGCGTTCTGGAGACCAATCCGACGAAAGACGGCTGGGAAGTGGTGACCGAGAAAGGCACCGTGACCTGCGAGCATCTGGTCAATGCCGGCGGCCTCTGGGCGCGGGAAATCGGTGCCATGGCCGGGGTTTACCTGCCGCTTTTGCCGATGGCGCATCAGTATCTGGTCACCGAGGACATCCCCGAGATCATGGAGATCCTCGCCCAGGGCCGCGAATTCCCGCATGTGATGGATCCGGGCGGCGAGAGCTATCTGCGCCAGGAAGGTCGCGGGCTCTGCATCGGATTCTATGAAAAACCCTGCGAGCCATGGGCGCTTGATGGCACGCCCTGGACATTCGGCCATGAGCTTCTGAACGAGAATTTCGATAAGATCGAGGAGTCGGTCGCCTTTGCCTATCGCCGCTTCCCGGTTCTGGAACGCTCGGGCGTCAAGCGCGTGATCCACGGGCCATTTACCTTTGCTCCGGACGGGAACCCGCTGATCGGGCCGGTGCCGGGGCTGAGGAATTACTGGTCGGCCTGTGCGGTGATGGCGGGCTTCAGCCAGGGCGGCGGTATGGGTCTGGCACTTGCGCAATGGATGATCGAGGGCGAGGTCGAACGCGACCCGCGCGGCTTTGATGTGGCGCGTTTCGGCACCTGGACCAGCCCCGGCTATACCGTGCCGAAGGTGATCGAAAACTACCAGATGCGCTTCAACGTCTCTTACCCGAACGAGGAACGCCCCGCCGCCCGCCCCTTCCGCACCACGCCGATGTATGACGTGTTTGACGGGATGGGCGCGGTCTGGGGGAGCCAATACGGGCTTGAGGTGGTGAATTACTTCGCCCTGCCCGGCGAGCCGCGCTATGAGACGCCGACCTTCAAACGCTCCAACGCCTGGGAGGCCACCGCACGCGAGGTCAAAGGCCTCCGGGAAGGCGTCGGCATCAATGAGCTGCAGAATTTCGGCAAATACCTCGTCAGAGGTGCGGGCGCCCGCGCCTGGCTCGACCGGATCATGGCCGGACGCATCCCGAAACCGGGCCGCATCTCGCTGACACCGATGCTGGCGGTCTCGGGCAAGATCATTGGCGATTTCACCGTCTCCTGCCTGTCTGAGACCGAATTCCAGCTGACCGCCAGTTACGGCGCGCAGGGCTGGCACATGCGCTGGTTCGAGGACCATGCCGCGCCCGGCGTCACCGTTGAGAATATCTCGGATACACGGTCCGGCTTCACCATCGCCGGACCGAATGCCCGCAAGCTGCTGGCGCGTGTCACCCGTGCGGATGTCTCGGCGAAATCGTTCAGATTCATGGATGTAAAGCCGATGACCGTCGGCATGGCGAATTGCCTTGTGCAGCGCGTCAGCTACACCGCCGATCTGGGATATGAGATCTTCTGCGACCAGATGTCGGTGCGCCATCTCTGGGATGTGCTGATGCAGGCCGGCGCGGATCTGGGCATCACCCCCTTCGGCATGCGGGCGATGATGAGCCTCCGGCTCGACAAATGGTTCGGCTCCTGGGGGCGCGAATTCTCGCCCGATTACACCCCTGCCGAGACCGGTCTTGACCGGTTCATCGCCTGGACAAAACCCGTCGACTGGATCGGCAAAGAGGCCGCTCTGAAGGAGCGCGAAACCGGCCCCTCCCGCCGCCTCGTGACGATGGAGGTCGATGTCAGCGATGCCGATATCGTGGCCTGGGAACCGGTCTGGCTTGACGGAAAGGTCGTCGGCTGGTGCACCTCGGGCGGCTACAGCCACTGGACCGGCAAGTCACTGGCACTGGGCTTCATCCCCGCCGGCCGCGTCGAAGACGGGCTGGCGCTGGAGGTCGAAATCCTCGGCGAGCGCCGCCCGGCACGGGTGCATCTGGCGCCGGTCTGGGACGATGGCGGCCGGATGCGCGACTGATCTGGAACCGCGTCCGGGCCGAGATCGTATCGCCCCGGCGGAGCCTGCTCAGGATAAGCCGCCAATCTGAATGCGCCAACCCGCGCGCGCCGTTTCACCGATGTCTTCGACACAGGAAGTCTGGAGGCCGGTCGCGATCACCGCAGCCTTGGCCTCAGCTTCCCTAGCCGTGATGAAACTGCGGCCGAAGATTGCGCTCCGTCGCAATGAACTGCATCTGTTCATACCGCTCGCGACGGACTCGGACGAGGCGGGCTTCGAAAACCTCGGTTTCATCGGGATCTTCTGCGCGCGCCGCCAGGGCAATTTCCTGGAATTCATGCAGGGTCAGCCCCTTCATCGCCGTCCAGGTCAGTTCAGCCAAAACCGGCTCCTGATGCCCTTCGAACACAAAGCTGACGTGGTCGATACAATCGGGATCGGTGTAAACAGCAACTTTTCCGTGACTGCTGTCCTTCAGGGCCTGAAGCGCAGGCGACGTATAGGAAAGACCGAAGGCCTTCACACCGTCATCGGTGACGGTGTTCTCCATCAATTCGACCACACGCAGCGCGATGCGGCGCTTGCGATTGCCCCGCTTCCACGCCTGGTCCGGCAGGGACATTTCATCATACCCAGACTCGCGGAACCGCTGGCAATATCTGAACAGGGTCCGCCCGCCGGGAAGCGGGATCACAACCTTTTCCGACCCACCCCGCAATTCAGTTCCAGAGACGATGATCGGCGTGGCCGTGAAATGCTCTGCTGCTGCCTTACGGATCAACTTGCGGATCTCCGGCTTGTCCAACATGACGGGATAGATCCGAAAGCCGCGGTCCTCCAAAGCATCAATCCCCATGCAAAAGGCGAGACGGGGATCGATTTGAGCCTGAATGCTCGGACGCAACTGGTCCCGGTAGTGAAAACCACCGTCACCGATGCGCGCGGCCGCTGCAGACGTGGTGTTCTGCATGTTGGCAGCAGACACGCCGGGCAGCCGCAGATAATGCAGGGCCTCGCGGCAGGATAGGACCTCCGTATTGCCGGTTCCGAGGTCCATGAAACGGTATCGGCGCGATCAGGCGGCGATGATGCGGCAGCGCTATGCCGTGCGGTTCACCTGCGCCCCGGGTCGCAGGCGGCCATCATCCATCGCTCAGAGGCCAGAGGACTCCGGCATCGTCATCGCACCGAAGCGACTGAATGACGAGATGGCTGCCATCCTCAGGTTCAAGACGGCGACCTTCGCGGATCTCGGCCTGCAGCGGAACGGTGTTTGGGGAACCGAGACTGCCTCGCAGAAGGTCGAGCATTTCGGGCTCTGGTTCGGCGCCTTCGCGGCCCCGCCCGAAAGCGAGGTGCAGGGGCGCGGCGTCGATCCAAAGCTGCTGACCTTCGCGATGATGATCTTTCCACAGGTCTGGGACTGGTATCTGACATGGCGCGAACGGCGCCGTGGATTCTATACCAAATGGGAAGTCGATCTCCTTTCCATCGCCGCCGCCTTCTGCCGGGAGGAGACCGGCTGGCTGCGCCAGACCCCGCGTATCGCAGACACCCTGCGTGAGATCGACGGGCTGATCAGCGGTCAGGAGATCTCTGCAATCCATGCCGACTGGGCCGGAGCATGCGAGCGGATGTATAAGCACGCCCGGCGGCGCATCAAGGAAATCGACCGCGTCGCCCGGAACCACCGCGATCCGTTCGAGCCCATCCTGCCGGTGCTGGAGGCCCCGAGCCCGGTCGGAGAGTATCGCAAGATCACCGAAGAAATCCTGAACCGGATGCCTGATGAGCGACATCATCCGCGTGCTGCGGCGGAGTCAGTCAGGTCCTTTCTGCTGCTCCGCATCGGCCTGCACACTGGCTTGCGTCAAAAGAACCTGAGGGAACTGCTGCTGTGCAAACCGGGCAACCTGCCCACGCCGGAGCGCAAGCCCGAGGATATGAAACGCGGCGAATTGCGCTGGAGCAGCCGCCATCATGGCTGGGAGATCCTGATCCCATCTGTCGCGTTCAAAAACGCCAATTCGTCCTTCTTCGGATCAAAACCGTTTCGTCTGATCCTGCCAGACCTTGGCCGCCTCTATGAACTGCTTGAAGCCTGGATCGACCGGCACCGCAGCAGGCTGATCGGCGCCGCCGCCGATCCTGACACCCTCTTCGTCAAGACGGCGAAGATGACCAGCACCAATGCCGCCTATTGTCAGAACACATTCTATGAGGCCTGGCGGACGGCGATCCAGCGCTATGGTATCTGCACCCCTTGGACAGCGCGCGGAGCCATCAAGGGCCTGCTGCCCCACGGTCCCCACAACGTCCGGGACGTTCTGGCCATGCATATCCTGAAGCAGACAGGATCCTACGAACAGGCCAGCTACGCAATTCAGGATACTGCCGAGATGGTGGCGCAGCACTATGGGCGCTTCTTGCCCCAGGACAAAGCCGAGATCGCGGCCAGAATCCTCAATCAGGTCTGGCAGGCGGCCTGAGGCTTTAGATGGCAGGGGGCAAATGTATCGCCCTCTGCCTCGAAAGTTCAGTGAGAGAGCGCAATCGTTGCCAACCGGTCTCAACTTCCATCGGCTCTGGAACTGCCGAAAATCGGCAGATTGTGAATCCGATATGTCCCTTTAGGCATCAGATCCCCGGTTTTGGTGAGATTCCGGATGCCTTTTACAAATTGGGACGCAGACGCCGGATACTGAGTTCTGTAGCGCCATCCCAGTTCGACAAGTCTATCCAGGGCGCATGCGATCAATGCCCTCGCGCCTGCCAGTCGGCGACCGAAAAGACGGCGACATCGCCATCCGAGATGATCGGGATGGGCACGTTGAGCCCTCCACCGATCGCGACGAGTTCTTTCGTCTTAACGATCACATATTTCTTGTCGAAATCACTCACTTCGGCTTCCGGGATCATTGGTATTGCACCAACACCATCCCTCGGTGATCGCTGAAACGTGTTAAGCAGACCAGCGGCCGTGATTTCCTCAAGAAATTGCACATCGACACTCAAGCCTCGCGCAGCATCATACAAATCGAGCATAGGCCGAATCTGCCCATCGGAAGCAGCCTCTGAATCTTCAGGCAGGATCCTGATGGCGTGATAGTCGACCCGACCCATCAGCCGGCTTGTTCCCGGCAGCTTGCCGTCCAAAGCCAATCGCAGCACATCAGGGGCAGTCATGCGGAACAGTCGACAGATTGACCTGGTGTCGCGCCCGGTATGGCCGTCGCCTTCCGGAAGCGCCCCGATCCAGGATGAGAAGCCCAGAACACTGGCACGATCCAAACGCGGCCGAAGACCTTCGCCAATCGTCGAATGACACAGCACGCCGGCATCGACCAGTGTGCCGATCGTGAATTTACTGACACCCAGCATCTCGGTGGCCTCGCCAGGACCTGCATCTTCGATCGCACCATCGCGCAGGGCAGATATCACCCAGACCGGGATCAGCCGATCCGGGCCAGACTTGGAGAGGTCCAGATGACCTTCGGCCTCCAGCTGTTTGCCCAATCTCTTCGGGTGGAGATCAAGTTCCTTTGCGCCAGACTGAAGACTGTGCAAGCGTCGTTCCACCACCTTTTCATCCAGCGCCAGTTCATGGCGATCAAGCGGCCAGGTGCTCATGATGTGGCTCCGCAGGATCGCACGAACCGGTTCGAACCGTGAACCCGGCCGAAACCGCATCGGCAAGCTCTCCAGAGCTTCATGATTTCACAGCTCAGTTCTTGCAGAACAGCAGGGAGACACCGATCATCTCGGCACATTCCCCCACGACATCGATATCCAGCTTGTCGATCCATGCGTCGCCGATCCGTTCTTCGAGGCGGTCTTGCGCCCAAATCTCGAAACGCGGGTCGCCGCTGACGGTTGTGCCCGGCACATAATGCTCGTGCCAGGTTGCCGAAAAATCGTTGGGAACGAACGGCGAGGCATCGACCAGATGCGGCCCTGGCAGCAACAGCGCCTGGCCTGGACGAGGGCCCACAGCGGTCGAGACGCAAGACCGACGCCTGCGGCGCGATCCTGAGATAGGCATTCCGGGCAGGCGCGCACCCGCCGTCTGTGGATCGCCGAAAGAGCCAGCCGTTCTGACCTGAAACAGACAAGCCCGTCATCCGAAAGCCGGAAGGTGCGGTTCATCAGATCGCGCGTGTCTACGCCACCATAGCCGGCCAGGCGCTGTATCTGACCTTCATCACCGTGAAGCAGAGCCTTCAGATCCAGCCCGAGGTGCCCACAGTGGCTGGAAAGCCGACCCGCCATTCGCCGCCGCAAGACGTGAGGCGAAGGAGAGCATTGTCTCCTCTGGCAGCAATGGAACGGTAACGGGAAGGGCCATCGGATGCGCTTGCTCAACTCCTGTCGCAACGTGGCGACACAACACCCTGATGTGAAACGGGAAAGGCGCGGATCCATGCAGATCCGCGCCTTTCCGTTCAGTGTCGGCTCATATGCAGGAACGCAGGTCTTGACAGGGTCAATGCAAGCCTATGGCTAAAACCAGCACTCTTATGCTCCAATGACAAATGCCCCCGCCGCGCCCTCAACTGCAGCCGGTGGTGCCGCCGCAGGTGGTGCATTTCAGGCAGGTTCCGTTGCGGACCAGCGTGTAATTGCCGCACTCAGTGCAGGAATCCCCGGTATAGCCCTGCAGTTTCGCGCGGCTCCGCGCATCGGACCCGGCATTCAGCGCAGCAAGGCTGCTGCCGGGCGGTCGGCTGCCCGGGATCAGCATATTCAGGGCCGTCACCGGATCGATCCCGGCTGCTGCCTTGTCATGACCCGGAAGGAGATCCTGCGGCAGGCGATTTCTCAGATAGCCGGTCGAACTGATCGATTTCAGAAGCTCCACCGAACGTGTCACCGGCGCGGCTGCGGCGCGCTGGTCGGGCTTTCCCTCGTCATCGCCACGACCGAGATCGTCAAACGCGGTGCCCTTGGGCGCGACATGCGCCAGATCGGTGCGATCAAGATAGGAAATCGCCAGTTCGCGGAAGATGTAGTCGAGGATCGAGGTCGCGTTGCGGATTGAATCGTTCCCCTGCACCATCCCCGCCGGCTCAAACCGGGTGAAGGTGAAGGCATCGACGAATTCCTCAAGCGGAACACCATATTGCAAGCCGACGCTCACAGCGATTGCGAAGTTGTTCATCATGGCGCGGAAGCCCGCACCTTCCTTATGCATGTCAATGAAGATCTCGCCAAGCGCGCCATCGGCATATTCGCCGGTCCTGAGATAGACCTTATGGCCGCCGATCAGCGCCTTCTGGGTATAGCCCTTGCGCCGCTCGGGAAGCTTCTCGCGGTGGCTGCGGACGATCTCTTTGACCACCACTTTCTCTATGATCTTTTCAGCGATCACCCGGGCCTTTTCCTGCGGCGTGCCGGTCTCCATCACCTCTTCGGCCTCATCATCGCCTTCGATCAGCGCCGCCGCCAGCGGCTGCGACAGTTTCGATCCGTCGCGATAGATCGCATTGGCCTTGACGCCGAGGCTGTGCGAGAGCGCATAAGCCGCCAGCACCTCGTCGACCCTGGCCGAGGACGGCATATTGATCGTTTTCGAGATCGCGCCCGAGATGAAGCTCTGTGCCGCGGCCATCATGAGGATATGGCTTTCGACGCTGAGCAGACGGTTGCCCTTGCGGCCACAGGGGCTGGCGCAGTCAAAGACCGCAAGATGCGCCGGGTTCAGATGCGGCGCGCCCTCCAGCGTCATGGTGCCGCAGACATGATCATTCGCCGCCTCGATCTGGGCGCGGGTAAAGCCAAGATGTTTCAGCAGATCGAAACCGGGATCCATCAGCTCGGATTCCGGAATGCCGAGCGTGCCTTTGCAGAACTCTTCGCCAAGCGTCCATTGATTAAAGACAAAGCGGATGTCGAAGGCCGTGGGCAAAGAGGCCTCGATCTTCGCGATTTCGGTGGCCCCAAAGCCATGACCGATCAGCGCGGTATGGTTGATCGCGGGCGCCTGCGCGAGGCTGCCATGGCCGACCGCGTAAGCCACAATCTCGGTCGCCTGATGCGCGGGATAGCCGAGCGTCTCAAGCGCCGCCGGCACCGATTGGTTGATGATCTTGAAATAGCCGCCACCGGCAAGTTTCTTGAACTTCACCAGCGCGAAATCGGGCTCGATCCCAGTGGTGTCGCAATCCATTACCAGACCGATCGTGCCGGTGGGCGCGATGACCGAGACCTGGGCATTGCGGAAGCCATGCACCTCGCCCAGCGACAGCGCCTCATCCCAGGCGAGCCGGGCAAGTGCGACCAGCGCCTCATCGGGGCAATTCACATGATCAAGCGCGACCGGGGCCACGTTCAGCCCGGAATAGTCGCCGCTGCCATTGGCCGCCGCGCGGTGGTTGCGGATCACCCGCAGCATCGCATCGCGGTTCTTCGCATAGCCGGGGAAAGCGCCCAGCTCTGCCGCCATCTCGGCAGAGGTCGCATAGGAAATGCCGGTCATGATCGCGGTCAGCGCGCCACAGAGGGCGCGGCCCTGGGCGGAATCGTAGCCGAGCCCCATATTCATCAAAAGCCCGCCAATATTGGCATAGCCGAGGCCCAGGGTGCGGAATTCATAGGATCTTTGAGCGATTTCCTTCGACGGGAATTGCGCCATCATTACCGAGATTTCCAGCGTCAGCGTCCAGAGCCGGCAGGCATGGACAAAGGCCTCGGCCTGGAACCGCCCGCCCTTCCAGAAGGTCAGCAGGTTCAAAGACGCCAGATTGCAGGCCGTATCATCGAGGAACATATATTCCGAACAGGGGTTCGAGCCCCGGATCGGCCCGTCTTCCGGGCAGGTATGCCAGGCATTGATCGTGTCATGAAACTGGATCCCGGGATCGGCGCAGGCCCAGGCGGCATGGCCGACCTGATCCCAGAGATCGCGGGCCGAAACGGTTTTCGCCACCCCGCCATCGGTGCGGCGGACCAGCTCCCATGGCAGGTCGTCGCGCACCGCCGCAAGGAAAGCATCCGTCACCCGCACCGAATTGTTCGAATTCTGGCCGGAGACGGTGGAATAGGCTTCGGAATCCCAGTCGGTGTCATAGGTCGGGAATTCGATCGACTGGAACCCCTGGGCGGCATATTGCAGCACGCGATTGGTATATGTGTCCGGGATCAGAGCTTTCTTCGCCGACCGGATCGCGGCTTTCAGGGCCTTATTCCGGCCCGGATCAAAGGCATCCGCCTCATTGCCATCAAAGGCGCGGATCGCCGCAAAAATCCCGTTCAGCTCGCGCTCATGCGCTTTGGATCCGGCGACCAGCGAGGCGACCTTCTGCTCCTCGATCACCTTCCAGTTGATGAATTGCTCAATATCGGGGTGATCCATGTCGCAGATCACCATCTTGGCCGCGCGCCGCGTGGTGCCACCGGATTTGATCGCCCCTGCCGCCCGGTCGCCGATCTTCAGGAACCCCATCAGGCCCGAGGATTTGCCGCCCCCCGACAGCTTTTCATTCTCGCCCCTGAGCGACGAGAAATTGGTGCCGGTGCCGGAGCCATATTTGAACAGACGCGCCTCACGGACCCAGAGATCCATGATGCCGCCCTCTTTCACCAGATCATCCGAGACCGACTGGATGAAACAGGCATGCGGCTGCGGGTGCTCATAGGCGCTGGAGGATTGCACCAGTTTGCCGCTGACATGATCGACATAGAAATGGCCCTGCCCCGGCCCGTCGATTCCATAGGCCCAGTGCAGCCCGGTATTGAACCATTGCGGTGAATTCGGCGCCGACATCTGCCGCGCCAGCATATAGCGCATCTCGTCAAGATAATGCTGCGCGTCTTCCGCGCGGGTGAAATAGCCGCCCTTCCAGCCCCAATAGGCCCAGGCGCCGGCAAGGCGGTCAAAGACCTGCTTTGCCGAGGTCTCGCCGCTATAGCGCTCACCCTCGGGCAAAAGCGCCAGCGCCGCCTCATCCGCGACCGAGCGCCAGAGAAATTCCGGCATGTCCTTTTCTTTGACCCGCTTCAGCCGCGCCGGAACGCCCGCGCGGCGGAAGTATTTCTGGGCGATCACATCCGATGCGACCTGGCTCCAGCCCTCGGGCACCTCGACCGCGTCATTGCGAAAGACGATGCGGCCATCCGGGTTGCGGATCTCGGATGTGGTGGTGGTGAAACGCACCGCGCCCCAGGCGCCGCCCGTGGCATTGGTAAATCTGCGCTCGATTTTCATTGCTCTGTCCCCTGCTCTGTCCCCTGTGGGCCATTTGCGGCCCTTGTTTTTGCGGATGTAGCGCTGGTCGTGACATCCCGGGCCTGAACCACCACACGGGGCCCGGTTCCGCCGACAAAAGCCGGCCTGGAAAGGTCTTGGTGTAACGAATACAACATATGGTGGTCTGACTTGCCTCGCGAGCAACGTGTCGTAGGAAAACCGCAGTTTCAACGGATTTATTTCCGTCCTGGTCCGCATTGTCATCTTGACGTCACGGGGTCACATGCCGGGGACGGGCCAGGCCCCGCGAGAGGGTTCATGGGGCGCGGATGTGGGCAAATCTGTGGACGTTTCCGGGATGTCTTCTGGCCGGTGCCGGCTTTTCCCTCCGATCCGGGCGGTTTGGCCCGAAAGCTTCACATCGCGGATGAAGCCTGGCCAGATACGCGGTGCACTGCGTTAGCCTGTGGAAAACAGCCATGCGAGCGATTCCCCAAAGGGCCGTGTGTCGTGCAGGGCAAAAATGTCGCAGCCGCGCGAAATCGCAAACAGGGGTCGCCGTTGCCTCATTCTGTCGCAGGTGAGACGGCTGTGTCACTTTCCCCTGCGTAAAACTCGGGCTAAGAGCAGGAAAATCATCGCCAGATGCCGGGCGCAAGCACGCCCCCGATGGCAAAACCGGCCCAGGGGCTGGCAGGCGGTGTGAAGGAGTTTAGCGAATGAGTGCCCCGAAAGCCGCGCCGGAACGCGCCGCAGAACGCGCGGCCGCAAGCGCTGCCGCAAGCGTGACTGAAAACCGCAGGGCCGCAGTGCTGATGGTCAGCGCCATGGCCGCATTTGCCATCGAGGATACTTTTCTCAAACATGCCGCAGTCTCGATGCCGCCGGGCCAGGTCCTGGTGATCAACGGCCTTGCGGGGGGCGGTATTTTCGCGCTTCTGGCGCTGCGTCGTGGCGAGGCGGTGTTCAGCATGGCCGCTTTGCGCGGCCTGGCGCTGATCCGCAATGCTTCCGAAGGGGTGGCGGCTTTCACCTATCTGCTGGCGCTGGCGCTGGTGCCGATGGCGATGGCTTCGGCGCTGTTGCAGGCGTCGCCCCTGATGATCACTGCGGGGGCTGCGCTGTTTCTGGGCGAGACCGTCGGCTGGCGGCGCTGGATCTCGATCCTGACCGGCTTTGTCGGTGTGATGATCATTCTGGAACCCTGGAAGACCGGGATCGACATTGCCGGCCTCGCCATGGTCGGCTGCGTCATAGCCCTGTCGGTACGCGACCTCGTGACGCGGCGGTTGCCGCCGCATCTGGGAACGATGAGCCTTTCCTCCTGGGGGGTGCTTGCCTCGGTCCCTGCGGGCGTGCTTCTGATGCTGGTGCGCGGCGAGGGCTTTCAGGCGCCCGCCCCCGAACAGGGTGTGGTGCTGGCCTGCGCGGTCTTAGCCGGGCTGATCGGTTACTATATGGTGGTCGAGTCGATGCGGATCGGCGAAGTCTCGGCCGTGGCACCGTTCCGTTACACGCGCCTGGTATTCGCTTTCATACTGGCTGTCCTTTTCCTTGGCGAACATCTGAGCCTCAATGTGGTGATCGGATCGGGCCTCGTGATCCTGTCCGGCCTCTATATGTTCGGCCGCGCCAGAAAACGGGCGCATTAACCAGAACGGAACAAGCCCTGCAAAAAACACGCAGGCCTGGGGATTGCCGCCCTTCCCCAGGGCGGCGGCTCCCGCTAAACGGGGATCGGGATCGGCCCATCCCGCCCGACTGAAACAGAAACGTCTGACCCGGAGCTTACGATGAGCACGATCATTGACATTCACGCCCGCGAAATTCTCGACAGCCGCGGCAATCCGACCGTAGAGGTCGATGTGGTGCTGGAAAGCGGCGCCATGGGCCGCGCGGCAGTGCCCTCGGGGGCGTCGACCGGCGCCCATGAGGCCAATGAGCGCCGCGATGGCGACAAATCCCGCTATTTCGGCAAAGGCGTGCTGGAGGCGGTGGCTGCCGTCAATGGCGAGATCGCCGAAGAGCTGGTCGGCTATGATGCCACCGAACAGACCGGCATCGACCGCACCATGATCGAGATGGATGGCACGCCGAACAAATCGCGCCTTGGCGCGAATGCGATCCTCGGCGTCTCGCTCGCGGTGGCAAAGGCTGCGGCGGAATACACGACCCAGCCGCTCTACCGCTATATCGGCGGAACCTCGGCGCGCGTGCTGCCGGTGCCGATGATGAATATCATCAATGGCGGCGAACATGCCGACAACCCGATTGACATTCAGGAATTCATGATCATGCCGGTCGGCGCGGATGATATCCGTGACGCGGTCCGCATGGGGTCGGAAGTCTTCCACACGCTGAAGAAAGAGCTCTCGGCGGCGGGCTATGGCACCAATGTCGGCGACGAGGGCGGCTTTGCGCCGAACCTGTCATCGAGCCGCGTCGCGCTTGATTTCATCCTGAAGGCCATTGAAAAGGCCGGCTACAAGCCCGGCGAGGATATCTACCTCGCGCTGGATTGTGCTGCGACCGAGTATTTCAAGGGCGGCAAATATGAGATGAAGGGCGAAGGCATCTCGCTTTCCTCGGAAGAGAATGCCGAATACCTCGCGAAGCTCGCGGCGGATTACCCGATCATCTCGATCGAAGACGGTATGGCCGAAGATGACTGGGCGGGCTGGAAGCTTCTGACCGACAGGATCGGCAATAAGATGCAGCTGGTGGGTGACGATCTTTTCGTGACCAATCCGCGCCGTCTGGCCGAGGGCATCAGCAAGGGCATCGCAAATTCGATGCTGGTGAAGGTCAACCAGATCGGCACCCTGACCGAGACGCTTGAGGCCGTCGATATGGCGCATCGCGCGCGCTATACCAATGTGATGTCGCATCGTTCGGGCGAGACCGAAGACAGCACCATTGCTGATCTCGCCGTGGCGACGAATTGCGGTCAGATCAAGACCGGCTCGCTGTCGCGCTCGGACCGGATGGCGAAATACAACCAGCTGATCCGTATCGAAGAGATGCTGGGCGAAACCGCCGAATACGCGGGGCGTTCGATCCTGAAGGGCTGAGCTCAGCCAGAAGCCGGATTTTTTCAAAAAAATCCGGCTCAAATTTCGTTTCCGAAATTTGCGGGCGCCTTAGGGCGCCCGTTTTGGTGCCGGATCAGCCGGCCAGGGCTTTGGCGAGACGAAAGAGCCGCACGCGTTTCAAAAGCGGTTTCAGGCCGACCGGCTGGCCGGACAGGCTTTCGGCTTTTGCACGCACCCGCTCGACAATCGCCGCCATCTTTTCCGGCGCGCGCGAGTGCAGCTCCCACAGAAAGCCATCCGGATCCCTTCGGGAAATGCCTTCCGCCGCCAGAACATGACCGGGGAAATCCGAGGCGTTGAAGGTCACAATCGCATCGGCATGGCCGGCGATGCCCGTCGCCAGCACATGCAGATCGCCGGGATCGGGCAGCACCAGGCGCGCCTCGATGGCCGGTTGTGGCGCAACCCGACCCCGCGGGAAAGCCGCGCGAAACAGCGCGGCCTCACCCTCGGCCACGACCTGCACACCGGGGCCGAGTTTGGCCGAAGAATGCGTCCATTCGCCAAGGATCCGGTCAGACCAGACCGGCTCATAAAGACCCGCCTCGCCCGCGCCCTGCAAGATCTCCCGCAGCACTGTCGGGAAGAGGACACAGGCGTCGAGAACGGCCTTCATCTCAGCCGTCCAGACGGAAGGCCAGTGCCTTGAGATACCCCGTTTCCGCAAGCTGCGGCAGCACCGGATGGTCGGGGCCGGCAAAACCGGTATAGATCAGCTGCCCGCGACGCCCGCCCCGACCGATCCCGCGGGCCGAAGCATTGCGGAAGGATGAAAGATCCGCGGCATGGGAACAGGAACAAAGGACCAGGTAGCCACCGGGCGCAACCAGCGCGGCTGCCAGTTTTGCCACCCGTTCATAGGCCCTGAGCCCGGCCTCAAGCGCCGGTTTGGCCGGGGCAAAGGCCGGCGGATCGCAGATCACCAGATCGAACTGCGCCCCTTCCGCAGCAAGCGCCTCGAGCACCTGGAAGGCATCGCCCTGCCGCGTCGAAAACCGCTCTGCTACGCCCGAGGCTTTTGCGCCTCCTTCGGCCAGCGCCAGCGCCGCCGCCGATCCGTCGACTGCCAGTGCGCTTTCGGCGCCTCCGGCCAAAGCCGCCAGCGCGAAACCGCCGACATGGCTGAACATATCCAGCACCCGCGCCCCGCGCGCGAGCCGCGCCGTGAAGGCATGGTTCTCGCGCTGGTCAAAGAAGAGGCCGGTCTTCTGCCCCCCGGTCAGGTCGGCAAGATAGGTCGCGCCATTCATCGGCACCGCAAGCGGCGCGCCAGGCGTCACGCCCAGCACGGTCACGATCTCTTCGGAAAGGCCCTCAAGCCCCCGCGCCCGGCCCGAGCCATTTTTGATCACGGTCGTCACGCCCGTAACCGCTGCCAGCGCCGCGACAAGCGCTGAAAGATGCGCCTCGGCCCAGGCGGCATTGGGTTGCACCACCGCCACATCGCCGAAGCGGTCGATCACCACGCCCGGGAGCCCGTCGGCCTCGGCATGAACCAGGCGGTAAAACGGCTCTGGGTAAAGCCGTGCCCGTGCGGCCAGCGCCCGGGTCAGGCGCGCCTTGAACCAGGCCTCGTCAATCGCCGCCTCCGGATCACGGTCGAGCATCCGCGCCACGATCTTCGACGCGGAGTTTACCGTCACAAGGCCAAGTGGCCGGCGCTCGGCATCTTCCAGCACCGCAAGCGCGCCCGGCGCCAGCGCGGAGGTCCGGCGGTCCATCACCAGCTCATCGGCATAGACCCAGGGGTAGCCGTGGCGGATCGCGCGGGCCTCGGCCTTTGGCCGCAGCCGCACAGTTGGATATTTATAAGCGGAGGTGGGGATATCTGTCTCTGTCATGCCCTCCTCTTACTCAACCCGGCCGCTTTGTGAAAGTGGCATGGTTTCTCTGCGGTGCTGGAATACTGTGCCGGCCGGATCTCGCGCCGGATCGCGCTATCCTGCCTTTGACGCAGCCGCCATTTTGTGCCTGTTCCTATGGCAAAGCGCTTGCAAAATGGGGCGGCACCCTTTAATGTTAGCGCTAACAGATCTATCTTCGGACAGGATACCCCCTGCCGACCCGATTTCCGCCCCAGCTTCTCCGATATGCGGCCCCCAGACACCCGCGACGGAGATCCCCAAAGCCAGGACCGAGAGACCATCATGACATCGAGGCCAGACCTGAACCCGATCATTGCCCGCGTCACCGACCGGATCCGCAAGCGGTCAGAGCACTCGCGCTCCGCCTATCTGGCGCGAATGGCGGCGGCGGTTGCCAAAGGCCCGGTGCGCGCGCATCTGAGCTGTTCCAACCAGGCCCATGCCTATGCGGCGATGGGCGCCGACAAGGCGGATCTCGCGCTTGGCCGGGCGCCGAATATCGGCGTGATCACGGCCTATAACGACATGCTCTCGGCGCATCAGCCCTATGAGGATTACCCGAAGATCATCCGCGAGACCGCGCGCAGGTTTGGTGCCACCGCCCAGGTCGCAGGCGGCGTGCCCGCAATGTGTGACGGCGTGACCCAGGGTCAACCCGGGATGGAGCTGTCGCTGTTCTCGCGTGATGTGATCGCGCTGGCGGCGGGCGTGTCGCTTTCGCATGACTGTTACGATTCGGCTCTCTGGCTCGGGGTTTGCGACAAGATCGTGCCCGGGCTGATCATGGCCGCCGCCACCTTTGGCCATATCCCGTCGATTTTCATCCCCGCAGGCCCGATGACCAGCGGCATCGGCAATGACGAGAAAGCCAGGGTCCGTGCCGCTTTCGCTGAAGGCAAGGCCACGCGCGAGGAACTGATGGCGGCCGAGATGGCCTCCTATCACGGGCCGGGCACCTGCACCTTTTACGGCACCGCCAATACCAATCAGATGCTGATGGAGGTGATGGGCCTCCACCTCCCCGGCGCCACTTTCGTCAACCCGGGCACGCCTTTGCGCGAGGCGCTGACCGAGGCGGCTGTGGCGCGCGCGGCGGCGATCACCGCTCTGGGCAATGATTTCCGCCCGGCAGGCGAGATCCTGGACGAGCGCGCCTATGTGAACGGGATTGTCGGACTGATGGCCACGGGGGGCTCGACCAATCTCGTGCTGCATCTGCCGGCTATGGCGCGGGCCTCGGGCGTGCTGCTCGATCTTGAGGATTTTGACGATCTCTCGGGCGCAGTGCCACTGATGGCAAGGGTTTACCCGAATGGGCTGGCAGATGTGAACCATTTCCACGCGGCGGGGGGCCTGCAGTTCCTGATCCGCGATCTGCTGGGCGCGGGGCTTTTGCATGAGGATGTGAAGACGGTCGCAGGCGACGGGCTGACACATTATACGCGCGAGCCTGAACTCTGTGACGGCACCTTCCGCTACCGCGAAGGCCCGGCAAAAACACTGAACGACAGGATCCTGCGTCCGGCTGCCGATCCCTTTGCCCAGACCGGCGGGCTGCGGCAGCTGGAGGGCAATCTCGGTCGCGCGGTGATCAAGATCTCCGCCGTGGCGCCCGAGCGCCATGTGATCGAAGCGCCTGCCCGGGTGTTCCACGACCAGGAGTCGGTAAAGGCGGCTTTCAGGCGCGGCGAGTTCACCTCGGATATGATCGTGGTGCTGCGCTTCCAGGGGCCGCAGGCCAATGGAATGCCCGAGCTGCATTCGCTGACGCCGGTGCTGACAGTGTTGCAGGATCGCGGGCTGAAAGTGGCGCTGGTGACCGATGGCCGCATGTCGGGTGCCAGTGGCAAGGTGCCGGCTGCAATCCATGTCTCACCCGAAGCCGCCTGTGGCGGCCCGCTCGCGCGGTTGCAGGATGGTGATCTGTTGCGCCTTGATGCGGTGCAGGGTGAGCTGACCTGCCTCGCCCCCGATTTTGCGACCCGCGCCCCGGTCGTGGCCGATCTGAGCGCGAATGGATATGGCACCGGGCGAGAGCTTTTCGAGATGTTCCGCCGCTCGGTCGGCAATGCCGAACATGGTGCGGCAGTGGTCGTCTGATCCACCGCCGCGCCACCTGACTTTTGCCGGATGCCTCCGGCGGGAGTATTCAGGTCAAGAGGAAGATGCCTGTTTCCTCTTGATAAAAATACTCAAATTTCAACGCTGCCACTGGCAGATCCCTGTCCGAGGAAGAGACATGACCCCCGCAGAGCAATCCATTGCCGCTGAACAGATCTGCCGGCTGGCGCCGGTAGTACCGGTTCTGATCGTAGAAGATGTGACCCAGGCCGCGCCGCTGGCGCAAGCCCTGGTCGCAGGTGGCCTGCCGGCACTTGAGGTGACCCTGCGCACAAAGGCCGCGCTGGATGTGATCCGCGCAATGGCCGAGGTCGAGGGCGGTGTGGTCGGGGCGGGGACACTCCTGACCCGTGCGGATGTGAAGGCGGCGAAGGCCGCCGGCGCGAAATTCGGGGTTTCGCCCGGCACCACCCAGGCACTGATCGAGGCCTGCGAGGATGAGGGTCTGCCACTGCTGCCGGGGGCGGCTTCGGCCTCGGAGGCCATGGCTTTGCTCGAGCGCGGCTATACGGTGCAGAAGTTCTTTCCCGCCGAACAGGCCGGCGGTGCCGGGTTTCTTAAGGCGCTCTCATCACCACTGCCCCAGGTGCGGTTCTGCCCGACCGGTGGCATCAGCCTGAAAAACGCCGGTGATTATCTCGGCCTGCCGAATGTGCTTTGCGTGGGCGGCAGCTGGGTGGCGCCGAAAGACGCGCTTGCGGCCGGCAGCTGGAGCGAGGTCACCTTTCTGGCCGCTGAGGCCAGGGGCCTTGCCCGCCGCTGACCTCTCAGGCTGACCTTCCCAGACGACCGCCGCGGCGCTTTGGCTCTGCGGCGGGCATCAGCCCGGCGGTCAGCACCTCGTTCATCGGATGATCCGGCGCGGTGGTGCAGTATTCCGCGATCAGTGTGCGCAGCGCATCGGGGATCTTGCGGTTATCCGCCACACTCAGCGCCCAGTCCATAAAGATCGACCGGCATTCGCCCAGCGAAATCCCTTCGATCCGGTAGCTTTCCCGGACCAGTCCCTTCGGATCTGCCTCTTCCAGCCGCACAGCCAGCCTCCCCATCGCCTTACCCGTTCTGTTTTGCCGCAAATTGCCGCGCGCAGACGCTGCCTGCAAGCACCACCACCGACCGAAGCTGTGCCAGAAGCGTCTTCATGTCGCTTTCCCCGGTCTCGCGCAGCAAAAACGCGCGCCCCCCCTCGCCGATTGTGGCCGGATCAAGCGGCCCTTCGCTCAGGAGCCGCGCCGCGCAATGGAGCGACCAGAGGAAACGCCAGGCCTTTGCCAGGCCCTCCTGATCGGACTTCTCCAGCACCTGTTTCGCGCCGGCAAGCTGGCGCTCAATCGTTCGGGCCGGGTTCGCGGTGATCAGCGCCGCCATTTCGGCGACAAGCTCGATATCCATCAGCCGGCCCGGGCCGCTCTTGGTTTCCCATTCCCCGCGCGCGGGCTTGGCCTCCTGGAGCCGCGCCCGCATCGCCGCGACATCGGCGACCACATTGCCCCCCGCGCCTTTCACCGCGATCACCTCGCGACGGGCCTCTTCGACCGCGACGGCAAGGGTCGGATCGCCGGCCAGCACCCGCGCCCGCGTGAGCGCGAGATGTTCCCAGGTCCAGGCCTCAGTCATCTGATAATCGCGCCAGCCTGTCAGCGAGGTCGCAACCGGCCCCTGGCGCCCCGAAGGGCGCAGCCGCACATCGACCTCGTAAAGCCTGCCCCCCGCCGTCTGGGCCGACAGTGCTGTCACCATCGCCTGGGTCAGGCGCGCGTAATAGGTGCGCACCGGCAGCGGGCGGCGGCCCTCAGAATGTTCAGCCTCGACCCCGTCTGCGAAAGCATCATAGATCAGGATCAGGTCAAGATCAGAACAGGCATTGAGCCGCCCTACCCCAAGGCTTCCCATGCCCAGCAGCACCGCGCCCCGGCCCGGCGGCGCGCCATGTTTGGCCGCGAATTCAGCCACGACCCGGGGCCAGAGCGCGGCAACCACCGCCTCGGCCAGATCGGAATATTGCTTGCCGGCCTCGAAACTGTCGATCAGCCCGCGCAGGTGATGGACGCCGATGCGGAAATGCCATTCCTTCATCCAGCGCCGCGCCTCGTCGAGCTGACGTTCGTAATCGGCAAGGTCCCCAAGCCGTTGCGACAGCGCCCCCGTCAGGCCGCGCGCGCCGGGCCAGGGCTCGAAGAACGCCCCCCCGATCACCGCATCAAGGACCGCCGCATTGCGTGAGAGATACCGGGCAAGTTCCGGCGCGGTGCCGGCAATGTCGATGATCAGAGCCACCAGCTGCGGATTGGCCTCGAACAGCGAGAAGATCTGCACGCCCGAAGGCAGGCCTGCCAGAAACCCGTCAAGGGCCACCAGCGCCTCATCCGGATTGGCGGCTGCGGCCAGCGATTTCAGGAATTGCGGGCGGAGGCGGCGGAAAATGGTCTGGGCGCGATCCGAGCGCAGACAGGGGTAGTGCTGCCAGCCCCCGACGATCGAACGGGCGTGATCGGAGAGCTGCGGCGCTTCCTCCGCGGGCTCATCAGGGGCGAAGAACCCCTCGGTCAGATCATCGGTGCGCTTCAGCCGCGTGATCAGCCCCTCGCGGAACTGGTCCTCGGCTTCGCCCATGAAGGCGGCAATCCGCGCGACGCCCCCGGCAGTCGGCGGCATGGTCTGGGTCTGCGCATCGCCGACCATCTGGAGCCGGTGCTCCAGTTCGCGATGCGCGCGGTAAAGCGTGGTCAGCTCAGTGGCCACATCGCCCGGGATCCAGCCCTTTTCTGCCAGCGCCGCAAGGCCGCCTTCGGTGGTCGGATCACGCAGATCCGGGTCGCGGCCCCCGGCGATCAGCTGGCGGGTCTGGGTGAAAAACTCGATCTCGCGGATGCCGCCAAGGCCGAGCTTGATATTGTGATTCTCGACCGTCAACGGACCATTCAGCCCGCGATGTTCGCGGATCCTCAGCCGCATGTCATGCGCGTCCTGTATCGCGGCATAGTCGAGATGTTTGCGCCAGACAAAGGGAGTCAGCGACTGCAAAAAGCGCTGCCCGGCCTCCAGATCGCCGCCACAGGGGCGGGCTTTGATATAGGCCGCACGTTCCCAGGTGCGCCCCTCCGCCTCATAGTAATTATAGGCCGCCCCCATCGAGAGGCAGACCGGCATCACCGAGGCATCGGGCCGGAGCCGCAGATCAGTACGGAAAACATAGCCTTCGGAGGTCACGTCCGAGAGGATCGCCGTCATTTTCTTGGTCACGCGGATAAAACTGGCGCGGGCCTCGGCCTGGTCCTCGCCATAGCGCTCCTGGTCGAAAAGGCAGATGAGGTCGATATCCGAGGAGTAGTTCAGCTCGCCTGCGCCCATCTTGCCCATGGCAAGCACGGTCATACCACCCGCGGTCTCCGCATCCTGCGGGTCTGCGCCGGGCAATTTGCCGCGGCGGATTTCCTCGGCCACCAGCCATTTGACACTGAGATCGACCGCGAGATCGGCAAGCGCGGTGAGCGCGCCGGTCACTTCATTCAGCTGCCAGACCCCGCCCAGATCGCACAGCGCCGTCAGGAGCGCCGCACGCCGTTTGGCCTGGCGCAGCGCAGCACCCAGCGTATCAAGCCCGGCCTCGCGCGGCTCGGCCAGAAGAGAGGCGAGCGCATGTTCCGGCGCGCCCGCGAGCGCCTGGCGGATCCAGACCCCCTCGCGTTCCAGCAGGCCGCCGAGATAGGGCGAACAGCCTGCTATGCCCCCGATCAACCCCGCCACCAAAGGCCCGAGATCGGCAAATTCAGCCCTGGCCCCCGCCCCGGCTGCGGGATCGAAGGCGATGGGCTGGCGGGTGATGCGGGCGGCAAAGGCGTGATCTGACATGGGCGCAAAATGCGGCGCGGTGACGGGGGGGTCAATTCCCCTGATCGCGGGCGGCGCGGCTTTGGCAAAGAATTCCGCCTTTCCGACCGCCAGGAGCCGCCCCGGTAGCCCGGGGCGTCCCGGCTGGCCCAGGCGAAAAGCCGCTGAACCGCCAGGCAGCACGGCTCCTGATATGTAAATATCATTCACATCCCTCTTGAAAGAACCGGGAGCCAGCCGCAAATTATCCATGTGAACGACATTTACATCCGAACAGGGAGTGACCTTGAGATGAACAGCACAGCTGGTTCCCGCACGGGCATGATGGCCTTTCGCGGGTTTACCGACCGGCTTCGCCAGGTTGAGGCCTGGCTTGATGCCCGTGGTAAATGGGCCTGGATTGCCGCCATGGTGGCGGGGTTCGTGATTTTCTTTCCGCTTGGCCTCGCAATTCTGGCCTGGATGATCTGGGGAAAACAGATGTTTGGATTCGCCTGCAGCAACCGCAGACATGACCGCAGCGCCCGCAATGGCTTTGGCCGCCAGGGCTTTGACCGCCACGCGCCGTTCCGCGCCACCGGCAATGCGGCCTTCGACTCTTACCGCGATGAGACCCTGCGCCGGCTGGAAGACGAACAGGGCGCATTTGAATCCTTCCTCCAACGCCTGCGCGATGCCCGCGACAAGCAGGAATTCGACCATTTCATGGAGGAACGCGCCCAGGGCGTCTCTGATGCCGCCGCCGCCCGAGCTGAAACCGGCGCTGAAACCGGGCCGGAAACCGGCGAAGCACCCCGCCGTGGCGAATACTGAGGCACTGCGCCCCTGATGTCGCCCTTATCAAAGCCGCTGCCGGCGAGGCATACCAGCTGAGCGGTGCCCGGCGAAGGGTTTCCATCGCGTGAAAGGCAGGAAAACATCAGCGCTCCGGCCAGTGGCCGGGGCGCCGTTTTGCCGAATTTGCGCTGTTGTCGGATGGGATTGCCCTTGCTAGGGTCTCGCTTGACCACCGCTGGCTCTCTCCGGGTTCATGCCCGATCCGCCAGGCCTGCCTGAAAATATTGCCCGCGTCCCAAAGACCATCCTGCGAAAGGGCGCCCTCCCGCGCCCGGACTTAAGACACGCCAACCGACAGAGACCCGTAACACCCCCGACAGCCAGATGCGCCATACCCTTCCCATCGCCCCACAATTCTATGTGACCGCTCCGCAGCCGTGCCCCTATCTCGACGGGCGGATGGAGCGTAAGCTGTTCACGGCATTGCAGGGCGAACATGCGCAGAGGCTGAATGACGCGCTGTCGAAACAGGGCTTCCGGCGCAGCCAGAATGTGCTTTACCGCCCGTCCTGCGCGGAATGTTCGGCCTGTCTCTCGGCGCGGATCCGGGTTGCGGATTTCAATCCCTCGCGCACCCAGAAGCGGGTTCTGAAGAAGAACGAGGATCTGACCCGCAATGCAACCAGCCCCTGGGCGACGGAAGACCAGTTCCAGCTGTTCCGCCGCTATCTCGACACCCGTCATGCCGATGGGGGTATGGCGGATATGGATATTTTCGAATTCGCTGCCATGATCGAGGAAACCCCGATCCGGTCGCGGGTGATCGAATATACCCGTCCCGTGGACAGCGCGGATCCTGGCGGGTCGGACCGCTATGGTTCAGACCGCTATGGTTCAGACCAGGGCAGCCGGCTCGCGGCGGTCTGTCTGACCGATGTGTTCGATGACGGGCTTTCGATGGTCTATTCCTTTTACGACCCCGCGATGAATGCGCGTTCGCTGGGCAGCTATATCATCCTTGATCATGTCGAGATCGCGCGCGAGGCCGGGCTGCCCTATGTCTATCTTGGCTATTGGGTGCCGGGCAGCCGCAAGATGGGGTATAAGGCCAGCTTTGACGCGCTGGAGATTTTCAAGGGCGGGCAATGGACCGATCTGGGCTCGCCCGCCGATCACCGGGCCGAGCTTCATCCGCTCTCGGTCGATCCGATCGCCGAACAGGTCGCAAAGATCAGCCTGCCGGAGGCGCGTGGCTCCTGAAAAGATGTCGCACCTGCCGCTGGTCCTGCTTGCCGCCGTCGGGACTATTAGTGCCAGGATGAAACCTGCGCCCGCCCGTCCGCTTCTGTGCCCTGTTGCGATTATCCGTTGTGAACACGGTTTCACCCTGGAGGAAAATTAGGCCGCGCGTCGCGCTCCCCCCTCTGCCACAAGCCAGGGCTGCCACAGATTCGGGGCACGAAAACACGAAAATTGCCCTCCGCGACCCGCGGTCGAAATATTGTTGCGATTTTCACCCCGTCCTGGACAGATTCAGTGCAGATTTACGGTTGACGCCCCTTAACAGCTTGCCTTAGGGTCCCGTCAGTCGCGCGGACTGTCACAGGCCGCTGCGCTGAGGAGATGCGTATGGGCAGGATTATTGTCGTCGTAAGGGACAGGCGCATGGGCCGGTAACGGTTGCCATAATGGTCTCCCATGCGCCCCCGGATTAACCCTCGGGGGCTTTTTGTTTTGGAACGGCCGGCAGGAGCTGGCGAGAGGATGACGGTGCAGCGATGACGGCAAAGGTGATGACCGGCGCGAAGATGGTGGTGCAGGCTCTGAAGGATCAGGGCGTCGAGGTGGTGTTTGGCTATCCCGGCGGCGCAGTCCTGCCGATCTATGACGAGATTTTCCAGCAAAACGACATCCGCCATATTCTTGTCCGTCACGAACAGGGCGCGGTCCATATGGCCGAAGGCTATGCGCGTTCGACCGGCAAGGTGGGGGTGGCGCTGGTGACCTCGGGGCCGGGCGCGACCAATGCCGTGACCGGGCTGACCGATGCGCTGATGGATTCGATTCCGATCCTCGTCCTCTCGGGCCAGGTGCCGACCTTCATGATCGGAACCGATGGGTTCCAGGAGGCTGACACCGTTGGCATCACCCGCCCCTGCACCAAGATGAACTGGCTGGTGAAAGAGACCGACAGACTCGCGGATACGATCCACCAGGCCTTCCATGTCGCGAAATCGGGCCGTCCGGGCCCGGTGCTCGTCGATATCCCCAAGGATGTGCAATTCGCGACCGGCCCCTATACCGCACCGGAAAAGGCAAAGGTCTCGCATTATCAGCCGCGGGTGAAGGGCGATATCGACGCCATCACGCGGATGGTGGAACTGATGGAGACCGCCGAGCGGCCTTTGTTCTATACCGGCGGCGGCGTGATCAATTCCGGCAAGGGCGCGAGCCAGCTCCTGTGTGAGTTTGTCGAGGCGACCGGCTTTCCGATCACCTCGACGCTGATGGGGCTGGGTGCCTATCCGGCCAGCGGCAAGGCCTGGCTTGGGATGCTGGGGATGCACGGGCTTTATGAGGCCAATCTGGCGATGCATGGCTGCGATCTGATGATCAATGTCGGCGCGCGTTTTGACGACCGCATCACCGGGCGTGTGGCCGATTTCTCGCCGAAATCGAAAAAAGTGCATATCGATATCGATCCGTCATCCATCAACAAGGTGATCCGGGTCGATGTGCCGATCCTGGGCGATGTCGGCCATATCCTGGAAGACGCGCTGAAGATCTGGAAGGCGCGCGGGCGCCGCGTCAATAAAGACGGGCTCGCGAAATGGTGGGGTCAGATCAATGAGTGGCGGGCGGTCAACTGCCTTTCCTACACGCCGTCTTCGAGCACGATCAAACCGCAATATGCGCTGGAGCGGCTCGAAGCGCTGACCAAGGGCATGGATCGCTACATCACCACCGAAGTCGGCCAGCATCAGATGTGGGCGGCGCAGTTCCTCGGCTTTGACGAGCCGAACCGCTGGATGACCTCCGGGGGCCTCGGGACCATGGGCTATGGCATTCCGGCCTCGATCGGGGTGCAGGTCGCGCATCCCGAAGCGCTGGTGATCAACGTGGCGGGTGAGGCCTCCTGGCTGATGAATATGCAGGAGATGGGGACGGCGATGCAGTTCCGCGCGCCGGTCAAGCAGTTCATCCTGAACAATGAGCGGCTTGGTATGGTGCGCCAGTGGCAGGAGCTGTTGCATGGCGAGCGCTATTCGCATTCCTGGTCGGAAAGCCTGCCCGATTTCGTGAAACTGGCGGAGGCTTTCGGCTGCAAAGGGCTGCGGGTTGACGATCCGAAGGATCTCGATGACGCGATCCTGGAGATGATCCGCTATGACGGGCCGGTGATCTTTGATTGCCGCGTCGAGAAGCATGAGAACTGCTTCCCGATGATTCCGTCGGGCAAGCCGCATAACGAGATGCTGCTTTCGGCCGATGCGGATGCGTTCAAATCGGGCGCCGTGCTGGTGTGACATCGCGCGTGGGGGCCCTGCCCCCACACCCCCGGGATATTTAGAGACAGAAAATGAGAGGGCAGCCGATGTCTGCGCTTAAGATCAAAAAAGGCTCAACCAGCCACTCCGCCTATGACCTGCGCGACCCCCATTCCGAGGTCGAGGCGAGCCATACGCTGGCGGTGATCGTCGAAAATGAACCTGGCGTGCTGGCGCGGGTGATCGGGCTGTTTTCGGGCCGTGGTTACAACATCGACAGTCTGACCGTGGCCGAGGTCGATCATACCGGGCATCGCTCGCGGATCACAGTTGTCACGCGCGGGACACCGGCGGTGATCGACCAGATAGAGGCACAGCTGTCGCGTATGGTCCCGGTGCATGCCGTCCATGACCTGACCGCCGAAGGGCCGAGCGTGCAGCGCGAGCTCGCGCTGTTCAAGGTGGTCGGCAAGGGCGATCAGCGGATCGAGGCGCTGCGGCTGTGCGAGATTTTCCGTGCCAAGGTGGTCGATACCAGCCTCGAGAGCTTTGTCTTCGAGCTGACGGGCACTCCGGACAAGATCGACGCTTTTGCAGATCTGATGCGCCCGCTTGGCCTGAAAGAAATCGCCCGAACCGGTGTCGCAGCCCTCTCACGCGGCTTCTGATCTGGCCATTGAGTTCGCGGCAAGGCAGGCGCGGTGCCGCCTGCCGCCCATGCCGACCGCAGGCCTGCGCCAGCAGGCCTGCCCCCGCCCGCGCCTTTTGGACCGGAGCCGCGCAGCGGCTTTGGGCCAAAAGCGCGGGTTCCCTGCCGATCCCCGCCTGATCCCGGTTGACCTGAGACGCAGGCGCTGGCAAGGCGGGCGCCATGTTGCGCATCTCTGACATCACCTATTCCGTCGAAGGCCGCCCCCTGTTTGAAGGGGCCTTGGCCACCATTCCCACCGGCCATAAGGTCGGCCTTGTCGGGCGCAACGGCGCCGGCAAGACCACGCTCTTCCGGTTGATCCGCGGCCAGCTGGCACTGGAAGGCGGCGAGATTTCGCTGCCCAGCCGCGCGAAGATCGGCGGCGTCGCGCAGGAAGTGCCCTCGTCGGAGACCTCGCTTCTCGACACGGTGCTCGCGGCCGATACCGAGCGCGCCAGCCTGATCCTGGAATCCGGGACCGCAACCGACCCGGCCCGGATTGCCGAGATCCAGTCGCGGCTGAGTGACATCGACGCCTGGTCGGCCGAGGGCCGCGCCTCTTCGATCCTCAAGGGCCTTGGCTTTGATGCAGACCAGCAGCTCATGCCCTGTTCCGCTTTTTCCGGCGGCTGGCGGATGCGGGTCGCGCTGGCCGGGGTCCTTTTCGCGCAGCCGGACCTTTTGCTCCTTGACGAGCCGACCAACTATCTCGACCTCGAAGGCGCGCTCTGGCTGGAGGCCTACCTCCAGAAATACCCCCATACCGTCATCATCATCAGCCATGATCGCGGCCTGCTGAACCGCGCGGTCCAGGGCATCCTGCATCTCGACAACAGAAAACTCACCTATTGGCAGGGCGGCTATGACCAGTTCGCCCGCCAGATGGCCGAGCGCCGCGCCCTCCAGGCCGCCGAAGCCAAAAAGCAAGAGGCCCGCCGCGCCCATCTGCAAAGCTTCGTTGACCGTTTCAAGGCCAAGGCCTCGAAAGCGACGCAGGCCCAGAGCCGCGTGAAAATGCTCGAGAAAATGACCTCGATCACCGCGCCGGAAGATGCGGCGCGGGTGGTTTTCACCTTCCCGGCGCCGGAAGAGCTCTCGCCCCCGATCCTGACACTGGATGGCGCGAGCGTGGGGTATGACGGGCCGCCGGTTCTGAAAAAACTCTCGCTCCGGATCGACCAGGACGACCGGATCGCGCTTCTGGGCCGTAATGGCGAGGGCAAATCGACGCTGTCAAAGCTGCTTGCCGGCAAGCTGAAAGAATCGGGTGGCAGCGTCACCCGGTCCTCAAAGCTGCGCATCGGCTATTTCGCGCAGCACCAGGTCGATGAGCTTTATATCGACGAGACGCCGCTGCAGCATATCCAGCGCCTGCGCCCTTCCGAGCATCAGGCGAAACTGCGCGCGCGGCTTGCGGGCTTTGGCCTTGGCGCCGATCAGGCGGAAACCGCCGTGGGGCGGCTTTCGGGCGGGCAAAAAGCACGGCTCTCGCTGCTGCTTGCGACCATCGACGCGCCGCATATGCTGATCCTCGACGAACCTACGAACCACCTCGATATCGAAAGCCGCGAGGCCCTCGTGGAGGCGCTGACCGAATATTCCGGCGCGGTCATCCTTGTCAGCCACGACATGCATCTGCTGTCGCTTGTGGCTGATCGGCTCTGGCTGGTGAAAGGCGGCGCGGTCGAGCCCTATAATGGCGATCTCGAAGATTACCGCCGTCTGCTGCTGACCCCGGATGAGGCGAATAAACCCGCGAAAGCCGCGCCTGTGGTGAAAAAGGCCAGCCGCGAGGAAGTGACCGCGCTGAAGGCCGAGCTTCGGAAATGCGAGGAACGCGTCGCCAAGATCGAGGATATGCGCTCGAAGCTGGCGGTGAAACTCGCGGATCCGGCGCTTTACGAAGATGACCGCAAGGGCGATCTGGGGGTCTGGAACCGGAAATATGCCGAGGTGATGGAGGCGCTGGACCGCGCCGAATCCCTCTGGATCAACGCCCAGGAGGCGCTGGAGAAAGCCAATCCATAATGGCCGCAGAGATGAACCCGAACTGTTCATCTCTGCACAGTCAACCCGTCTTGAAATTCTCCCGGTGCGAGAGTTGATAGGTGTCAACGCAAACGCCGCATTGCGGCATCCAGATAGGCACCTGAAAATGTCGAAGACCATCGAAGCCCTGACCAAGCGCCGCACCCAATATGCGCTTGGCCGCAATGTGACCCTGTCGAAAGATCAGATCGAAGCGCTGATCAAAGAGGCGATCCGCCAGGCCCCCTCGTCCTTCAACTCGCAAAGCTCGCGCGCCGTGATCCTGTTCGGTGCCGACAGCGAGAAAGTCTGGTCGCTGATCGATGCCGAACTGCGCAAGATCGTTCCGGCCGACGCTTTCGCCTCGACCGAGGCCAAGCTGAAATCCTTCGCTGCCGGCCTTGGCACTGTTCTGTTCTATGAAGACCAGGACACGATCAAAGGCCTGCAGGAAAACTTCCCGCTTTATGCCGATGCTTTCCCGGGCTTCTCGCTGCATTCCGCCGGCATGGCGCAGCTTGCCGTCTGGACCGCGCTTGCCGAAGAAGGCATCGGCGCCAGCCTGCAGCACTATTCGCCGATCGCCGATGCCGCGCTGACCGCCGGGTTCAACCTGCCCGCCAGCTGGAAACTCCAGGCGCAGATGCCCTTCGGCTCGAATGAAGCGCCTTTCCTCGACAAGGCCTTCATCGAAGACGCGCATCGCTTCGTCACCCTCGGCAAGTAAGCCGGTCGGCAAATCACAGCAAAGGGGAAGGCCACGCGCCTTCCCCTTTTGCATTTCTGCCCCCCGGAGCGGTGAAAGCCGGTTGACGGAACCGGGTTTCCCCCCCGACAGTCAGCCATGGACAGCGCATTTCTGATCACCGCCTTTGCCACGCTTTTCGTGGTGATCGACCCGCCGGGCCTCGTGCCGCTGTTCATCGCCCTGACGCAGGGCATGGACCCAGGCCATCGCCGCGCCATGGCACGCCGCGCCTGCCTGATCGCTGCCGCCCTTTTGCTGATCTTCGGCCTTTTCGGCGAAGTGATCCTGAACTTCATCGGCATTTCGATGCCGGCCTTCCGCATCGCCGGCGGCATCCTTTTGTTCCTCACCGCCCTCGACATGCTGTTCGAACGCCGCACCCAGCGGCGCGAGGGCCAGCAGCCCGATCCCGATCACGACCCCTCGGTCTTCCCGCTCGCAACACCGCTGATCGCCGGCCCCGGCGCCATCGCCACCATGATCCTGCTGATGGGCCAGGCGGGTGAGGCCTGGAGTGCCAAGCTTGCCGTAATCCTCCTCCTCGCGGCGATCATGCTGGTGACCTTCCTCTTCTTCCGCGCCTCGCCGCTGCTGGAGCGCCTGCTGGGCCGCACCGGCACCGTGGTGATCACCCGGCTTCTGGGCATGCTGCTCGCGGCGCTTTCTGTCCAGTTCGTGATCGACGGGGTGCGCCAGACCGGGCTGATCACCGGCTGACGCCCTTCCCGCCCGCCCGCCTTTGCGCCATAGTCAGCGCAAAGGAGACCCAAATGGATTCAGAGCTCTGGCCGCGCGTCATCTATCTCAGCCTGCTGGTGGCGGCGCTTGGGGGCTGGATCCTCGTCGAATATCGCGGCCGCTTCGGCGCGGCCCTGCGCACCTTCGCCGCCTGGGGGCTGATCTTCGTGGGCCTTGCCGCAGGCTACGGGCTCTGGAACGATATCCAGGGCGAGAACCGACCGCGCCAGATGGCCAGTGAAGCCGGCGAGATGGTGCTGCGCCGCGCCGCGGACGGCCATTTCTACGCCGCCCTCGACATCAACGGCTCCGAGGTCTTCTTCATGGTGGATACCGGCGCCACCAATATGGTGATCTCTCGCCGCGATGCGGAACGGCTGGGCTTCCACCCTGATGAGCTGCGCTATTTCGGCGAGGCCTCCACCGCCAATGGTGTCGTGCGCACGGCCCGTGTCACGCTTGATGAAATCGATTTCGGCCCCTTCACCGACCGTTCCATGGACGCCTGGGTGAATGAGGGTGAAATGGACGGCTCGCTGCTTGGCATGGATTACCTGCGCCGCTTCTCGATCCGCATCGAAGGCGACCGCATGATCCTGACGCGCTGAAACCCTGCCGGCTTCCTCTTGACATAAATACTCCCGCCGGAGGCGTCCGGCGTCAGCCAGAAGTCCCGCCGGTCGCGGTCTTCATCTCCCACCGCCCCGCGGCATCCGACCAGTATTCCGCCACCAGCCCGGCCGCGACCACCGCTTTCCATTCGGCCCGCGCCGCCTGCATCTGCCGCTCATCGGCGCCCTCGAACAAAAGCCAGACCCGCTCCATCAGAGCCGCCTCGCCCGGATCGACCGGCGATCCCGCCAAAAGCATCACCGCCTTCGCGCCATTGACCGCAGCCCCCGTGCCCAGCAGAATCGGCTGGAGGGCATCATGATCGCCCCCCGCAAGCCCATGCGGCAGGAACCCGTCCCTCGGCTCCAGCCAGAGCTGCATATCCAGCCGCTCCAGCAGCGCAGGATCCGGGCCGCGCAGCATCACATGCCAGCCCTGACCCAGAGCCTGGGTCAGGATCGGGCGCGCAGCCTCGGCAAGACTGCGCCCCGTCAGATGGTAGAATTTGACCGCACCCATGGGCGGCTCAGCCCTCGAACCGGTCCTGGATCAGCCGGTTCAGCGCCCGGACGCCCCAGCCGGTCGCGCCTTTCGGACTGAACTCGGTTCCCGTTTTCGCCCAGGCGGTGCCGGCGATGTCCAGATGGATCCAGGGCATATCGGGTTTCACAAAGCGCTGCAGGAACTGCGCGGCGGTGATCGAGCCGGCCTCGCGCCCGCAGGAATTGCGCATATCCGCGACACGGCTTTTCAGCATCCGGTCATAGGCCGCGCCCAGAGGCAGCCGCCAGGCCCCCTCATTCTCGCCCGCCGCCGCCTTCAGGAAGGCATTGCACAGCGTGTCATCATTGGAAAACACCCCGGCATTCTCGTCGCCAAGCGCCACGATCACCGCCCCCGTCAGGGTCGCCAGATCAATCATCCCGCGCGGCGCAAACCGCTCCTGCGTGTACCAGAGCACATCGGCCAGCACGAGACGGCCTTCGGCATCGGTGTTGATCACCTCGATCGTGTCACCCTTCATCGAGCGCACGACATCGCCCGGCCGCTGCGCCCGCCCGTCGGGCATATTCTCGACAAGGCCCACCAGCCCGACCACATTGGTTTTTGCCTTGCGCAGCGCAAGCGTCCGCATCACCCCGGCGACGGTGGCGGCACCACCCATATCCATCACCATGTCTTCCATACCGGCCGCCGGTTTCAGGCTGATGCCGCCAGTGTCAAAACACACACCTTTGCCCACAAGCGCCAGCGGCGGCTCGTCTTTTGCGCCGCCCTTCCATTGCATGACCACGACCTTGGACGGGCTTTCCGATCCCTGACCGACCCCCAGCAGCGCCCGCATCCCGAGCTTTTCCAGCTCTTCCTCCTCGAGGATCTCGACCTCAAGGCCCAGTTCCCCCATCGCCGCCAGCCGGGCGGCGAATTCATAGGTGTTCAGCACATTCGCGGGCTCATTGATCAGATCGCGGGTGAAGAACACCCCTTCTGCCAGCGCGGCAAAGGGGGCGGCTTCCGCCGCGACCTCTTCGGGTTTTGCCACACAGAACGAGACCGGCCCATAACCCTTCTTGTCGCCCGAGCGGTAGATCTCGAATTCATAGGCCCGGAGCGCGAGGCCAAAGGCGATTTCCGCCGCGCGCGGATGGGTCTCGGCCAGAACCGTCAGCGCCTTGTCGCGATGCGCCGCACCAATGCTGGCGCCGGCTTTGCGCGCGGATTCCGCATCGGTGCGCTTTGGCAGGCGCAGGATTTGCACCGCATCGGCTGCGAGCCCGGCGGGAAAGGCCAGCTCCAGCGCTTCGCCCGGTTTAAGCTTGCCGAATGCCTCAGACCCGACCGCGCGGGTCAGCGCGCCTTTGGCCGCGCGGTCCAGCTTGCGCGCCATGGGCGACAAGGCGCCTGCGGCATCTGCGAAAAGCGCAATACGCCCGGTAAGATCCGTCAGATCCCCCTTGTCGGTATCTTCAAAACGGATCTGAACAGGATGCGACATGATGCTGATTTCCCTGTAAAAACAAGTTGATTTCGACGCAGAGATCAAGGGCCGGCGACCGGCATTTCCGCGCTTTCGCCCAAAGCTAGCCCCCCGGGCCCCGCTTGACCAGATATGAGTTTTCCCTGGCCGCGATATCGGCTAGGGTCGGCGCCGAAACAGCCACTCCCCCTGCCGGCCCGCGCGCCGGCAGATTGCGACTTCCGGTATCCCACTTGTCGAAATTCGACCGCTATCTGCTTTCCCAGCTTCTGGCTCTGTTCGGCTTTTTCAGCCTTGTGCTGGTGGCGGTCTATTGGGTCAATCGCGCCGTGGGGCTTTTTGACCAGCTGATCGGCGACGGTCAGACCGCGCTGGTTTTTGTCGAATTCTCGCTTCTGACGCTGCCGAATGTGATCCGCCTGGTGTTGCCGGTCTCGGCCTTTGCCGCCTGCCTTTATGCGGTGAACCGGCTGATGCAGGATTCGGAACTGGTGGTGATGCAGGCCACCGGCTTATCTGCCTTTCGCCTCGCGCGACCGGTGCTGTTCTTCGGGATCTGTGTTTTCGCGATGCAGATGGCCCTGACGAATTTTCTTGTCCCCAGAAGCCAGGCCCGGCTGACCGCCCGCTCGGCCGAGATCTCGGAAAATGTCACCGCGCGGTTTCTCAATGAGGGGCGTTTCATGCATCCCGCCGCCGGGGTCACACTTTACATCCGCGAAATCAGCCAGCTGGGCGAGCTGAATGACATTTTCCTTGCCGATGACCGCAACCCGAGGGAGCGTGTCACCTATACTGCCCGCCAGGCACTGATCGTGCGCGGCGAAGAAGGGCCGCGCCTCGTGATGCTGGACGGGATGGCGCAAAACCTGGCCCAGGACGGCAGCGCGCGACTTTCGGTTACGCGATTCTCCGATTTCACTCTTGATATGGCGGGAATCGTCGGCGCCAAAGCCACCCGCCTGCGCAGCCTGCGCGAGGTATCGACGCCCGATCTGCTGATCGCCGGGCCAGACCTTCAGACCGAGACCGGCGAGAGCCGGGCAAAGCTGCTGGAGGAAGGCCATGGCCGGATCGCGACCTCGCTGCTTGGGATCGCGGCGCCGCTTCTGGGCTTTGCCGCGCTGATGCTCGGGGGGTATTCGCGCTTTGGGCTGTGGCGCCAGATCGGGCTGGCGGTGCTGCTGATCATCCTCTTGCAACTGGTCAATACCGCCGGCTCGGGCGCGGCATTGCGGTCGGAAAACCGCTGGCCGCTGGTCTATGCGGCGCCGGTGCTCGGCCTCGTTCTGGCCACGGTGATGCTGTGGTATGCCGGGCGCCCGCGCTGCATCAGGGCGCCACAGGCCGAAGCCGGAGGCGTTACATGACGCTTTCCCTCTATATCGCGCGCCGATTTGCGATGACGGTGGGCCAGGTGTTCCTGGTGTTTTTCGGCATCCTGATGCTGATCGACATGATCGAGCAGCTGCGCAAATTCTCGGGCAAGGGCGCAGGTCTTGGCGATGCGTTCCACCTCTCGATCCTGAATGTGCCCGAAACCCTGTACCGCATCCTGCCACTGATTTTCGTGATGGGGTCGATCGCGATGTTCCTGTCGCTGGCGCGGTCTTCCGAGCTGGTGGTGGTGCGGGCGGCCGGGCGTTCAGGGCTGCGCTTTCTTGCGACGCCGGTGGTCGTTGCAACGCTGATCGGGCTGATGGCGGTCGCGGTGCTGAACCCGATGGTGGCGGCCACCTCGCGCGCCTATGATGACCTTTCGGCCCGCTATGCGGCAGATGGCAGTTCGGTCCTGTCGGTGTCGGATGCCGGGCTCTGGCTGCGCCAGGGCGGCAGCTATGGCCAGACAGTGATCCAGGCTGCCCGGGCCAATTTCGACGGAACCGAACTGAACCGCGTGACCTTCCTGACCTTTGGCGAAGAGGGATTGCCAGTCACCCGGATCGAGACCACCAGCGCGAAACTGGTCAAGGGCGCCTGGATCCTTTCGGGCGCCAGGGTCTGGAATCTGAACGCCGACAACCCCGAACTATCGGTCAAATCCTGGCCTGATGGCACCCGCCTGCCCTCTGACCTGACGCCCGAACGGATCCGCGACAGTTTCGGCACGCCTTCGGCCGTGCCGGTCTGGCAATTGCCGAATTACATCAAAGACCTCGAGCAGGCCGGTTTTTCCGCCCGCGCCTACCGTCTGTGGTTCCAGATGGAACTGGCCCAGCCGCTCCTGCTGACCGCAATGGTGCTGGTTGCCGCAGGCTTTACCATGCGCCATACCCGCGCCGGGAAAACCGGCATCCGTGTGCTTTACGCCATCCTCGCCGGATTCGCGCTCTTCTTCCTCAGGAATTTCGCGCAGGCCCTTGGCGACAGCGGCCAGATTCCGGTATCACTGGCCGCGTGGAGCCCGCCGCTTGCTGCGGTGATGCTTGCGCTTGGTCTTTTGTTGCATCTGGAGGACGGCTGATATGCGGATACGCCGCCTCGTCGCATCGCTGGCCGTCTCGCTTTTATGCTCCACCGCGCCACTTCTGGCACAGGCAACGGATGACCGCGCCACGCTGATCTCTGACCGGCTGGAAATCGAGGGGAACAACCGTCTTGTCGCCTCGGGCAAGGTCGAGGTGCTGCAGGGCGGCTACCGGCTTTCGGCCACGCGGGTCATCTATGACAAATCGACCGACAGGCTTTTCATCGAAGGTCCGCTGAGCCTGACCGATGCCGAAGGCAAAATGCTGATCCTCGCCTCGCAGGCCGAACTGTCCGCCGATATGAATGAGGGGCTTTTGCAAAGCGCCCGTGTCGTGCTGGACCATCAGCTGCAACTCGCAGCGGGCAATATCGCGCGGATCGGCGGGCGCTATTCGGCAATGTCGAATGTGGTAGCCTCAAGCTGCAGGGTCTGCGCCAGCCATCCGACGCCTTTGTGGGAGATCCGGGCGAAACGCGTGATCCATGACGCAGAAGAGCGGATGATCTTCTTTGAAAACGCCCAGTTCCGCGTCGCCGGAATGCCTGTGGCCTATATTCCGCGTCTGCGCCTGCCCGATTCCACCCGCGAAAGGGCGACAGGTTTTCTCGCGCCCCGGCTGCGCACGACATCGAGCCTCGGCTCGGGGCTGAAACTGCCCTATTTCATTGCGCTTGGGGAAAGCCGCGATCTGACGCTCACGCCCTATGTCACCACCCGCGACAGTCAGACGCTGGAACTGCGCTACCGTCAGGCCTTCCGGACCGGCGCGATCCAGCTTGAAGGCGCGGTGACGAAGGACAAGCTGACCGAAGAGACGACGCGCGGCTGGTTCCGTGCCCGGGGCGGCTTTCAGCTGCCCGATGATTTCCGGCTGACCTTTGACATCCAGACCACATCCGACAATGCCTATCTGTTGGATTACGGCTATTCCGATACCGACCGGCTCGACAGCCGGGCCGAGATCAGCCGGGTGCGCCGCAACGGGTTTTTCTCGGCCAGGATGGTCAGCTTCCAGTCGCTTCGGGATGACGAGGACAATGACACCCTGCCCGCGCTTGCGACCGATCTGACCTTCCACCGGCGGTTCTCGCTGGGGCCGCTCGGGGGGCTGGGTGGTTTCCGGCTGCAATGGCATTCGCATTACCGCACCTCATCCAGTCCCTATGACAGCCTTGACCCGGCCAAAGCCGACGGGATCGCCGATGGCCGTGACGTAAGCCGGCTTTCCGCGCGGTTCGACTGGCGCCGCAGCTTTGTCAGCGATCCGGGTATTGTTGCCACGCTCTTGGGCGAGGCCCAGGTCGATGCCTACCGGCTGCGCCAGGATGCGGTCTTTGCCGGCCGCTATACCCGGGGCCATGCCGCAGCCGGGCTCGAGCTGCGCTGGCCTTTTGTCAAAGCGACCGCCTCAGGTGCGACGCATGTGATCGAGCCGGTGATCCAGCTGATCGGCGCGACCCGGGACCGCTCCGGCCTGCCCAATGAGGATTCGGTGCTGGTCGAGTTTGACGAGGGCAATATCTATGCGCTTGACCGCTTTCCCGGTGCGGATGCGATTGAACAGTCCAGCCGCGCCAATGTCGGGCTGACCTGGACGCGCTATGATCCGGCGGGCTGGAATGCAGGCTTCACGCTGGGCAAGGTGTTCCGGCGCAATGACAGCGACAGTTTCAGCCCCGGATCGGGCCTTGGCGGGCTGAATTCCGACTGGCTGCTGGCGGCAACGGTGGGGCTTCCCAATGGCCTCTCTGCCACCGGGCGCACGGTTTTTGACAATGACCTTGAACTCAGCAAGGCCGAGCTGCGGCTGAGCGCCGCGAATGAGACAGTGACCCTGTCCTCTTCCGCACTCTGGGCGGTCGCGGATATCGAGGAAAACCGCCCCGATCCGACCCGCGAGCTGACCTTTGATGCGGTCTGGCGGGTGAACCCTGCCCTCGCGGCCAAGGCCGAAGGGCGCTATGATTTCAACCAGACCCGCGGCACCATTGCGGGCCTCGGGCTGGAGTTCCGTAATGAATGCGTTGTGGTGGATGTTTCCCTCTCGCGCCGTTTCACCTCGTCAGATAGTGTGACCCCCACCACGTCATTCGGCCTTTCTGTCGATCTGATCGGCTTTGGCAGCGGCCAGAAGGCTGGCCCTTCGAGGCGCTGCTACTGATCGCCGCGCAAGGCGCCGCCCGACCGGGGCGGGTCAGGCTGGCAGGGCTTGCGCCCCGGCTTCGGGAATGGCAGGCAGGGATAAGAGGAAAGCTGCGGCGGCGGGCCCCGATTGGCCCTGTCAGTCACAGGTTTGCCAGAGATTACGAGCTGACAAGAGACTACGGGCAGGCGGTCGGACAGATGGTAAAAGCTGAGAACACCCCGCGCAACAGGCTGCGCAATGCGACATCAGGACTGGCGCTGGTCATGGGCGCGGCTTTCGCTGCGGCCCTGGCGGCCCCGGTGATTTTCGCGCCGCCCGCGCTGGCGCAGAACCTGTTTGCGCCACGGGTCTATGTGAATGAGCAGGTGATCACCGAATATGAGGTGACGCAGCGCGCGCGTTTCCTGCAGATCCTGAACGCGCCGGGCGATCCTGAAACCGAAGCGGTAAAATCGCTGATCGACGACCGGCTGCGGATGAGCGAGGCGAAACGGCTTGGCGTAAAGCTGACGCCGGAAGAGCTGACTGCGGGGATGGAAGAATTCGCCACCCGCGCCAATCTGACCTCCGAACAGCTGATCGCGGAACTGGCCAAGGCCGGTGTCTCGGCGGAAACCTATCGCGATTTCGTCCAGGCCGGCGCCTTGTGGCGCCAGGTGGTCCGGGATCGTTTTGCCGGCCGTGTGCCGGCCTCCGATGCCGATGTCGACAAGTTCCTTGAAGCCGCAACCCGGCCAAAGGCGATGAAGGTTCAGGTCTCAGAGCTGGTGATCCCGGCCGAGCCCGGGCGTGAGGCCGAGGCGATGGCACTGGCAGAGCGGCTCTCGCGCGAGGTGACCTCCGAAGCCGCCTTCGCGGCGGCGGCGCGCAGTCATTCGGCAGCACCCACCGCGGCTTCCGGCGGCCGGGTGCCGGACTGGCTGCAGCTTTCCAACCTGCCGCCTGCGATTTCCTCGCAGCTGCTGGCGCTGTCGCCGGGCAAGACCTCGGCGCCCATCTCGGTGCCGGGGGCAGTGGTTCTGTTCCAGCTGCGCGAGATCGCCACGGATGAAAAGGCTGCGCCGATCAGCGTTACGGTGGAATGGGCCGATTTCCTGATCCCGGATTCGATGGAAGAGGTGGTGCGGGTCAGCGCGGGCTCGGATGTCTGCAACGATCTTTACGCCCTGGCGAAGGGCTTGCCGGCCGAAAATCTGACGATCCGGACGCAGGCATTGTCGGAAATCTCGCCCGAGATCGCGCTTGATCTTGCAAAGCTGGATCAAGGGGAGTTCGTGACAAAGCCGCGCGGCGATGGCTGGCGGCGGCTGATCATGCTGTGCAAACGGCAGCCGGTCATGGATCCGCCCCCGAACCGCGAGCGGGTGAAAGAGGTTCTGATGAACCAGAAGCTCGATGGTCTGGCCGAGAACTATCTCGAGGAACTGCGCCACGCGGCGCTGATCCGCCAGCCCTGATATCGGGCAGACGGGTCGCGGCCGGAGAGTTGGGGGCAGACCGTCAGGAGAGACAGTCGGGGGCCAGCCCCCGAACCCCCGGAGTATTTGGATCAAGAGGAAGACAGGAGCGGAGCTTTGGCGACGATAGACGGGCTGCCGCCACTGCGTGAGGTGATCCGCGCCCATGAGCTGGTCGCGAAAAAGCAGCTGGGGCAGAATTTCCTGCTCGACCTCAATCTCACATCGAAGATTGCCCGTTCGGCGGGGGATCTGAAGGGCTCGGATGTGCTTGAGATCGGGCCTGGGCCCGGGGGGCTCACGCGCGGGCTGCTGGCCGAAGGTGCGCGCCATGTGGTGGCGGTTGAAAAGGACGCCCGGGCATTGCCGGCGCTGGCCGAGATCGCGGCGGCCTATCCGGGGCGGCTGACGGTGCTGCATGGCGATGCACTGGAGCTGGATGTGGCGGCGCATCTGACCGCTCCGGTAAAGATCGCGGCCAACCTGCCCTATAATATCGGCACCGAGCTTTTGGTCCGCTGGCTGTCGCCGCCGGTCTGGCCGCCCTTCTGGCAGAGCCTGACGCTGATGTTTCAGAAAGAAGTGGCCGAGCGGATCGTGGCAAAGCCCGGCAGCGACCATTACGGGCGGCTGGCGCTGTTGGCCGGCTGGCGGACCGATGCGAGGATCGTCATGACCCTGCCGCCGGAAGCCTTCACCCCGGCGCCGAAGGTGCATTCGGCGGTGGTGCATCTGACGCGGCTCGAGGAGCCGCGCTTTCCGGCGGATGGCAAAGTGCTGAACCGGATCACCGCCATGGCCTTCAATCAGCGCCGCAAGATGCTGCGTTCCTCGCTGAAGGGGCTTGCCCCCGATATCGAGGCGCGGCTGGATTCGGTTGGAATCGCGCCGACTGCGCGGGCCGAGGAAATCGGGCTGGAGGCCTTTTGCGCGCTGGCCCGCAATATTTCAGCCGGAAGCTGAGGGCTGTCGGACCGGTGGCTGCCCGAGCCCGACAGCAGCATCGCATCCGCAGAGATACATTGCGTTTCTCCGCTGATCTCTGGAAGCTGTCCGGCTGATTTGCGCTGGTGGCGGTGCCTGCGGGTCAGTTTCGATGCTGGTTCAGGACACCATCGCGGCAGGCGTCGCTGGGCCTGTGAGCCGGTCTTACCGGCGTGCAGGCAGACGCATCGTATTTCAGCGAGGCGAACAGGCGCTCAGGGAAGACGTGGTCTATGCAGCGGCCCGTTCCCTCCCTCACGATCCGGGTGCCACCCGTTTCGGGCGATCTGTCCTGACAAAAGAGGCGTTGCCTGATCACGTGCTCTGCTGCGTCGAAGCGGTGGGTGGCTGCGTTCAGCGCCTGGAGGCAGAAGCTCCGTTCCAGCCTGTCAGAGACCTAAGAGGCCAGAACCTTGCGGGAGGGCACCAGCCCATGTCTGCGACCTGACAAAAGCCCCCCATTGCCAGGCCTGGCAGGGGGTGCCGGCGTACCAGGCCTGACCGGCGCGGTCGTGGTGCAACCTTCCCACACTGCGGGAGCAGATCCTGTAGCGCTCTGCCGGATTGTCAGCCTTGGGCTTCCAGATCAGATCGGCGGTCGGCACATGCATCCGCCCGATAAGCCCCTGCATTGCACCCTGCACCTTGTTCGGCACAGGCCAGGTCATTTGCCTGACCGCGTGAAAAGGCATGTCCGGGCCGTACCGCTCGATCCGCCATATCAGGTTGAGGGTGATTTCCGGCTCGCCCATCGCTTCACAATAAAAGGCTTCACAATAAAAGGATGAGGGCGAGGCCGACCAGGGGCGACACTCAGCGCCCGCCGACGATGCCGCAGGCCCTGCCAATCCTCCCCACAGCCTCTCGTGCCAGTCCAGGGCCTGCGCTTTCCGAACAAACTCGGCGGCGGTGGTCTCGGAACCTGGCTCGGATCCCCTGGTGGATCATCATCGGACGCAAGCCATACCCGGTCAACAGTTCCGAAACCGGGCGCCCGCTGCTCAAGGCCACCAGTGCCACGCCAGTCGTCGGGAAAACGATCCGCCGGAGCATGCTCTGATCCTGTTCATACCCGAAGACCGCGAGACGGAATCTGCGCATTTTCAGTCCTGATCCCGCCTTCCCGGGACATCAGCAAAGGTCAGATTGCCGCATCCGTCCCTGTCCAATCGCCGGAGAGGAAATCAAAAAGGCCGCCCCGAGGCGGCCTTTCTTTCGTTCACTCGGCGGCTTCGGGTGTCTCCGGGCCACTGGCGGTCTTACGCGGGCGGCTGACGCGACGCGGCTTTTCGATCTCGGCGACCTCTGCGGGCGCGGCAGCTTCGTCAGCCTCACGACGGGTATTGGCGCGCGGCGCGCGGCTGCCGGCGGGACGCTCGGCTTTCGCAGGTTTCTCGGCAGATTTCTCACCACGCGGCAGGCGTGGGCCACGTGGGGCACGGCCCCCGGACGCGGTCTCGGTTCCGGTCCCGGTGTCGACCGGAGCGGCTGCGGGCGCTTCGCCGGCCTCGGCCGGTTTGCGGGCGGTTGCGAAAAGTGGCGTGTCTGCAGCGGCCTCCCGCTCCGGAGCGGGCGCGCTATCGCCGCCGGACAGCACCGGTTCCGAAGCTGCGGGCGCCGGGGCGCCACGTTCGGGAAGATCAACGAGGCCGCCATCTTCCGGACCAAAGTCGATCACATCGGAAATGAGATCCGGCTGGCGGGTGTCCTCGCGCTGATGACGCGGCTCCCGTCCGTCGCTGCGGCCTTCGCCGCGCGGCTCATTGCGCGAGTCGTTCCGGTTCTCGTTGCGCCCATCAGCGCGGGTCTCATTCCGGCCCTCGTTGCGACCTTCACCCCGGTTGTCATTGCGGCCGTCACTGCGGGTTTCATTGCGGCTGTCATTTCGGCCATCGTTGCGCTCAAAGCGGTCGCTGCGATCATTGCGGTTGTCACGCTCACCACGCTCACGATTGTCGCGGTTGCCGCCATTCTGGTTGCCATACTGGCCGCCATTCTGGTTTCCGGAACTCTGGTTGCCGCCATTCTGGTTGCCGGAGCTCTGGCCAGTGCCGGTTTGCTGATATTGCTGCTGGCGGGCTTCCTGCTCGACGGCAAGCTCGCGCTGCGCCTCAGCCAGCATCCTTGTGTAATGCTCGGCATGCTGGAGGAAATTCTCTGCCGCCACGCGGTCATTCGACAGCTGCGCATCCCGCGCCAGCGTCTGGTATTTTTCGATAATCTGCTGCGGCGTTCCCCGCACCTTGCCTTCAGGACCCGACGAATCGAACACACGGTTGACGATATTGCCGAGCGAGCGCGGGCGGTTCTGATTTGAACGCGAGCGTTTCTTGGAAGAGCGCATCTTTGCCTAATGTCCAGGGATCACCGTGGCCCCCATAATGCCGCTTTGTGCGACGGGAAATGCAGGGGCGGGATCGGTTTTGCGGGAAGGGCGCAGTCAGCGCCAGATCCACCGCATGAATTTGCTAAACCATGTGAGCCGCAGTCTGGCAAGCTGATTCTGCCGGGAAATGCACTCATCCACAGGGTTTTTTCGGTGAAATAGGATATAGTTGCCCATTTGCCGGATTCAAGACGCGCAATACCCGCAAATGCCCGGCTGATTAAGGCGGTCTAAGGTGGTCTAAGGCGCGGATCAGGCCGCCGCTCTGGCGCTGACCACCCTGTCTTTGCCGTCAAAATCCTGAATTATGTCTATATTTTTAAAGCCGCCGGCGGCAAATATCTCAGCCACCGCCCTGCCCTGATCCCAGCCGATCTCGACAATCAGCCGGCCGTCAGGCCGCAGGGCCGCGGGGGCCTGGGTCGCAATGGCGCGGTAAGCGCTCAGCCCGTCGCCGAAATCGGTCAGGGCAAGATGGGGCTCATGATCGCGGACTTCGGGCTCAAGGCCCGCCATGGCGTCAAGCGTGATATAGGGCGGGTTCGAGACGATCAGATCGGCCTTTTCCGTGATCCCGTCGAGCCAGCTCGTCCGGGTGAATTTCGCCCGCCCGCTCAGGCCGAGCGCTTCGGCATTGCGCTGCGCCACGGCAAGCGCGGCAGCCGAGAGGTCGGTTGCAAGCCCCGTCGCTGCGGGGCTTTCCGCAAGCAGGGTCAAAAGGATCGCCCCTGTCCCGGTGCCAAGATCGATCACCTGTGAGAATGGCAGCCGCAGCGCCTCGGTGATCAGGATCTCGGTCTCGGGGCGCGGATCGAGCGTGTCGGCTGTGACGATGAAACTGCGGCCGTAAAACAGCCGCCGGCCGATGATCTGCGACACGGGCCGGCGGGCGGCGCGGGCCAGGATCGCGGCATCGAACCGGGTCGCGGCCCCATGATCCAGCGGATCCGCCAGATGCAGCAAGAGCCGGTCAGGCCCGATCCCGATGGCATGGGCCAGCAGGAGCCGCGCATCACGGGCAGGATCTTCGACCCCTGCCGCGCGCAACAGCGCCACGGCCTCCGCCAGCACCTGTTTCGCCAGACGGCCCGGACCGGCGCTCATGTCTCTTCCTCGGCCAGCCTGCTGGCCTGGTCATGGGCGCTCAGCGCCTGGATCACCTCGTCCAGATCGCCCTGCATGATCTGGTTCAGCGCATAGAGCGTGAGGTTGATGCGATGATCGGTCATCCGGCCTTGCGGGAAATTATAGGTGCGGATGCGTTCCGAACGGTCCCCCGAGCCGACCTGCGACTTGCGGTCGGCGGCGCGTTCGCGGGCCAGGCGGTCGCGCTCGATCTCGAACAGGCGGGCGCGCAGCACCGCCATGGCATTGGCGCGGTTCTGATGCTGCGATTTTTCCGACGAGGTCACGATGATGCCGGTGGGCAAATGGGTGATCCTGACCGCCGAGTCGGTGGTGTTCACATGCTGACCACCGGCGCCCGAGGCCCGCATCGTGTCGATCCGGATGTCTGAGGCCGGGATGTCGATATCGACCTCTTCCGCCTCTGGCAGCACGGCGACGGTCGCGGCCGAGGTATGGATGCGGCCCCCTGCCTCGGTCTCGGGCACGCGCTGCACGCGGTGGACGCCGGATTCGTATTTCAGTTTCGCATAGACCCCGGTCCCCTGGATATGGGCGGTGAATTCCCTGACGCCGCCCAGATCCGAGGTCTGGCTTTCCAGCACCTCAAACCGCCAGCCCTGGGCTTCCGAATAGCGCTGATACATGCGGGCAAGGTCGCCTGCGAAAAGGCTCGCCTCCTCGCCGCCGGTCCCGGGGCGGATCTCGAGGATCGCCGGGCGCTGATCGGCGGCATCTTTCGGCAAAAGCGCCAGCCGCAGCTGGTGTTCCATTTCGGGCAGCGCCTCGCGCAGACGCGGGAGTTCTTCTTCCGCCAGCGCGCGCATCTCGGGATCGGTGAGCATGGCCTCGGCCTCGGCCAGATCGGCGCGGGCCCGCATCCAGGCCGCGATCCCCGTGACCACCGGCTTCAGGTCGGAATATTCACGGCTCAGCGCGGCAATCTCGCTCGCCGCGGCGCCGGCATTCAGCCGGGCCTCGACATATTCAAACCGTTGGGTGATGCGGGCGAGTTTGTCCTGGGGCAGCATGGATAACCCCTGCCGTGCGCGACGGCGCGGGTCAAGGGGGGGCCGCGGTCACAGAGCTCAGGGTCAGGAAGACGAGCCCCCCCTGCCGCCCGCCGCGCGGATGGCCTGCAGCAGCCTCTGGCGCACCGGCCCAAGCCAGGCATCCGACCAGATCATGCGCCGCCCCTTGCGGTCCACCACCTCGCGGCCTTCCGGCAGATCAGCCAGCGTCCCGGCCTTGACCTCAATCCCGGGCAAGGTGATCGCGACAAGGCGCGCGCGGCGCCGCCGGACCCAGGGCAGCGCGCCATAGAGCCGCCCCAGCCAAAGCCAGGGGAGCATGAATTCGGCGGGGAATTTCACCACCATATCGCGCGGCACCGCCGAGATCACCGGCTGCGCCACCCAGGAGATGAACCGCTCATCTGCCCGCATCGGGGTGCCGGTAAAATCCTCCCTGCCCCGTGCCATCGCAAGGAATCGCTCTGCGATGTAATCGCAGCGCCCCGGCTGCCAGACCACGACCGAGCTGTTGCCCCGCGCATAGCGCTTGCCAGCGGTCAGGCGGTGCAGCGCCCGCGATGCGGCGCCAAAGGGCAGCACTGTGCTTTGCAGGATCGAGATCGCATCCGGGTCGCGGCGCCGGCTCAGCGGCGACAGATCCCCCAGCACCACCGTATCAAGGTCCAGATAGATCGCCGGCAGATCTTCAGGCAAAAAACCGGCCTTAAACATCGCGAGCTTGGCCTGGCAGCCGCCGCCCATCCAGGCCGGCTGGAGGAATTCGGGCGGGAAGGCCAGTTCGCTGATTCCACCCGCCAGCCCTTCGCGGGGCCGGTCGGTGATCAGCAGCACGCGCTGCAACCCCGGCGAGGTCTCACGCACCGCTGCGACAAGGCCATTCACATCCCCGGCGCCGTATTTCTCGCCCCAGATCACCAGCACCAGCTGCCAGCCGGCGATATCGGTCTGTCTCATTGCGATCGGCTCCGCGCCCAGAATTCCACGGTCCGATCTTGCCCTGGTCGCGCAAGAAGCGCCAGCCGCCTGGTGGTGGCGCGTTGGATCAGAAGGCTATAACACCCTGGTTCAGAACATTTTCTGACCGGCCTTCGCAAGATGGAAGCCATGGCCTTCGCCATTCCGGCAGGTCAGGCCGGTCTTTTCCGACTGGCACGTGATCTCACCGATGACCAGCGCTGCCCCATAGCCCAGAACCCCGGATCGAGGATCGCGGATCGTATCGCCGTGACAGGTCAGCTCTGCCGGCCCGGTCTCGCCGATCAGGAAAGACATGCCCCAGTCCAGATCGCAATCCTCGGGCGGCACGGTATAGGTCTGTTTGCCCTCGGCCATGTCACAGCGCAGCCAGAGATCGCCCTCAGATGCATCATAATAGCAGTGGATATTGTCTGACGGGCTGCGAAAGCTGCCGCTCTGATCCTGGGCCGCTGCCGGCCTGGCAGTGAAGACGGTGGCTGGCCCGAAGGCCAGCACCGAAAGAAGAAGGAACCGCCACATCTGCTTTGCTCCTGTTCTGGCCGGGGATCGGTTATGGCCGGGCCCCGGCATAAACCGGCCTCACCCCGGGATCGGTTGAGACTTCTCGACAAGGCGCGCGAGGAAGCTTGCGCCGATCGGCGCAGCCTCATCATTGAAATCATAGGCCGGGTGATGCAGCCCCGCCCCCGGCCCGATGCCGAGGAAGAGGTATGCGCCCGGACGCGCCTCCAGCATATAAGAGAAATCCTCCGATCCCATCTCGCGATTTGACTGGTCATTCACCGCCGCATCGCCCGAGACTTCCCTCGCGACCGAAGCCGCGAATTCCGTCTCTTTCTCGTCATTGATGGTGGCCGGATAGCCCCATTCGTAATTCACCTCGGCCTTGACACCGAAAGCGGTCGCAGTGCCCGAGACGATTTCGAGGAACCGCTTTTTCAAAAGATCGCGCACATCGGGGCGGAAGGCGCGGATCGTGGCGGCGAAAGTGCCGCTTTCGGGGATGATGTTCGAGGCGGAACCGGCATTGATCATCGTGACCGAGATCACCGCCTCGTCCAGCGCATAGACATTTCGCGGGATGATGGTCTGCACCGCCTGAACCATGGCCACGATCGCCACCACCGGATCGACGCATTCATGCGGCGTGGCGGCATGGCCGCCCCGGCCCGTCACCGTGACCCAGGCTGTGTCGACCGAGGCCATGATCGGCCCAGGCGTGGTCTGGAAATGGCCAAGCGCCAGGTTCGGCGCATTATGGATCCCGAAGACGCGGGCGATGTTGAAGCGATCCATCACGCCCTCTTTCACCATCACCTCGCCGCCGCCGCCATCTTCCTCGGCGGGCTGGAACATCAATGCGACGCTGCCGACGAAGTTGCGGGTCTCGGCGAGGTATTTCGCCGCGCCCAGCAGCATCGCCACATGGCCGTCATGGCCGCAGGCATGCATGCGGCCCGGCACGGTCGAGGCATGGTCCGCCCCCGTGAGCTCGGTGATCGGCAGCGCATCCATATCAGCCCTGAGCCCGATCACCGGCCCCGGTCCGCGCCCGTCGATGATCGCCACGACGCCGGATTTCGCGATCCCCTCATGGATCTCATCGACGCCAAATTCCCGCAGCCGTTCCACGATGAAGGCTGCGGTCTGGTGACAGTCGAATTCCAGCTCGGGGCGGGCATGGATATGCTGACGCCAGCCCTTCATTTCCCCGGCATAAGAAGCGATACGGTTCAGTACGGGCATTGCGGCGACTTTCCTGGCTGTCTCACGGCCCAAAGGGACCGATTCATCACCCGTATAATGTGACCCAAACCGGAGCTTCGCAATGTCCGTATCCCGCCTTGACCGCGCCGAAAGTGACCAATTGGTTAACGAAGACGCGAACCGGGCCGGCGATATCGCGCGGCTGGCTGAAATCATGGTGCGGCTGCGCGATCCGGAAACCGGCTGCCCCTGGGATGTGGAACAGACTTCGGCCTCGATTTCGCGCTATTGTCTGGAAGAGGCGCATGAGGTGGTCGATGCCATCGAGCGCGAGGCCTGGGATGAGCTGAAGTGCGAGCTGGGGGATCTTTTGCTCCAGGTCGTGTTTCATGCGCGGATGCAGGAAGAGGCCGGGCGCTTTGATCTGTCAGATGTGATCCGTTCGATTTCCGACAAGATGATCGCGCGCCACCCGCATGTGTTCGGCGATGAGAGCCGCGACAAAAGCCCTGACAGGCAGCGCATTGACTGGGAGGAGCTGAAGGCACGCGAACGCGGCCCCGCGCGCGTCCTTGACGGGGTCGCGATGGCCCTGCCCGGGTTGACGCGGGCGGTGAAATTGCAAAACCGCGCGGCGCGGGTCGGGTTTGACTGGCCGGGTGCGGCTGATGTGCTGGCCAAGATCACCGAGGAAGCCGCCGAGGTGGTTGAGGCGCGTGACCGGCTGGGCGAGGCGGAACTGGCCGAGGAAATGGGCGATCTCCTCTTCGTCATGGCCAATCTCGCGCGGCATCTCAAGGTCGATCCCGAGGCGGCGCTGCGGGCGGCAAACCAGAAATTCACCCGCCGTTTCAACAGGATCGAGGACTGGCTGGCCGAGGATGGCCGCAGCCCGGCGGCGTCAGACCTTGCCGAGATGGATGCGCTGTGGGATCGGGCCAAGGCTGAAGAGAAAGCCGCGAAGCGGAGCGACAAGGGGTAAGCTAAGCCGCGCCTTAACAGGGTTTCCAGGCTGGCATTGCGCAGGTTTTACGTCGATTTTCCCGGAGATATCAGGAGAACAGACCGCAAAACGGACGGCATGGGCGCGGGTGTTAATCTCTTCGCAGGCAAATGTCCGGATGCCCGGCAGATGCCCTGCTCAGCGCCCCCTCACCTTTGCCGGTGATCCTATGCTTCACACCTTCTCTGTTGTCTCCAACCGCGATCTCGGCCTTGACCATGCAAGCTGGCAAAGGGGCAATTTTATGTCGAACGGCGCGCCGCATAGGCCTTTTGATCAGCGGCAAAAGCCAGGACAGCTCTCGGCAGAGGCTGAAAGATGATACCGACCAGATCGGTAGCGACGTCCATGTTGTCCGGTCATTCCGTATCTTCACCGCGCCTGACATGACCACAGGCGAAAGCGGCATGGCCCATGTGCTGCGCCTCTGTGGCGGCACGATCCCCGGCAGGTATGATTCGGGACTGTCACGGCTCGGCGCCTGATACTTCGTCTTCAGCCATCCCATCGCCTCGGGCGATTCATTTACATTTGCGGATGGCGACCCTATCGGCGAGATCGAGAACAGCGATCTTCTTGATGCACCCCGGTCTGCTTTCCTGCGCCCGCTAAATGCGAGATCCGGGTCAAATCCCTGATGCCCGGCAATGAGGCGATGTTGCCCGCGCCCCTGATCGGCCGCCGTGATCTGCCCGCCTGCCCCGTTTTCGCGCCCTCTCGCAACGCGGCACGGGATTGGCTAAGCTTGTGGTGAGATCCCCGGCACAGTGCAGGCAAAGCCCATGGCAGAACAGCAAAAAATCATCATCGACACCGATCCGGGCCAAGATGATGCAGTCGCGATCCTGCTTGCGCTGGCCAGCCCCGAAGCGCTGCAGGTGCTCGGCGTGACGGTGGTCGCAGGCAATGTGCCGCTGTCGCTGACCGTGCGCAACGCGCTGAATATCGTCGGTCTCACCGGGCGGCGCGATGTTCCGGTCTTTGCCGGCTGCGACCGGCCGCTGAGCCGCGAGGGCGTCACCGCGGAAGAGGTCCATGGCGCGACCGGGCTGGACGGGATCGACCTGGGCGAGCCGGACCTGGCCGTCAATTCGCAACATGGCGTTGATTTCATTATCGAAACGCTGCGTCGCGAAGAGACCGGAACCGTCACGCTCTGCACCCTCGGCCCGCTGACCAATATCGCCACCGCCTTCAGCCAGGCCCCGGATATCATCGCGCGGGTCCGCCGGATCGTCCTGATGGGCGGCGCCCTGTTCGAGGGCGGCAATATCACCCCGGCGGCCGAGTTCAATATCTATGTCGACCCCGAGGCCGCCGATATCGTCTTCCGCTCCGGCGTCGATCTGGTCGTGCTGCCGCTTGATGTCACCCATAAGGCGCTGACCTCGCGCGCATGGGTGAATGGGTTGCGCGCACTCGGCACCCGCGCCGGGGACGCGGTCGCCGCCTGGACTGATTTCTTTGAACGCTACGACACCGCGAAATATGGCACCGAGGGTGCCCCGCTGCATGATCCTTGCGTGATCGCCTTCATGCTGCGCCCGGAGCTTTTCGCTGGTCGCTTCATCAATGTCGCGATCGAGACGAAATCCGAACTTACGCTTGGCATGACCGTGGCCGACTGGTGGGGCGTCACGAAACGGGCTCCCAACGCGCTATTCATCGGATCGGTTGACCGGGACGGCTTTTACGCCCTGCTGACCGAACGCATCGCGCGGCTGTAAGGCATTTCACGGGCGGTCAGGTTTCGGGCAGCATCACCGAAAACACCGAGCCCCTGCCCTTTTCGCTCTCGATCCTGAGCCAGCCGCGATGGCGGTTGATGATATGTTTGACGATGGCGAGCCCCAGCCCGGTGCCGCCTTCGGCCCGCGAGCGATGGGCATCGACCCGGTAAAACCGCTCTGTCAGGCGCGGCAGGTGGATCGGGTCGATCCCGTCGCCCTGATCCGCCACATCCACCCGGATCACCGGCCCGCGCGACGTGGTTTCGCGCGAGATCGTCACCGTCACCGGCCTGTCGCGCGCCCCGTATTTCACCGCGTTTTCCATGAGGTTCAGGAAGACCTGGGTCAGCTGGTCGGCATCCCCCGGCACCGTGACCCGCCCCTCGATCCCCTGAAACCGGATCGTGCTGCCATGCGCCTCGGCCACCTGACGCACCGAGGCCGCGGCCGAGCGCAAAATTCCGGGCAGATCAATGGTTTCGCGCGGCCGGACCCGTTCTTCAGCCTCGACCCGGCTGAGATGCAGAAGATCGCGCACCAGCCGGTTCATCCGTCCGGCCTCGCGCGACATGATGCCGAGAAAGCGGTCGCGCGCCACCGGATCATCCTTCGCCGCCGATTGCAGCGTCTCGATAAAGCCCATCATCGCGGTCAGCGGCGTGCGCAGCTCATGGCTGACATTGGCGACAAATTCACGGCGGATCGCCTCGTTCTGCGCCTCCGAGGTCACATCCTGCATCACGCAGATCACCTGCGGCGGATCCGCGGCGGGCAGGCCCGTGACCTTGACCCGATATTGCGCATCATCGGGCAGGCGCAAAAGGATGCGCCGTTGCGCCCCATCCCGCCTTGTGCCTGCAACCGCATCCAGCAGCTCCGGCCCGCGCAGGGAAAGCGCCAGATTGCGGCCCCGCGCCCTTTCGCCCAAAATCGCCAGCGCCGGCACATTGGCCGCCCGGACCGTGTCGCGCTCGTCCAGCGTGAAGGCCGGCAATGGCAGACCATCCAGCAATTGCTCGACCAGCCCTTGCTGTTCCTCGCCGTCCTCGTCCGACATCACGTGCGCTCCACCGGTTTCAGCCCGGCGCGAAAGCGGCGTGCATTGGCCTGATAGCCCTCGGCCGAGCGGATCAGCCGGGCTTGCGCCGCCTCATCCAGCACGCGCACCACCTTGCCGGGGCTGCCCATGACAAGGCTGTAATCGGGGATGACCTTGCCTTCGGTGATCAGGGCACAGGCACCGATCAGACAGCCCTTGCCGATCTTTGCCCCGTTCAGCACCGTCGCCCCCATCCCGATCAGCGAGCCCTCGCCGATCTCGCAGCCATGCAGCATCGCTTTATGGCCGATGGTGCAATTGGCGCCGATCACCAGCGGGTAGCCCATATCGGTATGGAGCACCGCGTTTTCCTGGATATTCGAGCCCGCGCCTACATCAATCAGCTCATTATCGCCGCGCAGGACCGCGCCAAACCAGATATTCGCCCCCGGCCCCAGCCGCACCTTGCCGATCAGATCGGCCGAGGGTGCAACCCAGGCTTCCGCATCAATTTCAGGCGCGAGCCCGTCGAGTTCCCAGATCATCTTGCGGCAAACTCCTCATTGAGGCCGCGCACAAAGCCGGCCAGATCGGGCTGTCTTTCCCGTTTCAGCCGCTCCGCGGTGATGATCGCGCGCAGCCGTTCGAAACAATCATCCTGGTCGTCATTGACCAGAACGTAATCATATTCGGCCCAATGGCTGATTTCATCGCGGCTTTTCGCCATACGGCCCGCGATCACCTCTTCGCTGTCCTGACCCCGCCCGCGCAGCCGGCTGTCAAGCTCGGCAATCGAGGGCGGCAGGATGAAAACGGACACCGCATCGCGCCCAAGGGCGGAATTGCGGATCTGCTGGCCGCCCTGCCAGTCGACATCGAACAGGGTATCGCGGCCTTCAGCCATTGCGGCCTCGACCGGCGCGCGCGGGCTGCCGTAGAAATTGCCGAAGACCTCGGCATGTTCCAGCATCCCCCCCTGATCCACGATGGCGCGAAAGCCGTCATGGTCATGGAACCAGTAATGGACACCATGTTCCTCGCCGGGCCGGGCCTTGCGCGTGGTGGCCGAGACCGAGAATTTCAGCGTCGTATCCCAGTCCATCAGCCGCCGCGCCATGGTGGATTTTCCCGCGCCCGAAGGAGAGGACAGGATCAGAAGAAGCCCGCGCCGCGCCAAATTACCACTCCCCGTTATTCGACATTCTGCACCTGTTCGCGCATCTGGTCGATCACCGTCTTCAGGTCAAGCCCGATCCGGGTCAGGTCGATATCCTGGGACTTTGACAGGAGCGTATTGGCCTCACGCAGGAATTCCTGCATCAGGAAGTCGAATTTGCGCCCGACCGGGGCCTGATCGGCCAGCAAGGCCCGGGCCGCCGCGATATGGGCGGTAAGACGGTCGATCTCTTCGGTGATATCGGCCTTCACCGCCATCAGCGCGAGTTCCTGCGCGAGGCGTGTCTCATCAAAGCCGTCGACATTCCTGCCGACCCTCGCCAGCGCCTCGCCAAGCGCCTCGCGGGCTTTCGGGCGGCGGGTTTCGGCGGCGGATTTTGCCGCCGTGACGAGGTCGGAAATCCTGCCCAGCTGCGCCGCGATCACGCCGTTCAGGGCCTGGCCCTCCGCGGCGCGCGAGGCATTGAACGCCTTGATCAGCGCCGGCAGATCGGCGAGAATCGCTGCCGCAAGCGGCGCGGTATCCTCTTCGGTGCCGGAGGTCTCGATCACGCCGCGCATCGCCATCAGATCACCGGCCGTCAGCGGCGTCAGCAGCAGATCGGTCGCAGTCGCCCGCGCCGTCACCTCCCCCGCGAGCCGCAACAGCACATCCAGCACCTCCGTGTTCAGACGCGGGCCCGCCTGGGCGCCTTCGTCCCGGCTCAGCCGCAGGGACAGGCTGACATTGCCGCGCCCGAGCGCCTTTTGCAGCGCTGCGCGCAGCCCCGCCTCGAGCCCGTCAATCCAGTCCGGTACCCGGAGCCGCAGATCAAGCCCTTTGCCATTGACCGAGCGCAGATCCCAGGTCCATGTAAATCCCGCAGCCTGACCCCGTCCGGCCGCAAATCCCGTCATTGAAATTGTCAAAATAAACTCCCGTCAGCCCGGTTGGCCCGGACCGTTCTGGTTCCCATTACAGCTCTTTACCATTTTAAGAGATTTCCATGCAAACCCGGTCGATTTTGTTCTAATCTGTACCTGAAGAGAAGACATCGCTGCGACGGCCCTCTCCGGCTGGCACTTGCGCAATGTTTACCTGGGCGCGATGCCGGACGGTCACTGTTTCACACGGTCACTGTTTCACACGGAGATCCCGCGCGGCAATGGACAGGCGCCGGCAGAACGGGCAGAAGTGCGGGCCAGGTGGCAATGAACATGGGCGCGGGGGCGTTACAGGTTGTGTTACAGGCACACAGGCGACCGGGTCCGCCCGGCCTTTGGTGCAGGAGGCGGGTTTGACACAGGATCTCTTTAACCTCGGACTGGCACGGCGCGACCCGGCTGAAGAGGCACGCTTTATCAGCCTGCAAAGGGTGCGCGGCTATTGGGAAGGGCTGATCGGGCCCGGCGGCGCGCTTCCGGGGCCGGCGGCGCTGGATCCGCGCGGGCTTTTGCCGGCGCTGGAGGATGTGTTCCTGGCCGAGCGGATCGGCGAGGGGCTGTTGCGACTGAGAATCGCCGGGCGCCGGGTCTCGGCTCCGGCCGGGGTCGATATGCAGGGGCTGCCGCTTTCGGCGATGTTCCTGGCCGAGGCACGGCCAGCGCTGGCCCATACAGTAGAACGGGTCTGCAATCACAATTCACTCGTGACGATGGAATTGCAGGCGGAAGGCGGCTTTGGTCGCCCGGCGCTGACGGCACGGCTTTTGCTCCTGCCGCTGGCAGCACCGTTGCGGGGCCAGCCGACGGTGCTCGGATGCCTCTCGACCCTGGGTGAGACCGGCCGTGCGCCGCGTCGGTTCATGGTGACAGCTGTGGTGGAAGAACGGCTGGGCCAGCGGATCAGATCAGCCTCTGCCGCGCCGACGCATTCAGTCACCCTGCCGGATTTTGGCCAGAGCGCTTTGGCGCAGGCCCGGAACAACCAGACCGAAGAGCGGGTCCCGGATTATATCTTCGCGGAAAAACCTGCCGATTTTACTGCAGCCCCCCTCGGGGAAGGTGCGGGCGGCGAGGCTCAGGCGACAGAACCTTCGGCACGGCCAAAGCTGCGCCTGGTGCATTCGTCAGACTGAAACACGCGGGCAAAGACAGATCAGCGCCGGGCGACCTGCCCGGCCGTCAGCCTGCTGCAGGGGTTTCGCACTGATCCAGTTGCAGGCTCATGAAGTGCAGATCGAGCCAGCGGCCGAATTTCTGCCCGACCTGGGGCATCACCGCGCCTTCGCTGAAGCCGAGCTTGCGGTGCAGCGCCAGCGAGGCGGTGTTTTCCGCCTCGATCCCGGCAATCATCACATGCAGGCCTTGTGCACGGGCGCGGGTGATCAGCGCCTCCATCAGCGCATGGGCAAGGCCAAGCCCGCGATACGCGACGCCCACATAGACCGAGTGTTCCACCGTCAGCCGATAGCCGTCAAAGGCCCGCCAGGCACCGTATGAGGCATAGCCGGTGACCCCGCCATCTTCGGCCTGCGCCACCAGCACCGGGTAGCCCGCTGCGCGCCGGGCCGCCATCCAGTCGATCCGGTTGGCCGCATCCACCGTCGCCTCGTTCCAGATCGCGGTGGTGTGGAGCACGGCGTGATTATAGATCTCCGCGATGCCCGCAGCGTCATGGTCAAGGGCATCGCGGATCTGCATCATTTCACCATTTTGCGGATATAGGTCCAGGTCGGCACAATCGCATTGCGCGCGACCGAAAACGCCTCGGCATCGCCGAGATATTCGAACCCCGCATTGGTCAGCACACGGGCCGATCCGGGATTGTCCTGGAACACTTCGGCGAAATAGGTGCTGTCTTCCAGAGGATTGGCCGCGACCAGCGCCCGCACCGCCTCGGAGGCGATGCCGGTATTCCAGAACACCGGCGCGACCCAATAGGCGACCTCGGACTGGCCGGAGCGGCCTGCCTTCACTTCCATCGGTTTGAGGCTGATCACCCCGAGAAGCTCGGACAGACCGTGTGCGGCCCCGTCCATCACCCAGACCGAGCCAGGCCGGTCATGGTTCATCGACCGGTTGACATAGGCCTCGGCGGCGCCGGGCGGGAATGGGTGCGGGATGTTCTGCGTCGCATCGGCCACGCGCTTATCGCCGGCGTAATGCGCGATCAGACCGGCGTCAGATGCCCGGACCGGGCGCAGGATAAAGCGCCCCGCCGCGATCTGCCGGTCACTGACCCCTTCCACTGAAGCCGCTGCCGCAGCGATTCCCTTGCCGGCGCCGTAAGGCCCCGGGCTGCGGATCGTCTCGAATTCCATGGCTTCCCTCCTGCTCGAAGCTCATGTGGGTATCAGATCCTCGTTCTCCCATAGCCGCCGGGGCTTTTCCACGGCGGAAATAAGAAAAGGGACCGGCTTTTACAGCCGATCCCTCCGATACATCTGATATGTAAAGGTTCGGCTTACTCGGCCGCCTCCGCAACGGGAAGCACCGAAATAAAAGTGCGGCCCTTGAGGCCCTTGCGGAATTTGACCGCGCCTTCGGCAACCGCATAGATCGTGTGGTCACGGCCCATGCCAACGCCTTCACCCGGGAAGAAGGTGGTGCCGCGCTGACGCACGATGATGTTGCCCGGAATGACGGCCTGGCCGCCATAGAGTTTCACACCAAGGCGACGACCAGCCGAGTCGCGACCGTTGCGGGACGAACCGCCTGCTTTTTTCTGTGCCATGGGGGATTACTCCTCTGCAGCAGCGGCCTTGCGGGCGCGCTTCGGTTTCTCGGCAGCTTCCGGAGCAGCCTTGGCAGCCCCCGGGGCTTCATGAGCGGTGCGGCGCGCATCAGCGGTGCCGGTCGCAGCTTTGACGCCCGACTTGTCAGCGCCGGCGGCGAGAACTTCGGTCACGCGAACCAGCGTCAGGTGCTGACGGTGGCCTTTGGTGCGCTGCGACGAATGCTTGCGGCGGCGCTTGACGAAGTGGATGGTTTTCGGGCCTTTGATCTGGTCGATCACTTCAGCCTGCACAGCGGCGCCGGCCACGAAGGGCACGCCGACGGTGCTGTCCACCATCAGGATTTCGTTGAACTGGATTTTTTCACCAGCGACGGCATCAAGCTTTTCCACGCGCAGAACGTCACCCGCCTGCACTTTATATTGCTTGCCGCCTGTTTTCAGGACCGCAAAGGTCATAATCTGTCTTCCTTCATTGCCCGCGTCCTGTGGCCCCTCCGGCCCGTAGCCGGCCTTTGGTGTTCATGGGTTTCCCCGCCTTCGGACAGCGCATCCGTCACCGGATGATGTTCAAAAAGAATCCGCCCCTGGATTCGCACCCTGGGGAAGATGTGCGCTTATGATCTGCATCGGCCATCGCGTCAAGTCATTCAGCGGCCCCGGCGCGGACCCGAGTGGATTGCGTCCGGCCCCTGCCCGTCTCAGATCGGTGGCTCAGATCCGCGCGCCACGCAACACCTGCCCCGCCTCGTGACCCAGCTCCTGCATCACCACCCGGAAGGTCTCACCATAGGCGGTGAACAGCGCCTGGTTCAGCGCCCTGCCGCTCTCGCTTTTGCTGAAGGCGAGGAATTGCTCCAGCTCGGCGTCACTGAGCGGTGCATAGGCCTCGGTCATGAAGGCCAGAAGCCAGGAGGTGGTGCTGGCCCGGATCTCGGCCTCCTGCGCCCAGACCTGGGCCATCCGGTCGGCTTCCGGCAAGCGTTGCTCCGGCGGCAGCGTGGCGGTGAGCGCCTCGTTGAAAGCCGCCGATCCGGTGAGACCCGAGGCGACATTCCCTTCGATCAGATCCGAGGCTTCGATCAGATTGCGGATCAGCTTAAGCCTTGGCGCACGCGCATCGCGCAGCTTGCCGGCGGCGACCTCGGCGGCCTCTTTGCTGTCCGGATCCAGCAGCACCTCGCGTGCGGCGATCTCGCGCGCCACAATGGCCTTGCCGGTCGGAGAGGAAAAGAACGCAACCGCATCGGCCAGAACCTCAGGCTTGCCTGCCAGCGCCTCGCTCAGCGCCTGCGAGAACCGCGTCCGCAGGACGTCCGGCTGATAGATCCGCGCCACACTGGCCTGCCAGCGAAGACCACCTTTGCCCCCGAGCAGGCCCTGATCGAGCCCCTCGCCATATCCGTGCCCCTCGCGCGCGATCACCCCGAACAGCGCGTCCAGTCCGAGGCTCTGCTCCAGAGCCGCCACCGTCGCGCCCTGAGCAGCCGTTTCCTCTCCGGTGGTTTGCTCGGCGGGTGTGCGTTCTGTGGGTACCTGCTCTGTGGGCGCCCCACCATGTGCCTCGGCACGCGCCGCAAAATTGCCTCCCGGCATGGGCAAGATCGCCATCAGCGCGGCGAAAGCGGCCACTTGCGGCCAGCTTCGGGACGGATAAGCCAGGCCCTGGCCCGGATGCCTGACCGCCAGACCTCGCCTTCCCTCATTGCGCTGCATCCCGCTTCTCCCGTTTGCCGGTTTCAGAGGCAGCCTAAGCATCGCCGGGCCAGAGGCCAAGTGGGGGATCGCTCAAACCTGCGTGCGCCGCCTGAGCCAGGTCAGCGGGCCTCGCATAACACAAAGCCCCGCTGATCTTGCTCGGGCCGCGCGCCATCCAACCCAGCCGCTCCCTGTTTTCCGCCCTAAACGTTCATCCTGAAAAAATCCTGTCGAAACGGGCTTGCGCTTCCCGAAACACGAAGCTAAACCCCGCCTCCATAGACGACCCCCAGAAAGCGCGGAGAGGTGCCGGAGTGGTCGATCGGGGCGGTCTCGAAAACCGTTGTAGGTTTGCGCCTACCGTGGGTTCGAATCCCACCCTCTCCGCCAATCCATTCATGTATGATATTGATTTCGTTAAGAAAATCAGACGATCGGCTAAGTCATACACACATAATACACAGTTTGTTTTTCGGCAGGCGACCCCCTGTTGCAATCGGTTTCACCCTCGGGCGAGGAACTGGATTCGCCAGCGAGGCCGGGCCAGCGGCCCCCAATCCGAAAACTCAAGGAGAGGCCCGCCAGAGGCCCTTCCCGTGTCCAGATAGGGGCCGAAGTAGCAGGCGGAGGCAAGAAGCCCCCTGCACAGCGCGCTCCGCGCGCGTGACGGACAGGCAGGGCGAAGCCCGGCGGGGATAGCCTTCTCCCGGCGGGGGAAGCCCTTTCGACGAGAACCTTCGACGAGAAACCCGGGATAGCCAGCGGACTTGCGAGGCGCGGCAGCGCCGATGCGCAGCGAAGCTTCTTGCAAGTATGTGTCTTGCAAGTATTCCAGTAATAGTATTTGGGGTCGGTTTCGCCCCCCCCCTCTAAGGTAAAACCGCCCCCCCCCTACGGCCAAACCGATCCCCTTTTGCAGTGCGGGGCGTTCAGCCCTCCCCGCTGTTTTTGCTGAACACCGTGAAGAATTGCTTGGTGTTGGGCCACCGGCCCCGGTAGCGAACGTGATTCCCCTCGGGGGCCTCCCAATCCTCAATCGTCTCTACCAACTCTAGGAAGCTGCGGTGCTCTGTTCCCCTGGTCTGGACCGCCGCGCGCTTGAGTTTCGCGGCTCGGGTCACGGGGGCGGGCTGGTTGCGCCACCGGGAATGTGCAGGTCGATCGGTACGTTGTATCCGATCGCGCTGTGGGGTCGGACCTCGTTGTCGTCCCTGCGCCAGGCCTCCACCTTTTCGCGGGCATCGGCAAGATCCATGACCCAGTGGGCGTTCAGGCATTCTGACCGCAGCTTGCTGTTGAACGCTTCGATGAAGCCGTTGTCCGTGGGTTTGCCCGGCCGGGAGAAGTCCAGCGTGACATCGTTCGCATAGGCCCAGAGATCGAGGTCGCGGGAGATAAACTCGCTGCCGTTGTCCACCCGGATCGTCTGCGGGCAGCCGATGTGCCGGCAGACCCTTTCCAGGGTCTGAACCACATCCTCGCCCCGACAGGCGAACCGTGGATCCACCGCCGGGCAATAGCGCGAATGGATGTCCACGATGGTCAGGATCCGCAGTGTCTTGCCCGGAGCGAGCTGGTCGTGAACGAAGTCCATCGCCCAGACCTCGTTCGGTCCGGCCGCCTCCTTGCGGTCCTCGCGCAGCCTGGCCTTCACCCGGCGCTTGGGGTGCCTGTTGCGCAGTTGCAGACCCAACTCATTGTAAATCCTGCGCGTCTTCCTGATGTTCACCTGCCAGCCCTCCCATCGCAGCAGCACATGGATGCGCCGGGAGCCATAGCGCACACGCGTCTCGCAGATCTCGCAGCTCTCGCGGATCCGCAGTTCAAGGCCGGCCTGCCCGGTGCGACGGGATTTGTAATGGTAGCTCGAGGTGTCGAACCGCAGTGCCTGGCAGGCCCTCCGGATCGGGACACCCCAGTCAACCAACAACCCGTCGACAAGCTTGCGCGTCCGGACAGGCCTCAGAGCTTTCGCCGGATCACGTCCTGCAATATCTCCCGATCCAGCGTCAGATCGGCGACAATCTTCTTCAGCCGCGCGTTCTCGTCCTCAAGCGCCTTCAACCGCCGCATCTCGTCCGGCAGCAACCCGCCATACCGCTTCTTCCA
>NZ_JAEFCF010000029.1 GCF_016405985.1 Paracoccus sp. IB05
ACCCGCTGACTCACAAACATGAATCCGCAGATCAGAGGAATAGCGCAACAAAGCCCACTGGACCACACAAAGGGGGCGCTTGGTGCGGTTCCCATTGCCGCCCGCCCTATCCTTATCAAGCGAGACGGCAACCCGATTAGCTACCGCTACATGGCTGATTTGATGCTGAAAGAGCGCAAGCGGCTGGGGCTGGAAGCCTATGACCTTCACGCGCTGCGCTATCGCGGGGTGAAGGAATTGGCATGGGCCGGATGCGATGATGACGAAATCGCCGCATATTCCGGCCATGCCACCAAAGAGATGATTGCGAAGTACGCAGGCGAGGCCCGGCAGGAAATGCGGGCGCGTCAAGCGCGGGAGAAACGGCAATGAACAGAACAGGCACAGAACAGCAACCTGATACCCTGGGTGATACCCTCGGGCCGGTCATGTCTGCTAAGTCATTGAAAAATATGGAGGCGGGTACCGGAATCGAACCGGTCTTCACGGATTTGCAATCCCACAGCAAGCGTTGAAATATAAGGGAAACTCTTCAAAAGGCATGGTTTTTGTCATTCCAGAAATCAACGGCTTATCCCGTAGTTACAAAACGCGGACGCGCCTATACACTGTGAATGTAGTTCTGCGTCATTGGATGTCCCATCAAACGGCCTCTAGCTTTGTCTGACCAAGGCAGGTCGCGCATAGTAAGCAAGAAACACAGTGCTTCGACAGCGTGGATGACGCGAGCAAGATCGGCAAACTCTTCCTGACTGCGAACTTCAATGTGGTTGTGCGCCGCTTCTCCCCTCAATCCTTGGGATCGCTTAAGTTCTGCAACAAACTCATCTCTCGACTTTGACACGTGGTTGTTCGGCCAGACCAAAGAGACCAACCGCCGGAACCTCGCATCGTGAGATTCCTTTATGAGCGGTTTGAGAATGCCCCGGATTCGCCCCAAATCTACATTAAGCCCATTTTCAACACCCGCCACCCGGGCAGCGCCAGCCATCGCTTCGACAACTAAGTTATCAGTAACTAACTCAGGGATGGCGGTTGGTATTCGTTCAAGCCATTTGCAAGCTGACAGCAATCTTTCTGATGAAATCTCACGGTGCATTCGTAAGCAGCCCGCCATATGCACATAGGTGTTTTTCCAATCATCCAATCTATCCATCCACGCAACAAGGCACTTGGTAAGGTTGGAAATTTCGTCAGAGGAGTTCCCCCATGCGGGGCTTCCGTGAAAAGATATATGGCTTGGCGGGTCATCGAGGGGGTGACCGAGGCGTATCTCGTGATGTTCGTGAATTTCGGCGTGACTTTCAACCGATGCAATAAATTCTTCCTGAGTTTGCCTGCTTATTTTCCGATCAGTGTCATCCAGCAAGAAACCTAAGCAACCAGAAAAGAACCATTTGAGAATGCTTAAATATTCAAGATGCTCCCCAAGGGGAACGGCATCGTGAAACTCGATCTCAAATCCACAGTCAAAGTCTGTGTAGCCATCTCCCCATGCCATTCCCCTTGCGGTGTAGTAAGCTCGCAAGTTTGCCAGAGAGGCCGTTACTGAGAATATCTCGAAGCTCTCTTCGGTGCGCCTGCCTTGACTGAGGGATCTTAGTTTTTCGCCGTTCCAGAACATTCGCATTGCATTTGGCATCCTGAAGTTGACGCGCCTAATGCGATCAGTGGGTATCCACTCATTTGTTCCAATTATTGCGCAGTTGGAATATATTGGCAGCCAGAATGCTGTGGTTTGTGCGTTCGGCCCATTTCTTCGGCCCGGTCCGCCAATAATGTTGTTGTATAGAGAAATTACTTTCAGCTTTTCAGATAGAATAAAAACTGGCTGATCTTCTTTGACATGGGGGAAAATCATCAAATGTGTATATTGTCGCCAGAATTTCGCTAGAATCATATTTAAATGTGCAGGGGTGGCGTTTGCCACTCACAAGTTCGATGCACTGCACCGTTTCTTTAGGCTGAATGTCGAAGCTGCTTGTCAAGGTTATCCGCTCCCACCTCTTGGCTCCCTATTTTCGATAGCTCACGTTCGCAAGCCTCGCAACGCCTGTTAACTCCGCCGCGCGGCATCACAGCCCCGCGCCCCCTCATTGCCAGACCTGAACTGATCTGCCCCGATATTTGACATGGAGATAGGATATAATGCCGCCCGGCATCCGCCGGGCGAAGAGGGTGCGAGGCGAGAACGGGGCATTGTGGGGCAGATAATGCCTAGACGGGGCAGCCGTGGGGCAGTGTCAGGGGCAGGCTGAACTATAGTTTTCTGTTTTTTTATATATACTTATATGATCCTGGGGCAGATGGGGCAGTAAACCATAGCGGCCAACCAAAAAAATAGCGCAACTCGGTAAAACGCTAGAAGCTAATAGGGGGAAGTCGCTGCCCCATCTGCCCCGGATTCTCTTATCTTGTTGAATTGGCGTTATAAACCGGACTTTCGCATTGCCCCCCGACTGTCCCCGCCACGCCCCGGACTACGCTGCCCTTGCCCTGTTGCGGTAAGTGCCTGCCGCATCGCGCGGTGCCGATACGGCTCTTAAGGTTCCCTCCTGCATCTTGATCCGGTGGCAGTTGATTGCCGGGCCAGAGGGATGGGACCATGGAACAGATGCACGGCGGGGCGGCGCTACAGCGGGCAACCGGGTTGAACCGGACCCGGTTCAAGTCGCACCGCGAAGGCGCGGCAGCGCCGCTGTTCGTGGCGGCCAGTGTCGAGGGCATCGACCTTGCGCCCCTCATGCAGACGGATACGCCGCGTAACCAGTATTCGGCCGAGTTCGTGATGGTCGCGGCCATTGCCCGCCCTTTGCTGGACTGGGGTGTTTTGGCAGCCGATGCCTACCGCATCGGTATGAAGTTTGCCTTCAGTGCTTTGGGGGCCGAGGGCCACCCGCCGCGCTTCGACCCGCTCTATGATCTGGGCGAAACGCTGCTGATCCTGACCGATCCCCGGCCGTTCCGTGATGACCTGACCGCCCCCGGCGTGGATGGGTTCGCCATCGTGTCCGATCACTACGCGCCGGGGTTGGCCGCCGCTGCCATGCAAGCGCGCGGGGATGAAGCCGAGCCGGTGCTTATCGTCAACCTGTCGGCGCTTTGCCGCCGGGTTGCCGCCGTGCTGGGGCTGGACCCTGCAACCTTTTTGCGCCCGGTGGCGCAAGTGGCCGCGTGATGCTGGCCGCAGCAAATACCATTCGGGCGGTTCTTCAAGGGTGGCCGCCCGGATCAGCGCCAGCGGGGTTGTGGTGTCCCGCGCTGGTGTCGCGGGGGGGGGAAGGCCGGGCGAAAGGTCCGCGCCCGTGTCGTCGGGTGCGGCCCGGCCTTCCCGTTCCGCCCCTGACAGAAAGCGCCCTGGACTCGCCCCCACCCCCGTTAGGTTCTTCCCGGAAAAAGACATGTGGGGGTATTCGCGACCGCATGACTCGGGGCAATGTGAAGAATTTGCGTGGCGGGTTTTTGGGTTGGGGTTGTTGTTATGAAAGGGAAATTCGGATGCTGCGGCATGATGTGAACCAGAATACCCCACCCGGATTTATGGCGGTGGATCGGGCGGACGTGGTGGCGGCCTGTCTGGCCGTGCTGATCCGCGAATTGCATGGCCTCGGCCTGAAGCGCGAGGTTGCGCTGGCCGTGCTGCGCGATGCGGCCGACCGGATCAACGCCGCCCTGACCCGTGGGCCGCGCGCCCTTGTGCTTTACCGGCTGGACCGGAAGGCCCCGATTGGCATCGTCTCGGACGATGACGCCCGCCTCGCCACCTTCACCGCCGAGGCTGAAGCCTCGGGCACGGGTTTGATCGGGCTGAACCCCTATCGGGTCGCAGTGCTGGCCGCCAAGGCAAATTCCGAGGGTTGCGCCACGCTGAAGCAAGGGGGGCAGTATGACCGTGCGCTTCACTGATCCGGGCGCGGGTTCTGCCGGGGGCGTGGGGGCCGAAGATATGGCAACCCGCATCGGTGCGGCCGTTCTGGCTGAAGCCGAAGCTGGCGACGAGCGCAGCGTGGCGCTGTCATTTTCCTCGGAAGCGCCGGTGCTGCGCGATTACCACTTCGGCACCGGCTGGGAAGTCCTCGGCCATCTGCCCGCAGAGGTGGATCTGGCCCGCGTGGCGGCGAATGCCGTGCCCCTCTTGGCCGATCACCGCCGCAGCCTTGACGCGAAGCTGGGGTCCGTGACCTCGGCCCAGATCGTCGGGGCGCGGGGGCGGGCAGTAGTCCGCTTTGCGGAAACGCCCGAAGCCGATGCAATGCTTGCCCGCGTTCGCGCGGGCGAGGTGCAAAGCGTGTCTGTCGGATACGCGGCCCACGCCTTGGAGGTGGTGGGCGATCTGGACGGAATCCCGGTGGTCCGCGTGACCCGCTGGGAATTGTTGGAAATCTCTCTCGTCGCCACCCCGGCCGACCCTTCGGTGGGTATCGGCCGTTCACTTGCCCCCGCCCTGAAAGGACTGACCATGACTACCCCGAACCCCGCGCCGGTCACTCCGGCACCCGCCGCCCCGGCCACGGCCGTGATGGAAGCCACGCGCGCCGAACGCGCCCGTGTCCGCGAACTGCAAGCCGGTGCCCAGCGTTTCGACCTCCCCGCCGATATGTTGGCCGCCGCCATCGAAGACGGCACCACCGTTGGAGCCTTCCAGCGGCAGGTGCTGGAACACATCGGCTCGGACACGTCCACTGCCACCCGCCAGCGCATGAACGCCCCGGCAATTCGGCGCGGTGGCGAACGTGAATATTCGCTCCTGCGCGCTGTCGCCGCAGAGTATTCGGGCAACTGGTCGGAAGCCGGGTTCGAGCGTGAGGTGGCGCAGGAAACCACCCGTGCCGTGGGCAAGTCCGCGACGGGCTTCTATGTTCCCCCGGCGGTGCTGGGCCGCGCTGTCATCACCACCGCCACCGCGCCCTCGCTGATCGGCACCGATCAAATGGCATCCGCCTTCATCGACGCCCTGCGGCCCGAAGTGCAGGTGATGAGCCTTGGGGCCACGGTTCTGCCGGGGCTGGTGGAGAATGTGGCGGTGCCCCGCATGGTCTCGGGCACCGGGGCCGAGTGGGTGGCTGAAGGTGTGGCTTCGACCGAGTCCTCGCCTGTTTTCGACTCGGTGCCGCTGTCGCTGAAGCAACTTTCGGCCCGCAGCCAGCTTTCGCGGCGGCAACTGAAGCAGTCCCTGCCGGGGCTGGACGTTCTACTGAAGAACGACCTGCGCCGGTCAATCGGCATCGAACTGGACCGGGCGGCAATCTCGGGCGCGGGAACCGCGACCGTCCCGCGCGGCATCTTGAACACCGTGGGTATTGGCAGCGTGGCAATCGGCACGAATGGCGGCACCCCGCACTTCCCGTTCCTGACCCGGCTTATGGCCGAGGTGGAAGCCGACAACGTGGCGGGCACGTCCTATGGCTGGCTGACCAACCATTTCGTGAAAGGCTCGCTGCTTTCCACGCAGACGGCGGACGGTGCGCAACAGATGATCCTGCAACGGAACGGCACCGACTGGGCCATTGCCGGATACAAGGCCGCCTTCAGCAACCTTGTGCCCGCGAATGGCACTAAGGGCACCGGCACCAACCTGTCGACGCTGATCTTCGGCAATTGGTCGGACCTGCTGATCGGCCAATGGGGCGGCATCGACCTTGTGGTCGATGACATGACCGGGGCCGATACCGGCAACGTGCGGATCGTGGCCCATTCGGAATGGGACATTGCGGTGCGGCACCCCGAGTCCTTCGCTTCCATCCGCGATGCCGTAACCACGGCCGCCTGATCGGAGCTATCTGCCCGCCCCTAACCGGGGCGGGCTTTCCCCATTTCGGAAAGGGCCAGCTATGGCAATCATTCACGGCAAGGACGGGATTGTGAAGATCGGCGCGGCCGATTTCGGCCATGTCCAAAGCTGGAATCTGGACGTGACGGCCGATGTGGCCGAAGCCTATTCCATGGGCGAGGACTGGAAGGATGCCGGGGTGGGCGTGAAGGGCTGGTCCGGTTCGCTGGAATGCTATTTCGATCCGGCGGACGGCACCCAAGACGACATCGAGGTGGGCACCGTGGTGGCGCTGAACCTCTATCCGGGCGGCGATGACACAGGCGCGGCCTATTACAGCGGCAATGCCGTTGTGTCGGGCATCCCGCTGTCGGGGGCTAAGGACGGGTGGGTGGCAATCACCTTCAACTTCACGGGCAAGGGCGCGCTGGCGAAGGCTGTAGCCGCCTGATCGGCCGCCCTCGGCCTTCACCGCCTCTGTGCGGGAAGGTCAGGGCAAGGCGGGGAAGAAAAGGCGGACGGCCTTCTTCACATGGGCGCGGGGATAAGGGTTTCAGGGCGGCCGCCAAGTGGCCGCTTTGTCATTTCCGGCCTCGGCCGATCCGGCCGCAGGGCGCGCGCTTCCAGCGCCAATAGCGCGCGGGCATGTACAAGCTGCCCGGTGGCCCAGCCGATACCCTGCCGGGTGACGATATAGCGGCCGGGTGCCACCGGATGAATGAAGCCCTGCCGCAGCGCCATGCCCACGGCCATATCGAGGCCGTAGGGGTCAAGCCCTGCGGCGCGGGCCAGTGGGATTTTCGGGGCTTCCTGCACGGCCGCTACGGCACAGAGGAAGTCCAGAAGGTTCCGGTTGCTAAAGCCCCGGCGCTCACGCATCCAGACGCCCCACCTCTTCGCGCTTCTCTGCCTCTGCACCGGAACCGGGTACCACGCCGCCCCATGCGGTTAAACGCCAGATGCGTTCGCGATGCTGGCGGGCCTGATCCATCGTCATCACCTCGGCCCGGCCGAGGCGCAGCAAGGTCACTGCGGTGCGCAGGCGGCCCAAGGCCCCGCCGTTGCGGGTGGTGGCCGGATCGGCGGCAAGTTGGACGAAGACCTGTTCCGGGTCTTCCATGTTCACCGCTACGGTGAGCATTCCGCGCGCGGCACATTCCTGAAGCCCGGCCCATAGCTGCGCGGGCGTCAGGTTGTATTCGCCCGCCGCCTCGGCCAGATCTATCCATGCGGAAGCCTGCTGCATGTCCGCGACGGGTTCGCGGGCCGCCAAGCTGTCCATGGCCTCGGAGAAGTCGATAGACAGGGCGAAGACCCCGGCGGCCGCGTATTCGTTCAAGCTGATCCGGCGGCCGTCTGTCCCGGAAAGCCGGGCCTGCATTTCCGTATAGGCGCGGCGGTCAAACTGAAGCGTTTCCATGATATGCACCTTCCTTTCGCGTCTAGAAACCTAGCGGTCTAGCCGTCTATCCGATTATGGGCTATCATCACCACTACGGTGACAAATGCACTATGAAGGACATTTTCGTGGTGACAAGCGCACAAATTAGGGCCGCTAGGGGTCTTCTCAACTGGACCGTGCGCGATCTTGCCGAACGGTCGGGCGTTCACCGCAACACGGTGACGCGGGTTGAAACCGAAGCAACCGGGCCGGGCCATTCAATCGCAGCGATCCGGGTGGCGCTGGAAGCGGCCGGGGTGGAGTTCATCCCCGAGAATGGCGGGGGTGCCGGGGTGCGTCTTGCCAAGCCGGGCGGCGCGGGCGCGTAACAGGGCTTCCCTAAGATTGCCCTAGCGAAATCGCGGTGCGCGCTGGCGATTTCAGCCGATTTCCTTAACTGCACCTTGCCGAGTTCTGTTGCTTTTTAAGGGCATCAAGACGCTTGCAGGCGGGACGGTGCGATGCGGACGGCGGCACAACGGCAATCGACATTTCTTTTGCACGATGCGTCACTACCGGCGACCGGCACCCCTGCGTCGGAGGTGAATGCTCATGTTTGAATTGATTTCAGGCGAAGACCTTGCCCGGCAGATGCTGTTTTCCGGGGTCAATGGCGCTTTCCGCGACTGGTGCGCCCTTATGAAAATCCACCCGGTGCCGGGACGGCGCGGGGTATATGACCCGGCGCTGGTGCGGCTCAGGCTGGATGAAGCGCAGGGCCTTGCCACCGGCGACGGGGCGGCCTCGGGTGCGGGTCTGGTGGCCCAGCGGCGGGCGCGTCGTGGTGCGTAACCGCCAGCGCCTTCCCCCCGAAATCAACCGGGTGCGGGCCAAGCTGGCGGACGGCACGGTGCGCTATTACTTCTATCTGACCCACCGGAAGGGCGCGCGGTTCTGGGTTGATAGCCAGCCGTTCCCCACCGATCCCGCCTTCTTCGCCGCCTATGTCGCGGAACAGGAAAAGGGGCGGCCGAAGGTCGGGCACCTCGTGCCCGGCATGGTGGACGCCTATCTGTCTTCGGCCGAGTTCAAGGCCAAAAGTCCCCGCACCCAAGACGATTATCGCAAATGGGCGCTGCGCTTCGCGGCCGAGTTCAAGGACGATCCGGTGGCGATATTCGAGGAACCGGCATCGCGGGGCGAGGTGAACGAATGGCGGCAACAGTGGGCACATTCGGCCAAGCAATTTGACTATGCCGGAACGGTGGTCACGCTGATCCTGAATTGGGCGCGGGATGCCGGGAAGATCGCGGAGCATCATTGCGACCGCTTGCCCAAGGCATACAAGGCCGACCGGGCCGAGGTGGTCTGGACGGAAGCCGACCTTGCCACCTTCACCGCCCTTGCGCCGGAATGGGTCTCGCGCATCCTTCTGGCCGCCTGCGAAACCGGGTTGCGGCCGGGCGATCTTATCAAGCTGTCCCGCGCCCATATCGAAGAGACGCCGGGCGGGCGGCGCATCCGCATCAAGACGAACAAGCGCGGCCGGGTGGCGCATATCCCGGTGCTGCCCCGCATGGCCGCCATTTTGGACGCCACGCCCAAGGACCGGCTGTTGATCCTGACCAATGCCAACGGCCAGCCGCTGACCGAACACCGGGCTTCAGAAGGCGTCCGCCAGTGGCGTGACAAGGCCAAGCTGTCGGACACGCTGCGGCTTCAGGATGCCCGAGGCACGGCCGCCACGCGGCTGTTGAACGCGGGCCTTAGCCTTGCGCAGATCGCGGGCTTCATGGGCTGGGGGCTGCGCCATGCGCAGAACGTCATCGAGCATTATGCGCGCCTTGCGCCGGGCGAGTCCGACCGCATCCTTGAGGCCCTGACGGCGGCCAAACGGGGCGTAGCATGAACAGGTTTTCAAAACGCTTTTCAAAACAGGCCCCCGAAAGGGTCGCGCATTTCAGCTAAGTGTTTGAAAAGATTTGGAGGCGGGTACCGGAATCGAACCGGTCTTCACGGATTTGCAATCCGGTCAGAAAGCCAATGAAATCAAAGCCCCTCTGTTTCAAAACAGGCCCTGACAAATCAGGAACATAAAGCGAAAGTTTCAACGCCTGTCTTGGCACGAATCGTCGCCAAATCCGTGCGCGGAGAATGGGCGCCTGCCGGATACGTCGATCCGCATGCCGCCTTGCTTGCCATCAACTCATCCCGCCCCACCCGCCGGGATGCAGGGTTTTGCCGTCCCGCTCCACGCGCGGAAAGTAATCGCGTTTCGGGATCTCCAGTTGCAGATCCAGCGCGGCCAGCACGACCTGCGCCTGGGCATGCAGCCCGTCTGCGAGTGACTTGCTTGCGATCTTCGGGGCCAGGTCGGCAATCGCACGGACTGTAGCTGCGACAACCCTCAATCCCCGTTTGGTCGACGACTTCGCAAACCCGAGATCCGTCATCAGCGCAGCGAGCGCGTCCTGGTCAAAATCCTCGGCGAACCGGGCTTTGCCATGGTCGAACGAGAACTGGTGCGTGACTGTTGTGTCCATGAAGACAGGGACGACATCGTAGAGCGGTGCCAGCCAGATCCCCTGATCCTTGTAAAGCAGGCTCGCATTCTTGGCATGATTGTCCGTATTGCCAACCAACAGGTTGAAGATCGTATGTTCGAAGAACCCTTGGGTCATAATCCCGGGAACCGTCACTTGGCGCGCGATCTGCGCTACGGCGGCTGCCGAGAAACGATGTTGGGGGTTTGAGCTCTTGCGTTCGTATTTCAGCTCTGCCGCAAGACCCAGTGCCTGGCAGAAGTCCTCGGCATGGACCCGGCGGATCAGTTCCACCCCGTCTTCGAGCCGCTGCTCGCGATCGAAGCGCCGCGACTGGAGGGCGTTGATGTGTCGCCCATCGATATCGAAGGTCAGGGCCAGTGTGGCGGCGGTTTCGATATCTGCGGCCTGCGCGATGGCAAGCAGGGCCACCTCGTGCTTCGTGATCTCGGGATCGGCCTGTGGCGAGACTTTCAGGATATGCGTGGTCGGCGCTCGGGAGCCTTCGCGCGGTATGTAGAAATCATCCCCGTCAGCCACGACCGCGATCTTGCCCTGGACGCCCGCCACCGGCGAGGGATCCCGTTCGCCTTCCGGCATCCGGCGGTGCAGGTGCAGCGACAGCACGATCTCTTCGAGGCGCTTTCGGTTGAGAAGTTCGTAATCGCCAGGGAAACGACCCGGCATCTTGCCCGGCCCAGTCCCTTCTGGGGTGATCGAGATGGCGCCCGGGCAGTCAGCCCCGAGATGGAAGAGCAGCGCACCGTAGTCGTCACGGTCAACCTTGAAGCTGGAGAGCACGCGGTCGAGCTGCGGCCCCTCGAACAACAGATTGGCAAAATACCCTCGGCAATCGGCATCGCCATATGGCTCGGGCCGCACAGGAAGCGAGAGCGAGATTTGCCCGCCGTTGGCAGCCCCCTCCGTATAGGCGAAACTCAGGGTCTTGTCGTCGGCACGGGTCAGCACGCCGACGGGCGTCTCTCGCCCCTCGATCCAGACATCCATTCTCATCCCCGGCCCTCAGCGAGCAGGTCTATGCCAAGCGCCTGGCAGAGTCGCAGATAGGTGTCAAACTTGGCGGTGGCCGCTCCGCGCTCGATTTTCGAGAGGTTCGCCTGGGGGATTCCGGTGAGGGATGCGAGATCTTCCTGGGTCATGCCGACGGCGTTTCGCCGGTCACGAACGACCTGCCCCAGTTCGGCTTCAACGGTGATCTTCATCTTTGCCCTCAATCCAAACGTGCCGCGCGAACGCGCAGGATCCATGGTGATTTTGCCATATTATTGCGCAAGAATCGCTGCCAGGCAATCAGTATGGTAATTTTGCCATGCAACGGTGTGTAACGGGGCGCTCACAGTAAAATATGTCGAAGCCACCATATTCCTCCGGCAACGAGGCGGGCGGGCAAAAATGGCTGGCCAGATCATCTATGCCGGGCAGAGCCGCTGCAACTGCAGTGTCGGTCGGTGTCCGCCATCGGGTAGCAAAACGGCCTAACAACTGCCGCCGCCAAGTTGGTTGTCCCAAACGGTTAGACCCTAATGGCAGCTGCAAGGACGCGGATAATTAGGCATACTCCAACGCCCGTTGGTGGATTCGACCCGAACTGTAGCGTCTGGCAGCGAACTGCCGATGCACCGCACGCATAACCTATATGGGCTGGCAATGAATCCATGGGCAGGAGCAGTAACCCTGTGGCCACCATTTCGAACCAAGATCTGCTGCGTCTGATGGCCAACCCAGTCATCAATTATGCGGTAACTCTCATCGTTGTGACTCGAGGCGTGGTGCGGGGCGGTCACGATCAGATTTCTGTGGCTCGGCAAGCCTGTTGTGGGCTTAGCAAAAGGTGTGCCTTGGGTAGTGAGACGTGAATCGGCGGTGAAGAGCACCGCTGGCTCCTTTTCATCCTCATGACGGAGGAAGGCCAAGCACTGACGGTTCGCGCGCGATAGTGTCAAGGCGTAGAAAATCTGTTTCGGCGACACTACGCTTGGCACTGGCAGCACTTCAACCGCATTGACGGGCGTCAAGAATCCGTGATCCCCGCCACTCGCGCCGCCGCCCGCGTTCCTGCGGCCTTGCTCGAACTGTTCGAAATCGAACCAGCGGATTGGAATCCCGAAAGTAATGCAGCTTGCGACCGTCTGAGAGATCCGCTCATGCGTATCGAGCGCATCGTGTGCTAACTTCATCGCAAGGCCTTCGTCCGGATGCGCATTCGGCAGCTCGTCCCGCTCACGCAAGTCTATGGCCAAACTGGATGCCAAACATTCGTGGCTATTCCAGATCGGCGCGTTGCCCAAAAACACGCGCAGGAAGGCATCCGGGAAGACAGATGCATCCGGCCCTTCGACTTGAAATGCCTCTTCGCTGTGTCCGACCGGGCGCTCGTCCTCTCGAATCAGAAAAAAGTTGCTAAATAGGTCGCTTTGGGAAGCCGCGCGGCGAATGGCCTCTTCAAAGTGCTCATGGTCCCGATCTTCCGGTAACGGCACCCGATCGTGTGCTTTATTCCGCTCACCAGAAATTTCGTGCATGGCTTTCGCGATCTTCGGTGCCGCTTCGAATGCTCCTTTGACTATGCGGCTTCGAACCCACTTCGAACGGCGTGGCCCGGCGCCAGCCGGAGCCCATAATGCGGGCAGCCAAACCTCTTCGATACTGCGGCCAGTCTTCAACCAACTTGCTATGAACTGCGGCGCGCCCTCGCAATGATCCGCGTCTTCGTGGCTGAGGATCAGGCGATCGATCTTACGAAGATCCGGCATCATGCCAGTCAAAAAAACACAAAGTGAGTTGTCGAGATCCCCCTTCCCAAGGCGCCAACCTGTGTCGACCAGGACCGCCTTGTCACGGTTTTGGTGGGTTGTCCGCAGCAGGAAACTTTCTCCTTTGCGAGGTAGCGGGATCGCCAGAAACGTAGAAGCCATGGTTCCTCATAAGGAAATGCGTGGGCGGTGCCATCGGATCATAGTTTGGTGCCGGCTGAAAATTCTGATTATACGGTCTGATTGTAGCCGTCCTCCCTAGATGCGTATTTCGAAGACATCGCCCGAAGCAAGCATCATGTGATGTCGTCGCAAGCCATAAAAACCTTGCCGAGGGGCCATCGTCCTCGCACTACAAATTGACCCGCGACCGTAACCTATAGTCAAATCCTGTGTATGACTGGTAGGGTCACCTCAGGATTATTTGACTTGTCGACCACCTTTATCGTCGAGTTCCGAGCGGAGCGGTCAGGAGATAGAATGCAAAATCTTGACGTGACCGCCAACATCACACCAACAAGTATTGCCGCCGGATTCGGGCTGGCTGGTCGCCGCGAGATTTGTGGCTTGCTGGCACTACTCGAAATCGCGGGAACCACCGAGATCCTGAAAGGGCTTGCGGCAGCGGCTCAATCCAAACTGATCAAGGCGCAGGCAGCTGACAGTGACCGCTTGGCCCAGATCAGCGAGGCTTTGCTCGTTACAACGCGTTCCACTGACGCACTCCGACTCCAGCTTTGGTGCGAAGTTTCACAGATCTTGGGGCTTCCGGAGAGCATCCCGCTTTCTATGCGCAACATTCAAGGCGCAGCGGCTGCATTGGGTGTTCGAGCGGCCGAAATATTGAAACCATCGGTTCTTGCGGCGCGCGCGGCCGCTGCTGACGCGGGCACTGCTACAAAAGTCGGGCGGAAGTTTGTTAGGGCGCTTCCAAAACTTCAGCGCAATTCGCGTGATGAGGGGGTCAGCTTTCCGGATGTGGTTGCTTCGGAACTCATGGCGCTGATGGGCGGGTTGAGCCAGTTCGATCTGGCAGGGACCGTTGACCCTGATGTCGCCGCAGCGATTCAAAAGGGTCAGACAGCTATATCCGCTGCTGCGGTCGCCGGTGGTGGATGGGCGGCTTTCGCCACCGCCGTGGGGTCAGCGGGGTTCGCACCCTATATAGCCGCAGCGCAGCTCTCGGCGGTTGTGCCATTCGTCAGCGGACCGGCGCTGGTTTCCTTCCTTGCCGTCATGACCAACCCGATGACAGTCGTCGCCGGAACCGCTGCCTTGGGATATTGGGCCCTCAAAGGGCAGAGCGTATCGGCGAGAGAGACGGCCGCTGCCCGGGTTGCAATCCTGCTGGCCGTGGGAGGCATGCAAGATCAGAGCACAGGAGTGGAAACCCTCGCGTCCGTGCTCCGCCGCGGCCATCGGCTTAGTGAAGCGGAACTGAGCCACCTGAGCCAGAAGACGCGTGACGGACTGATCTTGCGCGGAGGCCAACTCGAACACCGCCTTTCCGGCGAGGTTCCGTCGCCAGCATCTTCGGCCCCGGGAGCTTGGGGTGTTCCCATAAAACATGCGCCTTTGCCCGCAGGAGCAGACGCAGCCGTGGTTGCGGGGTTGACCGCAGGCGACATGCTTTACCATGCAGCCGCAATTGACCCAGCGGTGCTGAGGGCAGCTGATTTTTCCCGGACAGTCGATCTTGACAGCCCGCTGGACCTGGCTGCCCACGTGGCCTCCTTTGCCACAAACGGAGCACAAATTGCGGTCCGGGGCTACGCCGCCGAACAACTCGTAATGGCCAGCCTGGTCGAGCAAGGGCATGTCGTTGAACTCGCCGCCAGCAGCACGATGCCGGGCTATGATCTGCTTATCGACGGCAATCCCGTGCAGGTGAAATGCGGAGCAAGCCTGTCCCTGCTGCAGGAGCACTTTTCGAAGTATCCCGATATTCCGGTGATTGCCAACGCTGACCTTGCCAGAATGGCTGAAGCGTCAAGTGAGCCATGGGCGCATATGGTGAGTTCGGTCGAGGGCTTCGACCTTGATTACGTTCAAAGTATTCTGGAAAGGTCATTGGATGCCGCAGAAGCGATGAGCGAGAGCATGGTGCCAGCCTATGCCATGATCGTAGGCGGTGTGCGGGCTGCACGTAAGGCCTGGACAGGAGAAATTCCGGTCGAAGATTTGCCAGCATGGCTGGTGATTGATCTCGCGATCCGGGGTGGGCTCTCGTCCGTCGGGCAAATCGGTGGTGCTTTTGTCGGCATGTTGGTGATTGGCCCTGCGGGCGCTCTCGTCCTTGGGCCAGCGGTAGGTATTGCGGCACTTTTTGGCACTGGCCAGTTGCACGGCCTGCTTGACCGGGCAATCCGCAACCCCTGGCACTCATCGGTCATGGAGGCGGCCGAGCGCCTGCGTCATGCCCTTGTGGCTTCCTGCAACCGGCGACTGGAGATGATGCTCGAACGACAACTCCGTCTGAGAGATTCCGCTGAAAGCTTGCCTGGGGAGTTGAGCGGTTGGCTCGACAGGCGCATGGCCGATGATGTCATACACGTCTGGGAAACGCTGGATGGATACGGGCCAGTTTCGACGATCCGCGATGCGATGGAACTCTTAATACACGCCTCCAAAGTTGGGATGGCAGACCCGGAGGTTCTTACGGCACGCAGGCACCTGACATCGCTCATCGAAGCAAAACCGTCGACTGTGGCCTCGCTGCGGCAGGTTGGTGAGAAGATTACTACGCTTGCTCAGACAGTTCCTCGACGCGGTTAGTTAGCGACACCCTCAAAGTTCATGACGGCTCAAGATTGAACAGATCGAGCAGAAGGTCTGGATTTGTCCCACGACCTTCTAACTCTTCCAACAACTGTAGCAAGATTGGTTTATATCGGGAAACTGCCGCAGTCTTTTGATGGTCGCGAAGCGATGTCTTGCCGAAATCCGCGAGAGTCCTATGAATTGCCTCAGCCAACTCATCGGCCAGAGCATCTCGCCCAACGACAAGTGCTCCGGGATATTTCATTCGCCAGCGCAGCAATCCGGCAAGCAAGAATGGTGCATATTGGAAACGAGTATACTTCGTCCCCAATTCCTGTCTGAACTCAATCAATACCCGTTTGCCCAGTAAATCTACATGCTTTCGTTCCAGCCGGAGTGGCGCAGTTTCAGACCGAGACAAAAGAAACGCGATCGCAGCGGTTTCACAACGATAGCTCCACTCTTTGATCGGGACTGAGAATAGCAGAGAAAATGCGCGACTTTCGTCCCGCTGTGAACGACAGGTCCGACCAAGCCCCTGAAAAATAAGAACCCAGTTCATCGAGTGTGTCACAAAGGGATGCCGAAACAGCGGATTGCGGGCTTCCCATGCATCCAGTAGAAGGCCGGGAAGCTCTGGTGGAGAACGTTTGAACTGCCAGGTCAAAAATTTCAGGGATTCATTATTCGCGACCGTCTTTCCGCTGATCCGATCTCGGATATGCAGCATCGCACGTTCCGTCATCTTATCAAGCAGTTGAGTGGTGTCGTCGGGCAGCCCTTCCGGAATTCCTCCATCGCTGGAGATACAATACTCCCGGTTCGGGCGCGATGCGATGCGAGCCGCAAGACTGGCCCAGTCGACGGTCTCCTTGTCATCATTTTCCCGCAGGAGAGTGTAGAGGCCAGAGGCGCGTGTGCTATCCTCCCACGCCCCCAAACCACAGGGCAGAACCATCCGGTTCGGAATGGTTGCAGGGGCTGTGCCCAATTCCGCGATGAGATCATCCCATGGCTTTTGCACCTCTTCGGCGCTATTCCAGTCGATGGTGAACTGGCGGGAAATCGTGGGGGCGTCGATGATCAGCCTCGCACGTCCGGCCGCAGGCATCTGCTCAACTCTCAGTTCAACCTGAACTGCGGTTGGCACACTTGAGCCAATCTCAACCCGCGCCTTGCGCGGCCAAGGTTCAAGATCCTTGCACAAATGCACGCTGAACTCTGATTGATTGGGCTGGATTGCAAACCGTGCCGGGCGTGGGGATCGATAGATTCGCCCGGCGGGAAGCGTCTCGGTGCTCTCGACGAGATCATAGTTTGCCGCCCCATCCTGACCAAGGACAATGGTCGAGATGCCCGGGAGAAAGTCAAAATAGACCGGCTCACCCGCAGCATATCGCTTTGCAGCCTCGAGTGCGCCGTTGGCTACATTCGCAGAATCCGGGATAATAAGGGGACACGAAACCATGTCGCGCAGATCCTGCGCAATGGCAGCTCTGATCTCGCCCGTTGTCAAGGTTTCGAGAATGACGAAATCACAGCCTTCAAGTGTATTCAGATCGCTTGCGTTGAAATCCACTGCATCAAGGACAATGTCGGAGTTCATGGCGACCTGAGAAAACCCACCCCGCGCGTTCCGGATCAGTTCCGGCTCGCAATCCGCATCAAATGCCCAGGCCGATGGAGAGCGCGCGTGTTCTTTCCAGCCTGGATCGGGGGCGGAGCCTGATGTCTGAAGTTGACTTCCGATACGGGAAAGCAGGCCAGCATAGCCAAGGCAGGAATTCAGCAGCGTTGCCGCCTGCTGTCGCTCGGGCGCGAAGACCGACAACCGTGCTTCAGCTTCAAGGCGCAATGTCAGCTTCTGGATTGTAAAACCTTCACCAACGTGGCCAAGGACACCAATTTTCAGACCGTCCTTGGGTTTCACTTGGTCTGGCATGGTGGTCAGCCAACCCAGAACACTGAGCACAGAGCGCCAGACCAGCAAACCCCGCCCGAGCCGGGCGGAAGCGACTGCCGAAAGCAGGCGTTCTTGCAGTTGTTCGCCAGTGCCGGGGTGATCGTCAATCGAGATCGCACAGTATTTCGCACCATGCGCATGCCCTGACAGTGCTGCCGCCAGAGCTGTGACCGGGGTTGCGTGATCCGCCAGCATTGCCCGCACCAAACGTCTGCGATCAGATGCGCCGACATCTCCCCAGCCGCCACCGCGACCATGGGGCGCAAGCGCTGCTTGTGAGCCACCAATCCAGCTTTCGCTGTGACCTGTGCCTATCCGAACAACCGCAGGATTGAGGATTGCCCCTCCAAGATGCTGCCCTTCGATGACCTCTTCGCCATCTTCCATGACTCGCCAGTTGCGAGCGGCACTGTCCTTCCAACCGTTGAGATCATACCCACAAAGTTTTCGCGACATCAGGTTGCTCCCCAGATGTCGCGCTGCAGGAATGCTCGGATAAAATTGCGCCCCGCATTGAGTGATGGCCCTGCAGCATCAAAGGCGATGGCCTGAACAAATGCTCCATTCCTATCCGCCTGTGCGGCCTGCGGTTGGTGGTGCCCGGGCGTAAGGATAAGACCGTGGCGGATGCGCTCCTGCTGGTTTGACACCTTCATGAGCTGAGAAACGCGCAGCCCGGCCTCCTCTGCTGCCGTTTCGAGGTCCAACCTGTCCATTGCGTGGGGGGTCCAAACCGCAACGCGATGAGGAAATGCGGTTGCATCGAAAGGGTTTGAAATGCGTAGTGCGACATGCGCACGCGCATGAGTCAACAAGGTTCCGGGAACCTCTGGTCTGGCCATGACTTCGACAACGCGGCCAAGAGACTTCACCCAGAAAACCGCAATCGGACGTTCCTGTTCAAACCAAATTCCGTTCGCTGCCTCATCCCGAAATTGGATTGGAGCCTGTGCAACGAGTTGAGCACCGTCCATCTCGCCTAATGCCAGGACCATCGCCAAAACTGTAAAATCCGTCCATGTCTGCGCTTGCCAGGCCCAGAGCTCGTCCAGCGCCTTTTCGCGCCGCAACAGCGCTTCCCATGCTTCGCGTATCTCGCGGTAAACCCTGTCCTCAAGCAGGACATAGTTTGGAGTCATATCAGCCGAAGAAATGCCGACACCGAGTTGGACAAGCTCTGCTGCAAGGCTTTTGCACAGCTTCACATAGCTCAGCACTGCCTGATAGCGACTGCTGCCCTGCGCCTTGGGATGTTCGCGTATCCATTCGCGGCCAACATCGCCTGCCAATCGCAGATAGGCATGGGTCACGCGGTTTTCGAGCGTATCGAAATTCTCGTGTCGGACAACCGCCAAGATGCGCTGTGCTGCACCTGCACGTTCTGCAGTTGATCGTCCCGGCTGTCGTGAAAGCCATTGCATGGAGCCGCGGTCCATCTCCTGCACGCGATCAAGAGGTGTCAACTCGCGGTTTCGCCTCAGAACGCGACGGATGCGCTCCCGAAATTGCTTGAGAACGGGTGACATCTCTCGTGCCTGCCGCACAATTTCGGCCATACGAGGGTCTTCTTCCCGTTCCGCCCGGTCCCAGGCCGCAGCAAGGTGCCGCCAAAGAGTAGAAGGATCATCAAGTGCTTCGCCAAGTTCCTGCACGCGGGCGGTGACCTCGTTCATTCGGGCCAGAGCCGCAAATGCATCAGGATCGGCTTCTTCTCCGGCTTTTCCGCGCGGTCGAAGCGGGAACCCCTCACGAGTTGGCGCTTTGGAGGAGTGCCTTTTCGGATAGGGATGCTGGAGCAGATCTCGCCGGCGCTCACCGATCTTGCCGCGCATGATGACGACATGTTCGCCAGCCGACTCGACGCCATCACTCTCGGACAATAGACAATGGGAACGTCCGAAGGACTCGGCGTCCGGCAGTGACGCGTCCGACCAAGGCCGCTGCAGCCGAAGCATCAGCGAATAACCCCTTTCCAGACGAATTGCCCGGTTCCTTCTGCGGCATCAACCGATTGCCGGATAGCGTCCGCAAGCGGCTCATCCCCCAAGTCCTCGGAGAGTTTGCGCAGACGTTCAAAGTTCTGGCTCATATCCTCCACGTCGACCCCCCGGAGCTTGGGAAGCAGCCGCATCTCGATCTGATCAGCAAGTGCAACAGAAATCCGATCCGAAACTCCCTCCACTTCGGGATAGGCCACGGTGAATGCAAGGATGGCCCGGCCAAGCCGATGGCCAAAAGGCTTGCCAAAATCCTGCATCATAGCGAGCATCTCTTCGATCCGCCCCTGGGCTCGGTTCAGATCGGCAGGTGGAAGGCCGCGGGCACACCAGCGATCCCATTGCCTACGGCTGAGCGCGCGCTCTTCGGGGGGCTGGCTCGTCACATTGGCCTGAACCAGATGCCGGGGCGCCCCGAAGCGCATCACATTGGCACGGTCGACGACCTTGTCTGACAGGGATTGCGTGCTTTCATCCTCGTTCATCGTGCCTGCAAACAGCAGATTATAACCCGGAAAAATGCGCTGCTGTGCCTTGGGGATTTCCAATTCGATTTCTGCGTCCTTGCGCAGGTTCGCATCGGACTCGCGCCCCTTTGCAGGACGGCTTTCAAGACGACTGAGGAAATCAGAGAAATAGTATTCGACGCGCGCCAGATTCATCTCATCGAGAAGGATCATCAACATACGGTCTTTGATCGCGGCCTCATTATTCTGCTCATCAAGCGCAAAAAGAGCGCGGGCCATGTCCGTGGGACGGAAACGCCCTTCGATATAGTTGTAAAAGCCCATCAGATCCTGAGGGCTGTCCCATCGGGGTTGAACAGGAACCTGCAAAAACCCGATCCCCATGCCAGCAGCATATTGGCGAGGCAGCTGGCTTTTCCCCGTGCCGGAAATACCCGCAAGGACGGCCATCTGTGTGGTGTCGTTCACCTTCATGGCGGTGTGGAAAGCGTGCAGAATCCGGTCTGGATAGGTCAGGCCGAAAGCCTTGAAGCGGTCCTTCACGCGTTTCAGCGCATCGCCTTCGTTCATGGCCTCTGCCTGCCGCCAGGACATCAGGCCGGTCACGACTTGGGGTGCTTGCTTCAGCTCACGTAGCGGATCGGCCTCGCCCGCTCCCCCTGCGGTGAGGCCGCGCGCCTTTTCGATGTCGCGCTCAAGGCTGGCCTTGCGGGCTTCGAGAGCGTTGATCCGATCTCCTGCTGCTGCCTGTTCCTGCGCGAGATCGTTGCTGCGCTGCCGTGCAGCGGCAAGCCCAGCTGCAAGCCGCTCGGATTCATCGCGCTGAGTTCCCAGATTGGCGCGAGAAGCCGAAAGCCGCTCCTCAACTTCGCTAAGCTCAGCTGATTTTGCTGCAAGTCGCCCTGTCAAAGTAGCAGTTTCTGCCTCCAGTTGACGTGCTTCCTCGGCCAACGATGCCACCCGCGCCTCTGCCGCCTGCAAAGTCTGCAATCTGTCGCGGAGCTCATTGACCTGTGCATCAAGCCTGTCGCGTTCCTGGTTGAGAGCTTCAATTCGATGATCGATCGCTTCGGCCTTGGCCAGCCTGTCCTTCACCTCATCGTAATCGGCTCTTGCCGTAGCCAGCGAGGCATCTGCTTCAAGCTTTTCTGTCCGGGCAGCTTCTGTCTCATGGCGGATGGCTTCAACCTCCGCCCGCCGGGCTTCGGATTGGCTCCACTCCGCCAGCAAGTCATCGCGCTTCCGCTCCAGCGCATCAACTTCGGCACCAATCTCGGCGACATGGGCAAGTGCCTGACGGCGCTTCTCCAACTCCGCCTCGATATCTGAGATGGTTTTGCGTTTCTCTTCGATACGGGCAGCGACCGCCCGCTCTTCCTCCAATGGCCCAGCCAGTGCCACGGCCTTGTCATGTTGGGTGGCCAGAAAAACCGTGACCAGAGCCAGGACAACAAGTGCCACCGCAAGTGCAAGAAAAACAAACATGTTTGCTGTAAACATCTGTCCCGCCTCAATCGTTCGTTTCGCCGGGCGCAGACGCCGGATCGTTCACTGGTGTCGGAGTTTCACCATTTGCCGCCGGGAGCACGCTGGAGGACTCCGCCGCAGCAATCTGGGCCTGCAGCATGGAGAGCCGCGCTTCCAGCGCAACAACTTCTGGTGTCAGAGCGGCACGCCGTGTTTCCAATCCTTGGACTTCGGCATCCAACTGGTCCTTTGATGTCTTGCGCAGGGTGATTGCCTGACGAACGGTGACCTCGGCAGCTCTCGCATCGGAGAGGCGCCCTGCCGCCGTGGAAATATCAGCCTCAACGGAAGCAAGGCTGACGCGGGCAGTTTCAAGCGCCGTGGTCCGCTCTGCCAATTCCGCAGCCACGGCCGAACTCCGGGCCTCAAGCGCAGATATTTGCTGCTCGGCGTCGACTATCCGTGCGAGGATGGCACCTCTGTTGGCAATCTCAAGCGAAAGCCGCGAAATCTCATCCCGCGCCGCATCCCGTTCAGTCACAGCACCTGCGGCCTCCTGACGTGCAGTGGCAAGAGCTTGTTGTTGCTGGGTGATGCGGGAGGTCAGATCATCCAATCGAGTTTGAAGCGTATCACCCTCTCTGCCGAGCTCGGCGACACGCGCTTCTGCCATGCCAACATCGGCAGCCAGACGTTCACGCTGCGATGCGAGCCCCGATATTGCTTCCACAAGACTGGTGCGATTCGCACTGGATTGGCCAATCTCTGTTCGCAGGGGGCCGATTTCACCTTGAAGGCGTGCGAGTTCGGCCTCCATGGCCGCAACCTCTTGCTGTCGCGCAGCAAGCCTCGCCTCGATGCCATCCAACTCTTCGGCGCGGGCAGCCAAGGCGGTCATGCGAACGGTGAGTGCATCAAACTCTGATCTCAGTGCTGTCAGCTCGGTTCTTCTGGCCGCAATTTCGGAATCCAGGCTCGCGCGTTCATCCCGCAGACCAGCGATTTCCTGGGTCAGCCCATCGCGCGAAGATATCTGATCAGAAACGGCACGCTGAAGCGTGTCCCGCTCGGACGTCAGGACGGCTATGCGTTGCTCAAGCTCACGCACAGATCGTTCCAACGTTGTGATTTCTCCTGTGAGACCGGCTGCTTGCGCGATGGTTTCGTTGGCCTGGGCAAGCCGTGCAGCAAGGGCATCAATCTCGGCAACCGAGGTATCACGCCGCGCGACTGCTCCGTCACGCTCTGCAGATATGCGCGCCGCATCCTGTGTAAGGCCACGCAGTTCGTCTTGCCGCGCCGACAGGTCGCCCTCGATTGTCGCCCGATCCGCCAGCAGGGCATCACGACTGGTGCGAAGCCTGTCACGCTCACCAGAAAAATAGTCGATATCACCGGCGATTTCGCCATAGCGCTGATGGAGGGCGTTGGTTTGGAACCCGAGCCAGCCAACCCCGCCGATTGCAAGAACCGCAAGCACCGTCGCCACGGTCGTATGGGTGCGCTGCCTACGCGAGGTCTCGTTCGATGAGGTCAAGACATGCCTCCATATCCTTGGCTAATTCATCCACCCAGAACCTACGCACGCGCCAGCCGAGTGATTTCAGTTGATGGTCACGCCAATGGTCGGACAGCTTCCGTCCACCGTCTGTGCCTTCGTGAAAAAGGCGGCCGTCCACTTCAAGGTCGAGCTTGATGTCACCGGCGCCAAAAAGCGCGAAATCGAGTCTTCGGCCTGCAATTTCGTATTGCGGCTTCGGAGAAAGACCGCGCCCCAGAAGGGCATGATAGAGCCTGCGCTCCCAATCACTGTCAAAGACGCCTTCTCCGCTACGTTTTCGGGGTTCGGTCGCTGCGGCTGCAAGCGCCGCAAGAGTTCGGACCTTGCCGCTGCGGGCATAGTCGAGATCACCAAAAACATGGGCAACCGCCCTTGCGCGCGAAATGGCAACATTCAAACGCCGATGGTCTTTTTGCAAGAATGTCACGGCTGACACCCGGCTGCCCGCCCCGAGAGTCGGAGAAAACAACATGACATCGCGTTCCTGGCCTTGAAAACCATCCACCGTCGCCACGCGGAACTCAGCTGCCTCGAGTTTGTGGGCGGGGATCTTGCTCCGAACGGCCTGCTCGATCGCATGCACCTGGCCCCTGAAGGGGGAAGTCACACCTACGGTTCCGTCATAACCTTCGCGCAGCAGGAGAGCCTCAAGATGACTGACGATGGCTGCAACCTCGGCCGAATTAACATTGCTCGCGTCCATCGCCATCGGTGCGAGAACATGCGTCCAATCCAATCCCGGCTTGCACCCCTTCGGTGGACGGATCGTCGCCGGGTCATACGCGGTCCGCAGTGCCTGACCGTAGAACTCCCGGCTGATATAGTCGACGATCGGACCTGCGGAGCGATATTGCTGCCGAAGCAGAATCCGTTCGCACCCCGGCACTCGCCGCGCAAAGTCGAACAGGGAATTGCGGCTTTGGGCGTAACGGCTCATACGGGTGACCGGCAAACCTTGCGCCTGCATAAGATTGCGATCCTGTGCCTGTCCCAATTGGGCAATAAAGCTGAGCTGTCTATTGTCACCAACAACAACCGCACGGCGCGCCCTTGCAAAAAGCGGCAGGGCAGATGCGATGTCACACTGGCTGGCCTCGTCGAAGATAACCAGATCGAACAGACCGTCATCCAGCGGAATACGTTTTGGTGTGCCCAGAACGGAAGCCAGCCACAGCGGCCGATGCTGAACGACGGCCTGGGTGAGATCACTGGGCAGCGGCCCCTTGGCCCCGTGAAAATCGAGATCAGCCTTTGCATGGTCAAGCTGCTCGCGCTTTTCCGAGGAAACAGCAGTGCGTCCTTTCAGAACAACCGGCAGAAGTTTCTTTGCCAGTTCGGCGATGGAACTGCTGAGCGCCACCGTGTCACCCGGTATGGAAAGGCCGTCTCTTTCTCCTCGCCGGAATGACAGTTCCCGCACGATATCAACGCCTTCTGACGCGGGATGGGTGTTTCTTGCGCTTTGACGGAGGAAAAGTCGACGTAACCAGGCGATCAGTTTTGCTATGCCCCGGACTGTCTGGGGGGCATCGCGGCCGCGGTCTGCGATGTCGTCCGACTGCAGATGCTTGATGCGGGCCTCGAGGCGCTCGATAAGGTCCGCGATTTCGCATTCAAGCGCAGCCCGCTGTGTCATGATGTCCAAAGCGGTGCCGCGGTCTTCGGCCATTTGGCAAAGCCGGGCGAAAAGCGCTTCGTCATATGGGCGTGCAGAACCATCCTGTCCTGCGATGATTTCAGCAAGAACAGACAAGAACGACCTGTCGATATCGCGCGCCGGATCGAGCGTGCGGACCAGGAATGGTGTATCCGATGCAAGCGCGCCGATCCTGTCCTCAACGGCATCAAGTGCCTGGTGATTTTTTGAGGCGACCAGAACCGATCCGCCCGCAAAGAGCACGGAAGCTGCAATGGACACGATGGCTTGCGATTTACCGGTCCCTGGAGGGCCAGTGACGACGGTCAACGCGTTGTGGCACGCTGATCTGACCGCAGCGATCTGTTCGGCATTGACCTGACCAACGTTGATCGCAGGAAATGGTTTTTCTGACGCTGGCGCAGAGAGGCCAAGCACGGGGCCGAGGGCGGTGCGGGCAAGCCGCTCATGTGGCCAGGCTGCGATCTGGTCGAGGTCACGAACCGCACCTGCCGTAAAGCTGCTGTCATCCGGCAGGAAAAGTGCTGTCGCATCATAGATGCCCTGGCTGTCCGCGTCGACTTCCGATGCGGCCCATTCTCCCGTGACCTTCATGCGGATCTGACCTGCGGCGGCATCACCAAGCCGCGACAGGAAATCTTCCCCCATGAGGCCGACGCCATCGCTTTGAACAAAGACCTCAGCCAGATCCTTTGCCCGCCAGCCTGTCATGCGAGCGGCACCTTTCAGCCAGTCGGGATTGACCAGAACGTCATTTGCAGCGATCTCGACATGCAATTGCCCATCGGCGCGTCGCCATTCTGCGGCTATCAGACCGACAGGCCAGATTGCGGGCACGCCTGATCTGCGCCCGATCGCGATAGGCCACCCGATCGCAAGAGCGTTTTCGTTGGCCTCTCGCCGCAGGAGGGCAGCCCGGAAGTCCGATGACAATGCATCGAGATCAATTGTCAGGATCGTTGTCTTCCCCTTCTCGGGGAGAATGGGACCCCGACCTGCCACCAGATGCCAGGCGCTGCCGTGACGATCTGGGGCTTCTGTAGTCGCACCACGCGGATCGGCACGCAAGGCAGAGCGCCAATAGCGCAACAGCGCCTGTGGCTCGATCTGGCTGTCCGCCTCACCGTCTGATAGATCCTCTGCCTCTACGATATCCCGGACAGAACGGCTGAATGGAGCTGCGACGAGCGTGGACCTCTCACCTGGGGCTCCATTGTCTTGCAGGCGCGGTTCCTTCAGATTCTTCAGTGTCGGCGGAGCAACGGGTATCCATTTTCCATCGCTACGGCGACGGATGGCGCCATTGGCGGACAGATGCTCCAACTCGGCAATAACTGCCATACGCCCATCGTGCTGAAATGCCGTGCCCAGAAGGACTTGAAGCTCCTCGACAGTTCGTCCGCGCGGGAACGCCTGAATTGTGCGCAATACGGCTGACATTAATTCTCGTTGACCCGGATAATATTGTGAGCATCTCGGCCACGCTGTAGTTCCCCCTCGAGGCTTTCGGCGCAGACGGATCCATATTCGTCAATAGGTTGCACGTCCGCGTTACTTTCTCAACGAGAATGAGGCGCTGAGCCTGAAAAGCGGTGCCGCCTGAGCATACATGTTTCCAAGCTCGATGCCCCCGGAGCCACGGTATTTCGTTAATTCTTCAGGTCATCGGCACATCCGCGCAAGACCTCGCCCCGCAGTTCCGGCTCAGCACTCACTTGATTTCACAGCACAAGTCATCGAGATCCTGGCTGCGATCGGCCAGCGACACTGCTGCCCGATGTCGTCAAGCACAAAGGCATCGGGCTGGATGTCCGGTCTGGCACTGGCAAACGCATGAGGTGCCATGGAAATCTACCAGATTCGGCCCTTCCATACCGCAAAATTGTCCAGTCCGACGAAGGCGGTATCCTTGGATACGAGCGGGCACGCCATTTCGATGGCTGTTGCCGCGATCATGCGGTCGAACGGGTCCGGGTGATCCCACTCCATTGACCCGGACAACATTGCCATCCGGGCCGTATAGGGGGCGATGCGGAACCCCTGGGTGGAGCACAGGCTGTCGAGGCTGCCCGCATATGGCAACATCTCATCCCACTTGCCTTTCCGCACCTTCAGCGCAATCTCATGGAGGGCGCAGGGCGGAACATGGATCGTTGCACCGCTTTCGAGCAGGGTTCTGACCCCGGTCGACAGGAATGACGGCGCAACCAACGACCAGGCCAGCACATGGGTATCAATGACGGCATGGCTCAACCGCCCCACTCCGCAAGGTCTTCTTCGCTCATGGGCTCCAGAAAGTCGGGAATGGACCCGGGGCTGACGACGCCTTCCAGAAGGCCCAGCCGCACGCCTGTCCTGGCCACCGGCACAAGCCGCGCGGCAGGAACGCCGCCCCGGGCGATAATCACCTCCTCACCCGCATCCACCGCAGCAAGAAGCTCTGACAGCTTCGCCTTCGCTTCGGCGACATTCATCTGCACAGTCATGGCGAACCTCCATGATTTCATATGGACCAAGCATGGTCTATGCGGGGTGCGGAGTCAATCTGAAGCGCATGATGGGTTCTTGCGGGAACGATCCTGATCCGGTTTAGTGCCCGGCACATACCCTGTGGCCGAGATGGACCCGATGGAGCGAGCGATCATGCCTCGACAATCGGCCGCAGGCCTATCTGTAGCCGCTCAAGATCGAGACCCTCATGGTCAGCCTTCAACCGTGACAATAGCGTCATAAGATCGTCCTGCCGAGGCTGTCCGAAAGCCAGGCGGTAAAGCGCAACTGAGCGTTTCAGCCAGCCAAGCAAAGCAGCTTCCTTGCTGAATGGCAGCGTCAGGGTAAAACGCTCGACGCTTGTGCTTCCCTCAAGGAGCCAGAATGGCTCCAGATCACCCGGCCTTGCAGCCATTTGATGGGCTCTCGTGAACATTTGCGCCCAAGGGTCCGACTGCGGATCAGCCTGCCTCAGCCACCCTGCCTCCTGTTTGGCCAGATTCAGCCGCACGGCGTGGTTTTTGTATCGATGAACGCGGCCTTCACGCTGCTCCATATCAACAGGGTTGGTTGGCAGGTTCCAATGCACCAACCTATGGCAATAGGGGTGAAAATCGAGGCCTTCCTGCCCGATCGAAGTCGAAGCCAGAACGAACGGCCTGAAGGGAGAATTGAAAGAGGATCTGACGGTGTCTGTCCTTTGTGCCGCCCCTCCCTCCTGGGCTTTTTGCAAAAGACGTGTCGCGAAACGGCCGCGCATGTGGAATGTGTCCGTGATCTGCAGGCGATCCGCGCGCGCCTTATAGGTGCGAAGGCTGATCGTGGCCGGTCGCAAAGAAATCGCCTCTTCAATGGCTTCTGCGATGCGGGTGACCACCTTGTCAGGGCCGGTATCGGCAAGGCCCTCTGCTTCCAGCAGGATGTGAACATATTCGTCCAGAACCGATTGAAGATCATGGTCCTGGCTATAGCGCAGGACAGAACGCCAATAGACGCCGCTGCCGTCGCCGCGTAAAAGAGATTGGCTCTCGGGTTGGTTGAAAAGCCCCCGGAAAGCCATTCCAACCTTGCCCGCCGCGCTTAGAAGCACAGGGTTGTTCAGCTCCATATCTGGCGCAACGCGATGCAAGGCCCGCAGCGCACAGGTGGCAGGGCTGCCAAGAGCAAGGTCTGTCAGGTGATCGAGAAGCGTGTTCCTTTGTGGATCTCCGATCAGGTGATCCGCGCCCGCGGCATTGGCCAGCGCCACTGTGTGATCCGACCAGGCCTCTTGTCCATCATCCCTAAGCCCCCCCTGCAATCCGGCCCCCGTCCGTAACCACGCGAGATAGCCAGGCGTCTCTCTGTCAGCCCAGGCGGCGGCGGCCCAATCCCAGGTTTCGACCCGGGCGCCATCGCTATCGTCGTCAGAGGGGAAATCCCTGTCAGCCGTCCTCTGTGGCATGGGCCGCTGAGCAAAGAGAATATGATCTGCGATGGGCTCCAGATATTGCCGGGCCGCAGCCCGCATCGCGCCATGATCTTGCAATGGCCCCTGCCTGCGCCAGATATCAAGGGGATCCACGGCAGCGGCCAAAGCTGGCGACGGGATGACCAGCGGCAGTGCCCGCAACCCGGTTAACCTGTCACGGGTGTGGCGGAAGTTCAGCAATTGCGTCTGCTTGGCGAAAGCCTTTGAATAGGGATGGCCTTGCTTCGCCATGCCCATTGCCCGTTCGCTTTCAAAAGACAAGATCGCAGCTACGGCATCGGGCACCATCGCCCATTGCGAGAACAGCAGGAGTTTGCTGGCAGCAATACGATCACCAAAGTAGGGCAAGCTGGGCGGAATCCACAACCGCGTCGCGAGGTCGTTCTCAAAGGCAAGCTTGCAAAGCGCGCGCATGCGGCCATTGGGGATCGCAAGGGGCTTGTATTCCTCGATGCTGTTCAGATCGATCTGGACGTTTTTCGCCTGACGGATCGCAGACAAAAGTGCATCGGAGGGGTTATCCTTCTGGGCTTCAAGCTTCTGGCCCAATTTGTAATCGCGAAGGAAGCTGAGCAGGTATGGGGCGGATTTCCAGTATTCCACGGTGCCGGGTGCATCCGCAGCCTCGGCAACCCTTGCGACAGCCACGGCTTCGAGAAGGTCACCCGGCTCGACAGTGACTGGAATATCAATGTCGCGCATCATCGCATCGCGGTCCTCCGTCTCTGCCACACGCTCGGTGCGGGCGATGACCTGACGCAAAGTGCCTTCGATCATGGTTTTGAGGGACAGCGCATCGTCAAAGCCATTCGGCAGGGTTTGAAGCGCCTGACGGAAGCGCCGCATTTCACCTTCGAGCTCGGCACGGATGTCCGCTCCCTTCTCATCAAAGAGAAAGTCGATGACATCCAGAAACTCCTTGTAATGGTCGCCGGCATCCGCCTCGTCATCGCGCAATGACAGCATGCGGTATGGCGTCGCCGAGAGCAGAAGTATCCTTGGCAGGCGACCGTTCGACCCGGCGGCGTTAAACAGTCGGCGCGCCAGTTCGGCCGCTTCACCATCCCCCTGCATCACCTCGGTAAAGCGCTGGAACTCATCCAGCACAATCAGATCTGGCTCAAGGGCCTCGGCGCTCTCACGGGCGAGAATGCTGCGAAACTCCCCCACAATCGCTTCACGGCGGCGGTTAAGATCACGGCTATTTCCGCGCAGCCCTTTGTAGGCTTGTGCGCAGTTCTCAAGCTCGGCCAACAAATCCGGGCGTTTTGAGGTGGCCGCAGCAAATCTAGAGATGATGGATTCTTCCAACTCCTGCTGGTCAATCCAGTTCCGCGTTGTGCGCCAGCCATCCGCGCCGGCATAACCTTGCAACATCTTTGCCACGGCGCGGCGGTCATCCAGATGCTCCCAGAGCAGGCGCAAAATCAGTGCGCGCTCTTCTTTCATGCCCCCGCCGCTTTTGAGATCCAAAGAGGTGCCAGGGGTCAGGCTGAAGAAATTGACGCCCTCTTGCTTGATCCCGCCTGCCTTGGCCAGTTCAATTGCCAGCATGGTGAGCCGTGTCGGCAAAACGCGTGCCTGCGTTTCGCCCATCACATTCAGCCGCGTGACGTTCTGACGGGCAATCGCGCCGTTCGAGCAAATATAGACAATGTCGATGCGTTTGACGCTGGTTTGCAGCGCCTCGATCGTTCGGGCGATGACCCCACGCGCGATCATTGTTTTGCCAAGCCCGACCTCGTCGGCCACGAGAAAGTGCCGCACGGGATCCGGGTCAGACAGCAAGCGCCGTGAAACATAATCCACAGTGGCGCGCTGGAAGGCCTTGAGGCGGCGCAAGGCGGGTTCAGCGGTGAAGCGCTCGGTCATTATTTCTTACCATTTGCTTTTGGCATCACGGCCTGAAAAGAGGCCCAGAGCTTGCGGAACTCAGGTGGGATCAGCGGGCCGTCCGGCCCCTCGGCATCCCCGAGGCGTGTGATCAGCCGATCGACATCTCGCAGTTGCCGCCCATCGCCCGAAAGCGCACGCACGAGATCTTCAAGTATGGGGGCGTCTTGCGCGATCCCGTCCCCCCAGTCAGCACCACCACCGGCTCCTGCGGCGAGGAGCGTCTTAACGGCGTCAGAGACATCGCCCAAAAGCAAACGTATATAGCGCAGGAATGCTTCCCGGTTCTCGATGATGGCGCGCAGGATTTCCTCGGTTCGGTTCTCTGGCAGATCGATCAACTCCGATCCCAGAGTGATGTCGCGGCAAAAACCGGTTTCCCTGTCCTGAAGCCGGAGCCCGATCCAGCGGGTCACATCCCGCAGGGCGTGGCGCCCCAGCAATATCTCCTTTTGCGAAAGAAAGGTGATATCGACGCCCCAGGATTCTCCCGGAACCAAAGGCCATGCGCGCAAACCAAGAGCTTCAGGCACCTTCACCGCCTCCTTCACCGACAGGTAAAGCGTGACGGAGTTTTCTGGGCCAACCTCACAGCGAAGCCGGGGCGAAGATCTCGCGATCTGACGCAACAGCTCATCGACGCGCCGCTCGGCCTGCTGCTCCAATTCTGTGACATCAGGGGCATGAGGCACGAAATCGCGCAAAAAGCGCCCAAGGTTTTCCGGTGACATTTGCGCCTCAACCGAGCCGATATCCCGGGTATAGCCAGAGAGTGTTGCAAAGACCTCGACATTGGCGCCGCTCAGCAATGCCGCCGATGTGGCATTCCCCGAGCCCATCGTGATTTCTGTGCTCGAGTAATGCTCGGTTACAAAGGCTTTGGCATGCAGGCCCCGAACAGGCCCCTGATTATGCGCAGTCTCCGAAGCATCCTCGCCGTCCTCGGTTTCCGCCATTTCATCCAAAACCCGGATATGGCCAAACTTTTCGAGGGTTTCGCCCGAAAGCCCCGCCAGTTCCTCCGAACGCCCGAGGAGCCAGGCGTTTTCGGCGGTCACTTTTCCGAGCAGCGCCCCAAGGGCCGCATCGGTCACAAAGGGCGAAATGACCCCGAGTTTTGCACCAATCTTCGGGCGCCAGACTGTCTCGCCAAGGCCATTCACCGCGAAGCTGACGCGTCGCATGGTCGGCGGACAGATCCACTTTGCGCATTCGAGATCTTTCGCCAGCGAGGTCAACATGGTCCGAACATGCTTTGGCGGCTTCTGGCCGGACGCCATATTGGGAAGCGCACGAAGCAGCCCAACAATCGGCGCATTCGTGCGATCTGCCTCCGCCCCGATTGTGCCGTCGAGCGCCAAAGACAGATCCCATGACATATCGGTTGTCAGGTTGCGCGACAAAATCGCAAGCCTTAGCCGTGGCTCCTCCCGTCCAGAGATCGAAGTGAAGCGCAAGAGCCAGAGCTTGGGATGAAAGGCACCGCCGCGCGGGGCCACGACCTCGGTCACCGTATCTTCCAGCAGTGCCGTCAGCCTGTTTGCACCGCGCGGGATCCCGGCAATACGCCCGCCTTCGCAGAAGATTGCCACCTTCTTCGCGACACGCTCCAGCCCCTCCAGAAGTGCGAGCGGCGTATCGAGTGTCTGCTTGCGGTTTTCTGCCGCGTGGAATGCAAGGGTTGCCGGGATGACCAAGGCCGTCTCGAAATCGAGCGAATAGGTCGTCGCCACGGCTGCGTCCAACTCATAACCAGGTGGCGCACGCAGTATTTCGCCATAGAGCACGCGGTTTTCAGGGTCGAGCGCGATATTATCCGGCACGATGAAGGTCCTCCAGATGGCTTTGGGCGATGCTCCATCGGAAGTTCAGCTCTCCGAGGCCAGATGCGCCGCCCCACCGCGCCAGTGCTGCCTCGTTACGAAAGCGCGACTTACCCTTCTTGAGAAAAATCTCGCGCTCGCGAACCAGCTGACGCGCCTGATCGTCAGCACCTACCTTCATCTTGCTGCGGCGCACCGCGTCGAGCCAGGCCGCGATGAAGTCTCGGGTCCGGGGCGAGATACGATGCACGGTGGCCGCTGTCAGATCCCAAAGCTCGGCAAGCAACCAGCCGTCAAACAGCCCCTGGGGCGTATCGTCGGCCCATGTCTTGAGCCGCGCGTCATAGTCCGCGCGCCGATCATGCCAGGCGCTGGCATCTGCGCCATGTCGCTTGACCGCCTCTTCACAGAGGAGAAGATTGTAAAGCAACGACGCTCCATGCATCAACCGTGAGAAGCGTTCTGCATGCAAAACAAGGGATTGCAGGTCGGCAGGCCAGTTTTTTCGGTCAGGATGCAGCCAGATGAATTTGCAGTCGACGGTTTTCTGCACGCGAGACAGTAGCGTAAACAGACTGACGGGTGCCTCTTTTACGAGCCGATCACGCAGGAAATCAGCCTCTTGCGGGGTCATTTGGAAATCGACCTTGAAACCCGGATCTTGCAAAAAACCATCAGGTGCCGCGGGCAGCCCTGCGCTCCAAAGCTGATGAGCCTCACCGGGGGAGGCCTCGAGGCAGGCATTTCTGCTGCCATCAAACTGCCGAATGCCGAGGCTGCGCAGGCCCGCCCAATAGACATCGCTGGGCAGGCGTTTCAGGCTCTCGCGTGCTTCGCTCCCAATTACCCCTTTACTCTCGCCGCCCCGATCCAAAGCGTCGATCAATCGGATCTCCAAGGCGCGGGCGTAATCCCTTCGGGAAGCCACAGACCCCTTTCCTTGCCCGGCAATCTGATAGATCCAGGGCACAAACATCATATAACGTAGCCGCGTCTGGATGGTTGATGTGCCAGGAAACAGCAGATCCGCCACAGCATCACGGATGGCTCCAAGACCGAGTTCGTCGCGACTGTCCTCGGCGCCGAACAGATCCATGATGCGCCGCGTTCGGTCGCGATCCGCCTGATCAAAATCAACCCATCCGAAAAATGACACGTCCAACCTCGGTTTCTGCAATATGTTATGCGATCAAAAAGAACCGCGAGAATAGCCTTCGGCGAACGCCTCACGCCCTGCAAACTGGCGCTGGATCGAAGGACGGAGCGTGGCCGGTCAACTGGTTTCGGCTTGCGTGAGGTGATCAGACGGCATGACGCCCCTGGCCAGCTCCAGCCGCCCATGATCAACCCAAAATACTGCCACCCCATGCAGCGGATGCTGCGGGAACAGGCGGGCAACCAGCCCGGCATAGGAAGAAAGCTGCGGCCAATAGGGGCCGAAGCCCGCTCCGTCCCCGCCAGATTTATGGTCGATCAGCAGCGCACCCTTGGGGCCGACGGCCATAAGGTCGATGGTTCCGGGGATCTCGGCGCCATCGGGCGTATGGCTGAGGACGGGGATTTCGGCCCTGAGATCGGTATAGCCCTCGGCCTTGAGCCATTCCTTCAGCGCTTCGGCACGGTTCGACACGAGTGTCAGCGTGGCCTCGTCCAGCCCGGTTGCGCGGAGCAGCGCCGGGGAAAGATCCGGGCGGGTCAGACAGGTGCGCAGAGCCAGGTGCAAGGCAGTGCCGCGTGCGGCGTCATTGATGGCTTCGGGCCACGCCGCGCCAAGGGAGATACTTTGTGTGGCGGGCGCTGCGGCAGTGACCCGCGCCTGCGAGGGTTGTAGCCGCCAGGGCGTCAGGGTCGTTGGGGGCAATGGCATGGCATGGCCGAAGCGGGCGGTATCGGCGTCGCCACCGGTTGTATACTGGGTCAGTCCCGCCTGTTCGGGCAGCTGCAAGATCTGTGCCGGACACAGGGCGGTGCCTATGCGCAAAGTGCCGTTGTCGATCTTTGGGGCACAGCAATCGTTGAAAATGTGGAAGAGGTTTTTTGCCTCGGGTGCGTCCTCATCGCGGTCCTTGAGGAAGCCGGGCCACTCCAGCACCAGCCGGTCGCGGGCGCGGGTCAGTGCTACATAAAGCAGGTTTTTCGCATTGGCCTCGAAGGCCTCGCGTCGGTCCTCGATGAAGCGGCGCTCGGCCTCGGGCGCGGAAAAGCCCGGGGTGTGGATCAAAGCCGCTGATCCCAGCACCACGGCCATATCATCGATCCGGTCCAGGGCATCGAAGCGGGTTGCTGTTGAGCCAGGCCATTCCTCAATGCCATGGTCGAATTCGGCTACAACCGTGATCGGCCATTCCCGACCCTTGGAGGCGTGCCAGGTGACGATCTCGACCGCCTCGGCGCTGTTGGCCGATGGGTCGGGGTGGCGGTCGAAATCGCGCTCGCCTGCACGGGCGTCCAGCCAGCCAAGGAAAACCTTGGCCGTTTCGCCATGGAAGCCCGAGGCTGCCTTGAGGTCGCGGTGGGCCGCCTCGAACTCCGCCGCCTCAGACTCCAGCCGCAACAGATCGGCGCGTGATTGGGCCGCGTCAGGTTGGCGATCCGCCCAAAGGCGCAGACCGGCTGCGTCAAGCACCAGATCGAGGCTCGCACCAACCGGCAAAAGCGCAAGCCGGTCGGAGAGGCCCGCAAGCCGCATCAACACCGGATCATCAGCCAGCCGTCCGTCGATCTGGGCCGAGAGCGCGTCCTGCAAAGGCAGCGGCTCGGGCCCCAGGGTGCGCAGCAAAAGCCCCGCATGGATATCTGCCGGATTGGCGGCAAAGGCGAGGCCCGCGCGGGCGGCCACGACCACCGTGCTTGCAGCCCAGCCGTCTTCATTGATGCGGACCGGCACGCCGCGCGCGCGCAACTCTTCTGCATAACGGGCGGCGGTGGAGTGACGGCAGACCAGCAGTGCGATGTCCGACGGGCGGACAGGACGTGCGGCCTTGCTGTGCCGGTCGGTGATGTTCTCTGTCCCGGTCAGGATCTGCGCGATACGTTCGGCGATATGCTCCGGAGGCTGAGAGTATTTCTGAGATCGCCGCCCTTGCGTGGCATTCAGCACCTCAATCGCCGGGCCGGGCACCGGGTCGCGGGTCGGGGCCAGCGGGTTGTAGCCCGCGCCAAAGAGGCCCGCCCCCATCGCATTGACGAATTCCATCACCGCAGGCGTCGAGCGCCAGTTGCGATCCAAGGGCTGCGTGGCATCCGGGTTGGCGGCCGCCAGAGCCTGCGACAGGCGCGGGTCGGCACCCTGAAAGCCCATGATCGACTGCTTGACATCGCCCACCAGAAGCGTGCGCGGCGCATGTGCGCCCAACTGCCAGAGCAGCGCGAATTGCACCGGGTTGGTATCCTGAAACTCGTCGATGATGACGCAGTCGATCTCGTCCAGCACAGCCTGACGCACCGCCGGGTCGGTCCGCAGCAGTCGTTCTGCGCCGGTGATCATATCGGCAAAGTCGATCAGGCCGAGCGATTTCTTGCGCGCCTCATAGGCCTCCATCACCTCTTGCGCGCAGGCGATCAGGCACGACAAATGCAGTTTTGCATCCGCCAGCGGGCCGGGATGTGCGGGCAGAGCATCGGCCGCCTCCATGATCGCTGTGGCAAGGTCGTCATAACCCGGGGGCGTTTTCGTGCGGCTGTTCGAGGTGAAAAGCCCGCGCAGCCCCTGCCAGACCGACCAGTCTCGGTTCAGCAGGTCCGGGGTTCGTGCCACGCGCTGGAACTGGGAAAGGTTCTTCTCCAGCGTCTCGCGCGGGCCTTTGGCGGTGACGGTGGCCATGCCGCCTTCGGGGAAAGCCGCCAGCATCGCCTGCACCGCTGCGCACAGCGCCTCGCCGGCGGCAGCAGGATCGGCCAACACCTCACCATAGACCGCATCAAGCCGGCCGAGTGCAGGCGCGATCAGGCCGGGGTCGCGCCCCTTGTCACCAAGTCCGCGCAACAGGTCGATCATCGCCAGCACGCGGGCGCGCAGGCTGTCTTCGACCGTCTCGCCCTTTTGCCAATTCGCCTCATAGCCGAAACGCTCCGGCTCGGCCTTTATCGGATCCAGCGACTTCGCATGGGCCAAAGCCTGCCGGATCAGCAGGTCACGCTCGGCATCACCCAGATGTCGCGGCTGCGGCGAGGCCCCCGCCGCCAGCGCATGTTCGGTCAGAAGACGCAGGCCAAGCCCGTGGATGGTCGAGACATAGGCGCGTTCAACCGCCATCGCCTCGGCAACCAGCCCATCGGCCAGCAGGCCCGCGCGGATCCTTTCGCGCAATTCGCCCGCTGCGGCCTCGGTAAAGGTCACGGCGAGGATACGCTCGGGCCGCACCACGCCGCGTTTTACCCAATCTGAGAGCTGGGTCTTGATGCGGTGGGTCTTGCCCGCGCCCGCACCGGCGGGGACGATGACCAGACCGTTTTCGGTGGGTGCCATGGTCATTCCTCCTCAACCTGACGGATGAACGCGGTGACGAGGGTTGAGCCGTCGGTCAGCGCATAGGGGGTGAAGCCCGCCTCTTTCTTAAAAAACGCCTCGTCCTGCGAGGTGTTCAGCACCACCTGACCCGCGCCAAGTTCCGCCAGCCGCTGGGCCAGCATCTCAACCGCGCCCGCATTCACCGCATCCCCCATGTCTCGGGCGGGAGACCCTTCAGGCAGCGCAAGGCCCGAGGTCAAGAGCCCGCCGTCATTCATCAGGTGATAGGCGACGGCGACCTTGCGCCCGACCAGCGGATCCATCCCGTCATCCTCGCGCCGATGCGGGCGGGCGATCATGTCCGCGTAAAGCCCGGCTTGCAGATCCCAGCCCGCCTCCATCCGCGCACGCCGCCCCTTGGTGCCGCTTTTCTTGTGGTCAACCACCAGGAGCGCACCGTCCGGCAGTTCGAGGATCGCATCGGCCTTGCCATGCAGGTTGATGCCATGCGCCTCACCCGCCAGCCAGATCTCATTGCCGATGATCTTCGCCCCAAGCGCCAGCAGATGTTCGCGCCAGCGCAGGGCGGCGGTCAGGATCTCGCGCTCCAGCCCGCGGCGCTCCATTTCCCATGAGGGGCTGCGCAGGAAACCGGCATGGCGGGTCAGCGCGCGGTCATAGGCCTCGGGGATCAGCGTGGCCAAAGCGTCTGGGTCGGGGATGCCAGCGTCTGCCGGGAAGACATGCTCGAACACCTCATGGGCGATATTGCCCTTGGCCATGACGTCAAGCTCCTCGGCGGACCAGGACATGTCTTCGGCCCCCACCTCGGCCAGAAGCCAGGCAAGGGGGCTGACCAGCAATGTCTCCAGCCGCGAGGGTGATTGCGGTTTCGCCGTCCCGTCATCACGTTTTCTGAGCGAGAGGAGGTCGAGGCCGGGGAAGGTCAGCGCCTCGGGAAGATCAGGCGGCTCGACCAAAGGCGGCAGGTGGTGATGCGCCACCGGCCAGTCTGCGGGGGCGATGCGCGACAGATCAAGGATCAGATCCGCCGCATCCTCAATCCCCTCGACGGCGCGGGCCACCAGCGACAGCCCGGCCGAGGGTTGCAGCCGTGCGCCCGCCAGATCACGCCAGGGGATCAGAAAGGTGACGCTGTCCGAGACCGCCTGCAACTGTTGATCGAAAAGCGAGATCCCCTGCGCCAGCCCCTCAGCCCGGCCACGCAGTTGCAGGCCGGTCCCCGCACGGATCGCCGTAATCTCGCTGTCGAGGAACAGCGGATTGGCGCGCGGGCGGGTCGGATACAGCCCGTCGGTGAAATCCGTGATGATCAGATGGGCGCAAGGACGCCAGGGGCTTTCATGCGCCGACCACAGGCTGACACCTTCCAGATTGCGGTCCGCATCGGGCATTGTCGGCGGCATGACCGGAATGGCGCGCAGGATCGCCTCCCAATCCGGCGTGCCGTCGCCCGGGGGGACGGCCAGACGGGCGCGAACCTCATCGCCACGCGTGATGTGCTCGCAGATGCGGTCCAGCAGGTAACGAAGCTGCGCAAGGCTGCCCGCCGAGGCGCGGATATTATCCCAAAGCTCTTTATGCGCGGGCGTGGCGGCAAGGATCGAACCCCGGAAATCGCCGCCCATCAGGCTTTCCGCCAGATCGCGCCCGGTTTGCGCACCCCAGGGCATCAAGGGCGACAGCGCAAGGCTGGCCAGCACCATCGCAGGCATCGGCGGGCGTTTCGCCAGTGCCAGATGCAGGGCGGTCTCGCCAATCACATCGCGCTCGGGCGCCCGGCCGGGCAGGCCAGAAAGCGGCACGCCCTGCGCTGCAAAAGCCCGGGCAAGCTGTCGCGCATCCCCTGCCGTCAGCACGGCGATCTGGCGTGCCGGGGTGCCGGATTCGATCAGGGCACGGGCGCGGGCGGCGGCAAAATCAGCACAGGCCGCAGGGTCGCGCAGGCCAAAAAAGGCAAGGCTGGGGTCTGTCGGTCCGGGCGTGATATCCGGCGCAGTCACTCCGCCTTGCAGCGCATTAAGCCGGCAACCCTGCGATGCGGCACGGGGCCTGTCAGAGGCCTGAACCGCACCGAATTCGTGTTTCAGCCGTTCATAAAGCGCCCGAAACACCGCCGGGGCCAGCGGATCAAGCGAGCCTTCGACCACCGGCAGCGGATCGAGAAACTGCCCCTGGGGCAAGGTCAGCACATGGCGCACCGGGGAAAGTCCCTCGGGCAGTGCCTCGCCCAATTTGCACCAAAGCCCGATCAGCGCGGACAGATGCCGTTTCGCGCGGCTGTCGGGCAAAGCATCGACATGCGGCACCGCCAGGTCCGGGGTGGCCAGAACCAGATCCGTCAGCGCGGCAGTCACCGCCGAAATCGTCTCGACCGGGGCATTGGCAAGGCTTTCGGCCCAGACCGGGTCCGGCACTTCGGCAATGGCACGCCCCGGCGCCCATTCCGGCGCAACCCTGGCCAGCGAAAGCTCGGCCAGAGTTGTGTCATTCGGGCGATATTGCAGGCCGGAACGGGGATCGGCGACGAGAAAGGGATAAAACATGAGCTGCCTGCAATTCTTGATTGTGAATACTTTGAGGGAGAGGCCGGGCAAGATCAACGTATCAGCGCCGATGTTTTACGGGCCGAGGGCCGTAAAAGCGCCAGAAAAAGACCCGATAACGTATAAGGATCATCGCGCAGGACCGGCTGACCCGCATCGGTTTGCACAAGCCCTTGTGCCACCAGCGCCGCTTGTGGTGCCAATGCGGCCCAGACATCGGCCTCGTCGAGATTGCAGCACCAGGCGAGGGCGGCCTCATCGGAAAGCCCGGTTTCCCGTCGCAACACCGCGGTGAAATCCGCGATCATCCTGCCGCGCTGTTGCAGCGCGAGGTGGCTCAGGATGACCGTCTCAGATGGGCCAAGGCCCAGATGTTCCGCGATGACACGCAGACGGGCGAGAGGCTGGTCATCGGGCACGACAGTATGCTGAAGGCGTGTCTGGAGATGAGCCGCTAACGCCCGCCAATCCTGCGCCTCAACTCCGGGCTTGTGACGCCCCACCGGGGAGATCGGGGGTAACGGCCCGAATATCTCGGGTCGACCGCCGAGCCAGCCTGCCAGTATCAGCGCCTCGGCCCGGTTCGCCGGGATAGCATCGACAAGCCGCGCCACTATGCCGTGGAGCATATAGGTTTCGATTGTGTTCATCCTGCCCTCGGTGGTTTGAGGGCAGGATGGAGGTGGGCTGCGTCAGATTCGGGCGGATCAGTTTAGTCGATGGTCAGTTTTACCATTTCGTCACCGACCTGCTTTATCTTCTTCATCTTGTCCGCATCGAGGGTCTCATAGTTGATGTTCACCTCTGTCGATGCAAAGAGGACGTAACATCCTTCATGGTCCTTCTCTCTGACCACGTTGCCGCCTTTTTGAATGGTGTCTACTGGAATATATTTTCCACCCGCGACATCGTATTTATCGACCCTGAGCGTGATGATGTTATCGACAATATCAACGGTAAATTCGAACTGATGCTTGCCGCTGTCAGCCGTGACGGCTTTCCAGAACATTTTTTCGTCCCAAATTATGACAGGGGTCATATGCTGCCACTCTATATATGCACGATCTTTCGGGATTGATTTAAAAGCAATATCCCACAGCTCACTCATGCGCCGAATGAAGTCCCTTCGCACATGCGCAGCAGCAACAAGTGCATCATTGAATTCCAGATACTGCTCGCTGCTTTCAGCCTCTATCGACTGCCTGCCAGACAACATGCTGATCAGGCCATCTATTGCCTGCCTGAACCTGTCGTCGTTGAAATATTTCCGGAGCGGGGGCGTGGTCATGTCTATTTCTTTTTTCCTTGCTTGAAGGCGCCAATTCGAGACCAGAGGTGGAAGAGGAAGTTCTGGAATGGCGGATCATCTGTCATTTCCATCTGGTTTAAATTCAGCCAGAAACGGTGCCATGAAATGAATCGCCACGATCGGCGCACAGAATATGGCAATTTCGAAAATTCATCTGGATTCAGGCCAATGACGACAAGGTCAAGATGGCATTCCGGAAGCTCATTCCTGATGAACTCATGGTATGAGTTTAGCTGACGCTCTGTAAGTTTATGGTTGAATTTTGTTTCGACAAGAAGAACATTCTTTCCGTTTTCACCCCAGCGACACAACAGGTCAATACGTTGTCTTCCTGCGAAAGACTCTGCTTCCGCCGTGAAGTCTGAAAGCTGAGCAAAATCCGGCGAAAATTCGCACCCCATGGCGCGAAGAAATGCCTGAGCGCGCGCCAGTCTCAACTGGTCATTGTCCGCGTCCAATAAGCTGCCAAGGGCTCCTGTTACCTGCGGCTCGCTCATATGCAATCCCCAGCTTAAGCGCGAATAATCGAATGGATGGCTTTTCTGGTGGAGTGCAAAGGTGCGTGACACCCCGCTGTCGTCATAAAGCAGATTGATGGCCCCTGCGGAAATTTCTTTGTTGATATTACTGGAGTATGTCAGAAATAGTCCTTTAAAATAATCTTGAATCCGATCCGACACGCCAGGGAAGTCCAGTTCAAGATTCCCGATATAACCAACTTCAATTTTTTCAGCTTTTTTTCTTCGGCTCACTTTATGCCGCCTTGTTTTTTTATACATGCTTAGCTTATAATCTCAACCATATCCCCCCACCTCGCCAGATACCATTCCATTTCCTGCCGTCCTCCAGCGCGGAAGCGGACGATCAGAGAGCCGTCTTCTTGTCGCTCCATGACCTGTTTGGGGTGGAATACATAGCCCGCCGCATCATCGGCAACATCGGGTAGAAACCGCCACTCCACATCCTGCGGTTCCTCGCGCCAGATACCGAAACTTTCTGACAGCCATTCTTGCAGATCAAATCCCTCGGGGCGGGTATAAATATCGGTCTCCAGCGAAACCCGTTCAAATCCAGCCAGTGAGAAAAGCCTCAGGTCATCCTGATATTCGCTCCAGGCCAGCAGATATTGACGACCTTGCCCAAGCAGCATGGCAATCGGGCCGAGGCGGGTATTGCGCGACAGTTTGCCAGAGCCGCGCGCCCGATGATCGGTCGAGACCATGACACCGGCCAGAATGGCTTCGCGCAATTGCGTCAGGATCTCGAGCGAGAGATTTTCACGCGGGCCGGGGCGAAAGGCAACGCCATCTGCCATCATTTGCGCCTCGAGATCAGGTTCCAACCTGCGCAGCCGGTCTGCCCGGAACATAGCCTTCACCTTGGCCAAAAGTCGCTCCAGCGCCTCGGCAGTCAGATCGTCGCCTTCCCGGCGCGCAATCGCCACGGCCCTATGGCCCGCCGTCAATTCGTCCAACGTGGGTTCGACCATCTTGCCCAGCGACCCCGGGGGAAACCGCCAGTATTTGCGCCCCATATCGCCTGCGATTTCCTCGATTTGCGGATAGGCGTTGCGCAGGGCATCGCGCATGCGCTCGGCCGTGCGGCGCGAGACCGCGAATTCGCGCTCGATATCCGTCAGGCAAATACCCTCGGCCGAGCCCTGCATCATCAAAGCCAGCTTTTGCAGATCTTCCTGACGGGCGTAACGCATAGGGCCTCCGGGCAATACTGCGCCACTTTTGCGGCGCGGTGTCAGCGCGTCAACGGCCAAAGCCGATCGGGCGTGCCGCCCCCTCTTTTGCCTCTGCCTCTCGGGTCAGCTCACGCAGGATCTCGTGCGGGCCTGTCTCACCAAGGGCACGCATCCTGCGGGCAACATTGGCGAAATCTCCTGGTGTCAGTCGGTCGGGCAGCAGAAGACCCACAGGCACCTCCGCCGCGAAATGGGCGCGCCAGGCATGCGTCAGCTGATCCCCCGTGAGGTAATCAAAACGGATGCGGAAGGTGAACCGGCGCTGCGTGGCAGGATCCAGGTTTTCGATCAGGTTCGTGGTGCAGACAAAGGGCAGCGGATGGCATTCCATCCAGGTCAGCATCTCGTTGACCTGGGCAACCTCCCACGAATGCCGGGCATTGCGGCGATCCGCCAGCAGGCTGTCGGCCTCATCAAAGATCAAAAGCGCACCATCTGCGCGTGCCTCGGCGAAGGCGCGTGCAATGTTCTGCTCGCTCTCGCCCACCCATTTCGAAATCAGATCGGAGGCGCGCTTTTCCAGCACAGGCATGCCGAGGATCCGGGCCAGATGGCGGGCCCATGCGCTTTTGCCGGTGCCCGCAGGGCCGTCGAGACAGAAACTGATCCGTCGGGGGGCGTCAGACGGGGCCAGCCGCGCCGCGATCAGGGCCAGGTCGGTGTCGGTATTGGCCAGATCCGCTTGCCAGGGCACTTCGGAATGGTGACGCGGCGGGGCATCAATGCCACCCCGGGCCAGCCGCGCCGCTGCATCCAGCACCTGACTGACCATGGTATCGCCGCCCTGACACAGCAGCGCCACCCGCATTGCGTCTGACACCAGCGCCGGCGCCTGATCGTGGCGTTCGGCCAGATGCGGCAGAGCCTCGGGGCCGAGGCCCGCACCGTGCCGCGCCTCCAGCCGTTGCCAGATCCGTGCGCGGACCCGACCAGAAGGCGGCCGCATCAGGGCGGAATAGCTCATCCGCCGCAGGAAGGCCGGATCGCAGGATTCGACCGAGTTCGTGGTCCATATTACAGGGATCGGGTTCGTTTCCAGCATCCGGTTCGCGTGAACCTTGGACGGGCGATCATGGCCGAAGAACGGGTTCGAGCCGCCAAAGAGATCCTCCATCTCGTCAAAGAGCAGGATCGTATCGGACCGCTCACCCAGCATCCGGCAGGCCATGCCCATCTCGGCCAGTCGTTCGCGGCGCGAGGGCTCGCCCCCGTCATCATCGTGCTCGCCAACGGCGCGCAGTTCGGCGCCGATCTCACGGGCCAGAACCTTGGCGAATTCTGTCTTGCCGGTGCCGGGCGGACCATAGAGCAGGATGTTCACCCCCGGAACGCGCTCAGCCAGGGCCCGCGTCATCAGGTCGCGCATCAGGGCCGCATCCTGACCCAATCCTTCGAAATCTTGCCATTCGGCATCGGGTTTCGGTGTGGCCGGAAACATCTGGCCGATCAGATCACCGACCCCGCCCACATCAGCCAGCAGCGCCATCAGCAGCCGCTCTGAAAGATCGAATGGTATCCGGTTGTGGCGCCGGCTGCGCATGCGCTGCACCAGGCCGGAGGTGACGAGTCGCCCCGATGGGCGCAGAGCCGCGCGGATCTCTGCCTCCTCCGTCCGGCAAAACCAGGACAACAACAGCGGAATCGTCACCTCTTTCGTTTCGACCGCACCATCGATGACATGCTCGAAACCGTCGAACTCTTTGTAAAGCGCGACAAAGGTCAGGATGCCGATCTCAACCTGCGACAGGCCGAAATGCCCGCCAAGAACGGTGCAGTTGCGCTCGAGGATTTCACCTTCGCCACCCCCCGCCTGCGGCACCAGCTCGCGGCTGAGGTGGCGGACCTTCTCCCACCAGATCGCACCGGGGCGGGAGGGTGGGCGCTCCGGGCATTCGACCTCGGTCAGATACTCCAGCCAGCCCGGCAGCTCTTTTGCCATGCGGCTGGCCGGGCCAAAGCGGCAGGCAAGGCGGGCAACCAGGTCGAGGGTGAGGTGGTGCTCGTGGCTCATGTCATTCTCCATCTGTTGGGGCAGAGATGACGGCACGATACGCCAGATATGGACGCATGCCTGTTGCGGGGTTGTGCAGGTGTGTAGGGGCCGCAATCCAGCATACGTCCGAATCTGTCGCATTGTCGGGCCAATGTGCTTTCTATTCTCTGCTTCAAAGCGAGGCTGAGAACAGGAAAGGACGAACATGATGCTGATTCCCGAATACCATTCGCTGAAGGCGGAGACCCACGAAGGAACGATCGAAGTCGCTGTCAGCATCGACGGCAGTTCCCGTCTGATGCCGAAAATCAGGATGGAGCCGCATGTCCTGGGCAGGCTTGTCGAAGCCTTTTTCTCCGGCGAGTTGAGCTTCATGTCGTTTGACGAACACCCCAAACGTCTGACTGGCATGAGCGTGACGCGCGTGGACAAGATTCCCGCAGTCAAGCTGACTGCGCGATCCCTTGGAGATGACGACCAGCTTCCAGCGGATTGGGAAAATTCCGATCCGCAGTTCTTTGGGGCGCTCCATGGAACGGACAGATGAAATGACCGGGCCTTCGCTTGTCGTCCTCACCGGTGCTGGCATTTCGGCAGAGAGCGGGCTTGGGACTTTTCGCTCGCGCGACGGGATCTGGGCCAAATACGATCTTTACAAGGTCGCGACACCGCAGGCCTTCGCATCGGATCCGGCCATGGTGCATGATTTCTACAATTTGCGGCGTAAAGCGTGCCTGAAAGCCAATCCGCATGCCGGGCATACGGCGCTCGCCTGCCTGCAACGGGAATGGCGTGGAGAGTTTCAATTGATCACGCAGAATGTGGATGACCTGCATGAGCGCGCAGGCAGCGAGAATGTCCTCCATATGCACGGCGAGCTTCTGCGTGCCCGATGCCATTCATGCGGTCATCGTTGGCCCGCACCGCGTCGGATGGATCCCAAGGACGAATGCCCCAAGTGTTTTCGGGCGGCGACGCGGCCCGATGTGGTCTGGTTCGGCGAGGAACCCTATCACATGGATGAAATATACCGCCTTACCCGCTTGGCGGAGGTGTTTGTTGTGATCGGCAGTTCAGGTCAGGTCTATCCCGCAGCAGATCTGGCGGACATCGCAATGGGGCGCGGCGCGAAAACATATGAGCTAAATATTGAGCCGACTGGTGGCCCATTTATTTCGGGGATTTATGGGCCAGCCAGTGAAACCCTGCCTGAATGGGTGGATCGACTTATCGGTGCCCAGTAGCCCTTGGATTCACCATTATGGGGATGTCATGAGCGCGTGATGCGTTCCTTTAAGAGGCAGTGACTGATCGCTGGGAAGAGAGCGCCGGCTGCGGCTATTGACTGCATCCGGTGCTTGTCGGGGTAAGCTGATCTGATGTAGGCAATGCGGGCACCTCGACCTGATTGGCCAGTTCTCTCGCATTGTGCGATCGATTTTGCGTTTGGTGGGACGATGCGAACGGTCCGATCGCCACACTGTGTAACCATCTGCGCTCCAGGTCTTCATGCTCGCAGGTTCTATCTTGCCACATTCCAGCCCGCGGCACCTCAGACACGTTCGGCCGAAAGAACCCGTTTCACCGGTTCGGAGCCTGATTTTCGGCATTTGTAACGTATGGGGAAGGCGTTGAAACGCCCAAAGTTACAGTTAACATACTGTTTTACATGAAAAATAGTGAATTGTAACCGCTTGGCCGCTGTAACGCCCCGCAAATATATATTTATGCATGGGTGCGAGCGTGCGTGCGTATACACGTATATATATTTATTTCTATTTATAGATACACAGTTACATACATACTCTTTGTTGAATAAAATCAGACGGTTGCGATGTAACCGGGGGTGTAACCGAGCCGCAACCAAGCGGCGGACTTCGTTACGCCTTTGTTTTTGCTTGATTTATGATGACATCCTATCGGCGATGACGCCTCATCGCGGTCAATTCTCCGGCTGTTTGCGGTGGAATGGGTGAGGATCGGCTTGGCGGGGATCACGGCAGAGATGGTCCAACCCGCGATTTGAGTGCCGGACGTTGGCAGTATTGAAGAGTTGCGCTGCCGGTCGTCATTCAACACGACTTCCGTCTTGCTCTGTGGGGCAATAGCCGGGCCACCCGCACGGGTCTTCTCCGGTTCTCCACAAAAATCGCATCCGCCTGCGTTGTCAGACGCCCCTGCGCTGCCTAAGAATACGGGTAGCCCCCAGGCGCGGTCCGGTTTTCCGCGCAAAATCCGTATTTTACCGCAAGGCACGTCCCCGAATGACCGACGAACAGAAACGTAAGCTCGAGCAGAAGCTCTGGGACATCGCCAACACGCTGCGCGGCAAGATGGGGGCAGACGAGTTCCGCGATTACATCCTAGGCTTCATCTTCTACAAATACCTGTCCGAGCGGATGCACGGCTACGCCGACCGGATCCTCGGCGACGATGGCATGGCCTATACCGACATCCCCGAGGGCACGCCGCAGGGTGAGGAGTTCCTGTCCGCCGTGCGTGACGCCTCGCTGGAGGCGCTTGGCTATTTCCTACGCCCGTCGGAACTCTTCACGGCCATCGCCCGGCGGGGTGCCGAGTGGGCGTTTATCCTGGGCGACCTCAAGACCATCCTCAACAATATCGAACGCTCGACCATGGGCACGGAATCCGAGGAGGATTTCGACCATCTGTTCGAGGATCTCGACCTGTCCTCGACCAAGCTTGGCCGCACCGAAGAGGCCAAGAACGAGTTGATCAGCCGCGTTCTGACCCATCTCGACGCCATCGACTTCGCGCTGGACGATGCCGACAGCGATGTTCTGGGCGACGCCTACGAATATCTGATCGGCCAGTTCGCGTCCGGGGCGGGCAAGAAGGCAGGCGAGTTCTACACCCCGCAAGAGGTCTCGACGATCCTTGCGCGCATCGTCACCACCGGCAAAACGCGGCTGCGCTCGGTCTATGACCCGACCTGTGGCTCGGGCTCGCTCCTCCTCCGGGTCGCGCGTGAGGTTGCGCAGGTCGATGACTTCTTCGGGCAGGAGATGAACCGCACCACATACAACCTCGCGCGGATGAACATGATCCTGCACGGGGTATCCTACCGCAATTTCAACCTGCGGCAGGAGGATACGCTGGAACACCCCCAGCATGAGGGGCAGTTGTTCGAGGCCATCGTCGCCAACCCGCCGTTTTCGGCGAAATGGTCGGCGCGGCCGCTGTTCCTGACCGATGACCGTTTCGCGCAATATGGGCGGCTGGCCCCGGCGTCCAAGGCCGATTTCGCCTTTGTCCAGCACATGCTGGCGCATCTGGATGACAACGGCGCCATGGCGGTGGTGCTGCCGCATGGCGCGCTGTTCCGGGGCGGGGCCGAAGGGGCGATCCGCGAATTCATCATTCGTGAGAAGAACTGGCTGGATGCGGTGATCGGCCTGCCGGCGAACATCTTCTACGGCACCGGCATTCCAACCTGCATCATGGTGTTCAAGAAATGCCGCGAGACCGAGGATGTGCTGTTTGTCGACGCTTCAAACTGTTTCGAGAAAGCGACCAACCAAAACTACCTGGGAGCGCGAGACATTGACCGGATTGTGAAGGCCTTCCGCTCACGTGAAGAGGAGCCGCGTTTCTCCCACAAAGCCAGCCGAGAAGAGATTGCGGCGAACGGTTGGAACTTGAACATTCCCCGCTACGTGGAGACTTTTGAAGCCGAACCGGAAATTGATCTAACGGCAGTGGTCGCGGGGATTCGGCAGATTGACGCGGAAATGGTCGGGATTGATGCCCGAATTCGTGCCTTCTGTGCAGAACTCGGGCTGGAGGCGCCAGTATGAGCGAGGGAGTGAATGCTGGGGGACTGGTCACCTTCAAGGCCGGCTTGATGCAGAAGTTGTTCTCCGGGAAGTTACGTTTCGCCCGTGTAGATGGAAGACAATTCCCAGATTGGGTGGAAATTTCTCTGGGGGAGGCTTTTGAAAATCGGGTGGAGAAGGACACCTCCGGACTTCCGATCTATGCCGTTACTCAAAGGGACGGTATGGTTCCTCGTGAAAGCTTGGACCGCGATTTCGGGGGAAGCGAAGAGGTCACGGGCTATCGGCGGGCAAACGCAGGAGATCTGGTCTACAATACAATGAGGATGTGGCAAGGTGCCGTTGCAATTGCGCCGGTGGACTGTGCCGTAAGCCCTGCTTATGTAATTCTTAATCCCAGGGCGGGCATCGTTTCCGAGTTCTTTGCATATTGGCTGAAAGAACCGGGGATGGTTCGGAGGCTAAAAAATCAATCCTATGGCCTGACCGAAGACCGACTGCGCCTCTATTATCACGATTTTGCCAATATCCGTGTATTGCTTCCTCATTCTGATGAGCAACGCAAGATTGCTGACGCGCTGCTGACTATTGACGGCAAAATCGCCGCTTTGACTAAGAAGCTCGGTGTTCTCGAAAAGTTCCGGGGGGGGTAATGCATAAACTGTTCTCTGGCAAGATAAAATTTTTCAAATCGAATGGTGAGGCCTTCCCCGATTGGCAAAAGATGCAATTCAGGGAAGTCGCGATGCGTTCAACGGAAAGGGCAGATCCTCGGCGCACTCCTCTCGGCGATCAAGTGATCGATTTGGAGAACATCGAGACCGGCAGCGGTCGTATCTTGCACTTGGGAGCGGTTGAGGACAGTGTCAGCCTTAAGATTGCATTCAAAGCGGGCGACGTCCTGTTCGGAAAGCTGCGCCCCTATCTCCGCAAATTTGCGCGTCCAGATTTCGATGGCTGCTGCTCATCTGAGATCTGGGTCTTGCGGGGTAAGAAGGTTCTGAACGAATTTCTGTTCTATCTGGTTCAAAGCTCTCGATTTATAGAACTGGCCACAATCTCTTCCGGATCGAAGATGCCGCGGGCTGATTGGTCGATCATTGCGAGTGCAGAGTTTGAAATTCCCCACCCCGACGAACAATGCAAGATCGCCGATGCCCTCTCGGCCATGGACATCAAAATCGCCGCCGTAGCCGATCAGATTGCCCATATGGAGACCTTCAAGAAGGGCCTCCTGCAACAGATGTTAGTGTGAGCCCCATGGATTACATCAAGGAAGATCTCAGCATTCCCGACCAGCACCAGCGCATTGCCCTCTGGGCCTGGGAAAATTTTGAACGCCCTGTGCGCCATGATGAGCTCGGCATCGACGAGATCGACAACCCGGTTGCTTTCGCGCTGAAGCTGCAGGCCGATCCCGAACGGGCCTGTGACCTCTGGGCGCGGATGATCCGCCACGCCTATCGGCGAGCCGGAATCTTCCGCAATGAGATCATCATCATGAAAGAGGTCGGTCGGGCCTATCCCAAGGATTTTGACCGTTTCGAGCCGACACCCGGCGAGGTTATCACCGGGTCGATCCTCTCGATCTGGCCCCGGTTCATGGGGCACGAGGTCGTTCTTTGCCTTTTCGACGGGATGAACCCTCGCGATGGTCTGATGATCCTCGACGGTGATCCGGAGGCGACAGCACTTTTGCGGCAGATCAGCGATGCTACTCTCCACAGGATTTTCAACGCCATTCTCGCTGGGCATGAGCGTTCCGGCAGCCACTGGCTCCGGGCCTTGTGCGAAACCGAACCGCTGACGGATGAGCGCGCCGATGCCATCCGCGCGGAGCTCGACCATTCCGGCCAAGCCCGTGATCTGATCGCCATGATCCGGGCTTGCCAGGCGGGAAAGTGGAGCGTCAGCCCGATCAGCCCGGCCTATGTTCGCGACAAGCTGGCCGCGATCAGGGAGGCGATATGACCCGCCATCCCGCCTTTGCTTCAGTCGTCAAGCATTCCTTAACAACTGCCGGACACCAGAACGGGCAACCTGTAAGGAACGCTTACAGGTTCGTGCCCGCAATACGATGAAAGCCTGACGCATGACCGTGCAGACCGAATCCCAGCTTGAATCCGCCCTTGTCACCCGCTTGCAGGGCAAGGGCTGGGAGCCGGTGCGGCTGGCATCCGAGGCCGAGCTTTGGGCGAACCTTCGCGGGCAGCTTGGGTTGCACAACGGCACGGTATTCTCGGACGGCGAATTCGCCCGCATCCGCAACCATCTGGAAAAGGGCAACCCGTTCGAGAAGGCGCATACTCTGCGCGACCGGTTTCACCTGACCCGCGACGATGGCACCTCCTTCTACGTCCAGTTCTTCAACACGGAATTTTGGTGCCGCAACCAGTATCAGGTTGCGACCCAGATCGGCCTGACCGGCGCCCGCAAGAACCGTTATGATGTCACGCTGCTGGTCAACGGGTTGCCTCTGGCCCAGATCGAACTGAAGCGACGCGGCGGGGATCTGAAACAGGCCTTCAACCAGATCAACCGCTATCAAAAAGACAGCTTCGCCGCCGCCGGCGGGCTGTTCCAGTTTGTCCAGATCTTCGTCATCTCGAACGGTGTCGATACCCGCTATTACGCCAACAACCGCCACCAGAGCTTTGAGCAGACCTTTGCCTGGGCCGGAATCGACAACAAGCCGATCAACCGGCTGGACGCCTTCGCCGATATCTTCCTCGAGAAGTGCCAGCTCTCCAAGATGATCGCCAAATATGTCGTGCTGCACCAAAGCGACAAGGTGATGATGGTGCTGCGCAGCTACCAGTATTACGCCGCCGAGGCGATCCTCGACCGCGTGGCGCATCACAAGGGCAACGGCTATGTCTGGCACACCACCGGATCCGGCAAGACGCTGACCAGCTTCAAGGCGGCGCAGAACCTGGTGGCGCTGCCCAAGGTGGAAAAGGTGGTCTTCGTGGTCGACCGAGCCGATCTGGACGACCAGACGGTGCGCGAATTCAACGCCTTCAAGGAGGATTCGGTCGATCAGACCGACAACACCCACCATCTGGTGCGCCAGCTGGCCGACCCGACCGCGCGGCTGGTGATCACAACGATCCAGAAGCTGAACAACGCGATCTCGGGCGAGCGTTATGCCGGGCGGCTTGAGGGGATCCGCGAAGGCCGCGTAGTCTTCATTTTTGACGAATGCCACCGCAGCCAGTTCGGCGAGACCCATCGCCGGATCGTCGATTTCTTCCCGCGTGCGCAGCTCTTCGGTTTCACCGGCACGCCGATCCTGGTGCCGAACGCCATTGGTCGGCGCACTACGGCGGATCTGTTCGGCGACCGGCTGCACACCTATGTCATCACCGATGCCATCCGCGACCGCAACGTGCTGCGCTTTTCGGTCGAATATATGGGGGTGGAGCCGCCGAAACCCGAAGAGACCGGCGACAAGGAGGAGGATCGCCGCCGCCGGAAACTGTCCGATCGGCTCTATTCCTCACGCGCCTTCTTCGATCATCCGGATCGGATCGACGCGATCACGGATTGGGTGATTGCCAACCACGACACCAAGACCCGGGGCCGCCAGTTCGGTGCGATCATGGCGGTGCCCTCGGTTGACGCGCTGATCCAATATTACGAGACGTTTGACGCCAAGCGCCGCGCCGGTTTGCACGACCTGAAGATTGCCACCATCTTCACCTATGCCGCGAATCCTGATGATGTCGAGGCCGATGGGCTTTTGCCCGACACCGGCTTTCCTGACAGCGTAGCGCCGCGGGACGCGCCCAAGCGCGACAAGCTGGCGGAGTTCGTGGCGCACTACAACGAGACCTATGGCACCAATGAATCCGTGTCGGACGGCAAGGGCTTCTACACCTATTATCGGTCGCTGGCGAAACGGGTGAAATCTCGCGACCGCAAGCCGTTCGATGCGGGTCAGGGCGTCGATATCCTGCTGGTCGTCAACATGTTCCTGACCGGGTTCGATGCCCGCACGGTCAACACGCTTTACGTCGACAAGAACCTGCGCTGGCATGGGTTGATCCAAGCGTTTTCGCGCACCAACCGCGTGCTGAACGCAGAGAAATCGCAGGGCAATATCGTCTGCTTCCGCGACCTGAAGGAAAACACCGACGAGGCCATCGCGCTTTTCGCCGACAAGAACGCCCGCGAGGTGATCCTGATCGGCAGCTATGAGGAGCATCTCGCCCGCCATGCCGTGGCGGTGCAGGCGCTGCTGGAGATCACCCCCAACGCCGACGCCGTAGACGATCTTGTCGACGAGGAGGAGCAGGCTGCCTTCGTCAAGGCGTTCCGCGATGTGATCCGGGTGAACAACGTGCTGGCAAGCTTTGCCGAGTTCCAGCCCGACGACCTGACTCTGCCCGCCCAGGATTTCGAGGATTTCAAGAGCAAGTATCTGGATCTGTCGCAGCGCGGCAAAGGCGGGGGCGAAGGCGATCCCACTCCCGGCGCTCTGGAAGATATCGACTTCGAGCTGGAACTCCTGCGCCGCGACGACATCAACGTGGCCTATATTCTTGCGCTTCTGACCTCGCTCAGCGCGGCGGAAAAGGGCGGCAAGGCCAGCCGGAAATCGCGCGAGATGCGGCGGCGGATTTTTGAACTTCTGCTTTCGGAGGTGCAACTGCGCGACAAGCGTGAGCTGATCGAGGCCTTCATCGACCAGAAGATGCCGATGCTCGGGCCCGAGGACGATGTCCGCGCCGCCTTCGCCGCCTTCTGGGCCGAGGAGCGCGCCAAGGCCTTTGCCGGGCTGATCGAGGCAGAGCATCTCGACCCGGCAGGCTTCGAGATCCTGACCCGCGAAATGCTGATCACCGGCAAACGCCCCGCCCACGACGCGGTGGTGGCGATCATGACCCAGAAACCCGGCATCCTCGCCCGCAAGGCGGCCATCGCTCGTGTCCTCGACGGTATCGAGACGCTGCTGGCGACATTCGATGATGGGGTTGGCGAGCTGGATGGGGCGTGAGGTCAGCGTAGTATGACGGGGCAAACCGCAGCCGGGATCGCATCGGAATTTTTCGTTGAGGATGAACCAGGTGCGCTGGTGTCTGCCAGCCGTCTGGGCGCCATTATCGGCCGGATACATGCCGGGCAGTCTCTTTCGAGTCTTCAGGAAAAATTCCTCGAAGATCGAGGCTACCATGCGCTTCTCGGCTTGGCTCGAGGTGACCTGGATCCCGCCACGTTTGCCGCTGCCTCCGGGGCGGAGCAGGCGGCACGGGCCGCTGAAAAATCGGCTCTCGCCCATCGTGTCGAAGAAGAGGCTCGCCTACGACAGGCGGAAACCGACAGGAATAACGCCAGATTTTTTGCGGCAGCCGAGCAGAAGCGGGCCAAACGCAAGCTCTTTGACGACTTCGACATAGGATATGTCGAGCACAAAAATTTTGCCCGGGTGCGGCAGATATTGCTTCAGGTTGTCGGCGGGACTGCCGTTTCCACGGTGGATCTCACCTGGTTGGCGGCCGCGGGCCGGCAATACTGGACCGATCCCCTGCGCCGCGCCCATCACAGAATATTGGCGCAGGAACTGACCCAGGAATGGCGGGAGACCGGCGACCTGCGGAAGGCCGTCAATGCCTGCGCCCAATGGCGAAAAGCGGATAAACCAGCCGAGGGACTGGAAATCATTCAAGCTGCTTTGAAAAAAGGCACGTCACCCAAGCTTCGCTCAGCCCTGCTGACCACTGGCGGCGGCGCATTCCGGGATCTGGGTCAGTTTGACGATGCCATCCGGAACGGCACTGAAGCGCATGGTTTGACCCCGGATGATTTTCGGCCCTGCACCTTGCTGGGCGCCGTGCATATCGAGATGGGCGACTATGCCGAGGGGGCGGCCTGGTATGAAAAGGCGGAAGCCCGGGGCGCGGAGCGCGATCTGATCGACCGGGAAATCCACGCCATCCTGGTCGCCGCGAAACCTGAGGATCGGAATGCGATACGCGCGGCGCTGAAGAAGCACAATGCCATGCGATTTAAGCATTTTTAGTCGGAATCGTGTCATGGTGACATTGGCGGTTGGAGTCGGATGCCTCAGTTGCTTGCGCCAATCCGGTCGATTGTGCGGCTTGCCCTACGACGCCGAGGTCACTATGCATATGCGTGAGATGAGGGCGCGGGATTTACCAGTTACCCCGGATCATCTCGTGAAGCCCGCCCCTGAACGGCGGGCTTATTACTTCCTTGACCACAGGTTCTCTCCGGCGTGTCTGATCAGTGCGAAAGTCGGCAGGCTTTCGGCGGCATGGGGCCTGCGGAATAAAAACCGTGACCTTAACGCATACAGTTCATTCGCCAGAAACCATCGCAGAAAAAATGACACGAACAGCTCCCGGCCGGCCGCTCGAAGGTGTCCGAAACCTGAACGATTCGTCTCGTGAGGCGGTGAGCATTGGGTTTTCGGCGCGCTTGTCCGACCGAGGCCCGAGCGCCGACCAGATTTCTTACCCGCAAAAAAAATGAACCGACCTGGCGGCTAAAGGGCCTTCCTGTAATAGGAAACGCCAGAAATCAGAGGCCGGAAAAAATACAACCACTTGAAAACGCTTTATTTTATGTCTTGCGTGACTGCAGGCGCGATGCCTATCTAAGTTTTGCGCTCCCCGTGGCGCGCCGAAACACCCTGATCTGCACCACCACCGCGCAGCGGTTGTCGGGCTTATGCCCGCTGATCGCGCACGCCCTCGCTACAGGTGAACCCGATGGCCCCTATCGTCGACGCACTCGATCTCTTGATCTGGATGCCGGGTCAGCGTCAGCCCGTCGTTGCCGGGCAGGTGGTGGACAAGACGAATGTGGTCTCCTTCCGCTATGAGGCCGGCTACCTTGAGCAACCGGACGCGATCAGCCTCTTCGACCTCGATCTGCCGCTTGGCGATGGACAGCAGCTGCCGCAGGATCCGCACAGGATCTCGCCTTCGCTGCGCGACGCATTGCCGGACAGGTGGGGGCGGCGTGTCATTGCTGCCGGGCTGCGCGCCGATGGCATCTGGTGCGGGGCCGAGGACGAGATCGACGACATCACCCTGATGCTGCGCACTGGTCTAGACCGGATCGGCGCGCTCGGTTTCTGTCGCCCCGGCACAGTTCTGTCCAACACAGAAACGGCCTCGCCGCCGCTGGAGGAGTTGGTCCGGCTCGTCGACATCATCGACGATGGAGAACCGGTGCCATCGGAACTCCGTCCTCTGTTGCCACATTGCGCCTCTGTCGGCGGCGCCCGGCCTAAAGCGCTGTTCAGCGACGCCCAGGGGCGGAGGTTCATCGCCAAGTTCGGGATGGCGGACGATTATCCGGTCGTGCAGGGCGAGTTTGTCGCCATGCGGCTCGCGGAACATGCCGGGATCAGCGTTGCCCCTGCTCGGATCGAGCAGGTCGACGGGCGCCCGGTGCTGCTGGTCAGGCGCTTTGACCGACAGCCCCATCCCGCGGGCGGAGAGATGCGGCATCACATGGTTTCGGCGCTGACCTGGATGCAGGTTGGTGAGATGTCGGCGCGGCACATCACCTATCCGCAGCTGGCCGCCATCATGGAAGCCAGTTTTGCCGATCCGGTGAGGGACAAGGCCGAGATGTTCGCCCGGATCCTGTTCAATATCCTTGTGGGCAACACCGACGACCACGCGCGCAACCATGCCGCATTCTGGGACGGCGAGGCGCTGCGTCTCACGCCGGCCTACGACATCTCTCCGCAGCGGCGCAGCACGCGCACGGCAAATCTCGCGATGGCGCTGGCAGACGGATCCCGCGCGGCGACACTGGCCAACGCGGCGGCCGTCGCCCCGGCATTCGGGATTTCCGATGCGGCGTTCCGGCAGATCGTCGACAGGCTGGTGGGCACCATCACCAGCCACTGGTCCGCCGTATGTCACGAGGCTGGCCTTTCGCGGTCTGAGCGCGAGAGGCTGTCCGGGTGTCAATTCCTGAATGAATATGCATTCGAAGGGATGGGGCGCACCCCGCGACTTCAATGACGGGCCTCTGCCAGCCCGTTGATTATCTTTGGAGATGCCGATGCCGAGTATGATCGCCGTAGCCGCCGCCGAGGCGCAGACGGATCCCACGCCAGAGATTCTGGCTGACGCGCCCCTCCTGTGCAACTGGCTCGCCGCGATCGATTTCGCAGGTGTGCTATGCCTAGCGGGAACCGTCAGTGGTCACCCGAGGCTGGAAGATGGCAAGCGGATTTTCACTTCGGTGCTGGTTGCGCTCGATCCTGGCGGGGCATGGGCCCGTAGTCGCAGCAGATGGTATCGACTGGACACCGAATGGCCGACGGCTGGCCCGCCCGAGGAAGTCACCCTTCGCGGCTACACCTGGCTGCGTCGGGATGACGCCGTCCATCTCGCCAAAAGCTTGCGTTTCTCGGTCCTTAACCGTCACGGTCGGCAATTCGATGCCTGACAAGAAGGGTGTTCGGATGGCGAAAAAGAAAGCAACACTCGCCCACCTCTCGTCGGCACTGGCAGACGCCACCGATGATGCGGCTGTTGTCGAGGACATCCTGGTGCTGATGCATCTGGCGGGCGCAGCGCTCGAGCCGGCGACCGCAGGCGCCGTGTCGAGCGGTGCGATTATCGCCCGTCAGCACATGGCAAGTCTGCGCGACAATCTGCATGCCGCACGGCGCGAACTGGCCAGGCTGCGGCATAAAGATCGGCCCAAGGAGCACAGCACGTGACGACATGGTTCACTGCAGACCAGCATCTCAGCCATGAGAACATCATCGCGTTCTGTGGGCGGCCGTTTCCGGACGCGACAGCTATGGATGCTGCAATCATCGCCGAACTGCAGGCGCGAGTCCGCGACGAGGATGATCTTTGGATTTTGGGGGATTTCGCGGTCAGCAAGGCGACCGGTGCGCAGCGTGCCGCCGTGCGCGCGATGTTCGACGCGATCCCGGGCCACAAGCATTTGGTGGTCGGGAACCACGACAGGGCATGGATCCGCGATCTGCCCTGGGACAGCATTGCGCCGATGGCCGATATTCTCGTCGAGGGGCGCCGCTTGTGCCTTTGCCACTATCCGATGATCACCTGGCCAGGGGCCCGCAGAGGTGCCCTACAACTGTTCGGCCATGTCCATCAAAACTGGCGGGGCACCCGCAATAGCGTCAATGTAGGTGTCGATATGTGGGACTTCCGCCCGGTGCCCCTGCCGGAGATCGAAGCGCGCGCGGCGTGCCTTCCAATCAATCGGCACTGGGACCAGGTGGAACCTGGCTGCTCCTTTCCGACTGTGCTTTGCGTCGGCTGCCATACAGTTCTGGATCCGCAGCCTCCCTCCGGCCACGCCGTCATGCGCGGCGAGAGCATTGTTGTCTGGGATGATGGCGAGATCATCGCCAGCCTAACCGCAGACTTCCCGGCATCGTTCAGTGATGGCGATCACCTTTGCGCGCAGTGCATCGGCGGCCATCTTTCCGTCCGCAACCTGACCATCGCGGAAGGCTTCCGCTACGACGAGAGAATCAACCGGAGCTACCCGGATGCATGATCCTGATCATCGTGCTGCAGTCCGCGCCGTGGCGTTCGATTGCTTCGGCACCCTGCTGAGGATCACTGAGCCGACAAATCCGTGGCGATCCCTGTTGGCGGAGGTTCGTCGCCACCCCGGGGCGCAGGCGCTTGACCCGCGGCGCGAGCCGATCTTGACCATCGAAGAATTCGCTGCGGCTTGTGGTGTGCCGTTCCGCGCGCAATGGCGCGTCGATCTGGATCGGGAAATCGCCAGCATAGAGGTGATGCCTGACGCGCTTGCCGTGCTATCTGCCCTGCGGGCGGGAGGTTTCCGGCTTGCCTTGGCCAGTAATCTGGCCCCGTCCTATGTCGGACCGGCGCTGGCGTTGCTCGGGGAATTCATCGACACAGACTGCCTCTCCTGCGATCCGGACATCCGCGCGGTAAAACCGACGGCGGCTTTCTTTACCGCGCTTCACGGCAAGATGGCGCTTCCCGCTGCCGAAATTCTGATGGTGGGCGATAGCCTCGCCTCGGATGTTCAGGGCGCCAGGGCGGCAGGTATGTCGGCGCTGCACCTGGTTCCCGGTGCGGCCGCGCCAAGCCCGGGTCAGGTCCGGTGCCTTGCTGATGTCACGCGGTTCCTGAACCTCAATTAACCCGGCGCGGCGCGCCTGTCTCTGCAGGCGTAACCGGCTCGACATGCGCTATTTCGAAAGACAAATCAGATGTCCGTTCTGGTGCTTGCTGACCTCCATCTCGACATGTGGCTTCAGGTCGGGATCGACCCGTTCCTCTGGCTTGCCCACGGCCAGTATGACATCTTCGATGGGCTGATCATCGCGGGCGATCTTTCGAACAAGCCCAAGGTGCGCTGGCCGCATATGCTCGCGCATCTGAAGCGCTACATGCCCGCCGAGAAGATCTACATCGTGCCCGGCAACCACGATTATTATGACCATGTGCTTGATGGTGACGATCGCCTGGCCGCGATCTGCGCTGATGCCGGGGTGAATTTCGCCCAGAAATCCGAATTCTTCATCGGCGGCCTGCGGTTTCTCTGCGCGACCCTTTGGACAGACTTCCAGCTGGACGAGGCGCCGGAATGGGCGATGGAGGTCGTGGAGCGCCAGATGAACGACTACCGCTATATTCGCCTCGCCTCAGAAGGCTATCGCAAGATCCGGCCCGCCGACACGATCCGGGTTCATGCAGACCACCGGGCATGGTTGGAAAGCCGGCTTTCCGAAGCCTATGACGGTCTTACGGTGGTGGTAACGCATCACTGCCCGCTGCCAGAGCTGATCAGCGAGGGTCCGCGCGACGAGATGGATTTCGCTTATGGGTCGGACCTTCGGCGGCTTATGACGAAATATCGGCCACACCTTTGGCTGTTCGGTCATACCCATTTGCATAGCAAGGGATTTGGCGGTGTGGGAACGCTGGTGCAGAACGTCTCGGTTGGCTACCCGGATCAGATGCATCCTGAGGATCTGACAGGTTGCATGATCCGCGGCCTTGTCGCCCTGCCAAGGCCGCGGGGCGATTGATCCGCTCTGCCGCGCCGGCACATCCCGCTCTTCGAAAGGCCAGCTAAATACATGAAAATACTTGTCCTCGCCGATCTGCATCTCGATGAAATCACCGACCGCGATCTCCTGCACCGCCTCGGCGAAGAGATCGCGCATGTCGGCCAAGAGGCCGATGCCCTGATCGTCGCAGGCGATCTGGCGGAGAATGCGGCACATAAATGGCCAGGCGCGATCAGGTGGCTCGGCGCCCACTACCCATTGGCGAAGACTGTCCTCCTACCTGGTAACCACGACTATTACGGCGGCAACCTCGATACGCTCGACAACGATCTGAATAAGATCTGCCGGGAGGCCGGATGTTCCTTCGGGCAGTGCCGTCGTATGGAACTGGGCGATACACGCATTCTGATGGCGACGCTCTGGACCGACATGCGGCTGTTCGATGCCGAGGGAGAAGCCGCCGTCGAGGATTCTCTTTGGAACGCGCGGATGATGCCGGACTACGGATATGGCGCGATCCTGATCGGTGATCCCGAACGGGGGCTTGAGCCCGAAGATACCATCGCCGTCCACGAGCGGCAGAAATCATGGCTGATCTCCGAACTGGCAAAACCCTGGTCCGGCAAGACCGTGGTGATCACGCATCATGCCCCTTCGGCGGCGGTCACGGGCGCCATGACCCCGCTGTCGCCGTGTTTCGCCAGCGACCTCGACGATCTGATAGACCGCTACAGGCCGGATGCCTGGATCTTCGGCCACACGCACAGGCCCGCAGAACTGCGGATGCCTGGCGGCTCGCTGCTACGCAACGTCTCGCTCGGCTATGAGCACGAGCTCCGCAGTGCAGATATCGGAGACCGGGTCCGGCGGGGGCTGATCGACCTGAAAAGCGTTTCGGGGCAGGAAAATGGCGATTGAATCGCAACGACTGTAAGCTGGCTTTACGGCTGATACCCGTCTTCCGAGCGCTTCATACCGGAAGAGCTGTCTGTGGCAGCGGGCTTGATTTTACACCATAGTGGTGCAATATGACTGAAAAGAAGAAACCAACCTACGATCTGAAATCCATTCAGGATGCAGCCTCGACCATGTTGGTTACCCGTGCCGCCCTCATGGGGGCGGCGGAACTCGGGATGACCCGCAAGGAGATAGAGGAGGTTGTCCTGCACCTCACCCGCAAGGATTTCTACAAGTCCGTGACCACGTTCGCAAATCACGCAGTCTGGATGGATGTCTATCACGGGAAGCAGGAGATCGAATGGAACAGCGAGGTGGAGACGGTGACGATTTACATCAAGTTCGTTCAGGATGTGGTGGCCGAATTCAGCCTCACCTCCTTCAAGGAGAAGCAGGAATGACAGCGCGGGAAAAGAGCCGGAAGCACCCCGTCAACGGCAAGGAACTGCTACGCGGAGAACGTGAGATCACCCTGACATTCCGGGGCCAGACGAAGCAGGTCATGATGCCGGGCTGGTATGCTGCGGACGACCTGACAGGGGATGACGGGCTTCACGAGCCTGCCGACATGAAGGTTTCGGACCGTGTGATGAACAGTCTCAAGGCCGAGGCGGCCGGCTTGCTGAACCCGGCCGAGGTGAAGAGTATCCGCAAAAGGCTGCGGATCACGCAGCGCGAGGCCGGAACGATCATCGGCGGTGGACCAAACGCGTTCCAGAAATACGAAACGGGCGACATACTGGTCAGTAAGGCCATCGACACGGCTCTGCGTCTGCTGGCGCGGGACCCCACCCGGCTGCAGGAACTTAGGACAGAGGACCAGGCCGTTCGCGCAGGTTGAGGGGCGACCGGGAGCGTCACTTTTCCACGACCCAGATCGGATGGCGCCCGGCGCGAAACGGCTCGGGCGGTTTGGCGGCGGGCTTATCGCCGGTCAGGGTCCAGAAGCCGCTTTTGCGACCATGCGTGGCCCGCAGAGTCTCGCGGTATTCTTCATGCAGGGGAAATACCGCTGGCCGGGCAGGATCGGCATCCGCATCCCGGGCCAGAAGGGCAAGCCGTTCAAGGTGTTTCGCCCCATGCGGATAGGCCTTCGACCGCGCCCTGGCCAGAATGTCGTCGAGAAGCGCGCGGTAGAGGATCGTTGCGGCCAGCGGATGCTCGTGCTGCAGCTGATCGGCAATATCCGGCAGCGTATACCAGTCGCGCCCGTCCCAGGCCTCGTGCCGCGTGACAATCAGCCTTGCCGCCAGATCGCGGCGTGGCCAGGCAAGGAAGAAGTGCAGCGCGCCCATGGGTTCGGGATGGTGCATGGTCAGCGCCATGGCGCGTTCCTCGGCCTCGATATCCTCGAAATCCGGCAGGGTTTTGAGGTGTTCGCGCAGGAGGCGCGGTGAAAGCGTCTCGGTGAAACGGGCCCAGAGCAGTTGGCTGGCCTCGGGTTTGCGCCCGAGGGCGGCGAGAATGCGGGCCTCAAGGCTGGCCTGAAGGATGGCGGGGTCGTGCTCCGCCTCCGCTCCCTCGTCCTCGACGTCGAAATCATCATGCGCACGGCGTGTTGTCGGGGCCGCGCGGCGCACCCAGATCAGCGCCTCTTCGGCGCGACCCGCCTCCAGCAGCTTTGCAGCAATGGTGAGACTGTCCTGGCTTTGCTCTGGCTTTTCTCGCTCCAGCGCGATGACCTGGTCGAGATCGTCTGTCGCCGCAGCGATCACCTGACGGATCTCGCGCCATTCGCCGGTCATCGAAGGAAACCAACGCCCCGAGGCGCGCTGTCCGGCCTCGACGGCATCGCGCTCGGTGATACGGGCGGCGAGGTCGGCATCCCAGGTCAGAAGTGCCTCAGACGGCATATGCAGGATCACGCGTTCAGCCACGGGCTTGAGATAGCCGTGGTCCGTCTCGCCAAGCACCGCCATGATCGCCTCGGGCAACGCCTCCCGCACGCCAGTCGGCATCCCCTCGGCGGCTGGAGCCATGGCCTCGATGGCCTGCCAATAGACATCCTGAATCCGACCCGAGGAATCGTCGATGCGCTGGAACACCTGTTCATGCGTGGCGATGAACCGCAGAAGCCGCACGGCGGCGAGCGCCGGACCGGCGGGCAGCAGCTCCTTCGCGATGCTGTCGCACAGCCCCTGAAGGTCATCGCGAAAGGCGCGCTCCTTATCCAAATCGACAAAGCTGCGGGCGCGTTCAAGCCCGGCAAGCCGGCGGTCGATCAGTTTTGCGATGGCGTCAGGACCTGATTGTCCGGCCAAAGCCGCGTTGACCCGCCGTTTGAACCCGGGATTGCTCTGCGTCTCATCCAGAACAAGGGCGGCAAGCTTTTCGGCGCCGAGGGCGGCAAGGGTTTCAGCTGAAAGGGCGGGCTTGCGGGCCATGGCCTCACCGGGTGGGAACAGGTTCTTGTTTCTGATGCCCGATACGTCCGCATCCTGCAAGCGTTCCCAACGCTTGAATTGCGACCCGCAATCAGCCCGATTTTACACTCACGAGTAGCGCATTTCGCACGCGATGGCGCAGGGGCAAACCCGCAGATCAAGATGCCTGGGAAAAAGTATTTCCGAAAAATCGGCTGCTTCTCCAATTTTCAGGCCCGAGCGCATCAATCCTATCCCATTGAAAACCATGAGTTGTTTTGCACGAAAAAATAAAATTCGTCAAAAGTGAAAAAAACTTGGGCATCCGAAAATCCGGAACCTATAGAATCGTCAATGGGACACAATGCATCGATATATGCGACCACGCACCCGGTCACGCGCAGTGATCTGAACCGCCACCTGGCGGCGTCCGCTCCTGTCGTCATGACATATATCGAAAAGATCCAATGCCGGGTGCTTCCCGGCGATCGTGTTGATCTGGTCGATCTTTGGCGTCGGATGTGGGGGATCGATCAGGTCCCGATTGCGATGGTGGCGGTCATGAAAAGGCCGCTGCTCACTGTCGATCATGTCGCGGAGTTGGTCAATGTGACCAGCCATACGATCCGCAGGGCTGGCAATACTCTCGATCCCAAATGGAATCTTCCCGAACACGTCGACCTTGGTTCGCGTGTCCGCAGATATCTGCCGCTTCACATTCACTCATGGATCAACCGCTCAGCGCCCGAGCCCTGGCTCGTGCGCCGGCGTGGTCCTTTGGGGCCAATGGGTTTGATCCTGAAGAATACGAAATCCGAACTTCGGAGGGGCGCATAACGCAACAACGAACACAGCTGAAAACGACGAAAAATATGACGAACACCCGGAAGCTTTCGGGGCCGTAAACAGGGCGGGAGTTCGTCATTTCAAATAAAACAACGTGCAGATATGGAAATAACGAACATGACCAATCAACCTTCTGATAATTCGCCTGACCATGAGAATACGATGGAGGACGCGCGCGAGTGTATTGCGTCCTCTGACCGTCTCTCTGAAAGGACCAAAGTGGATTATATGGCACAGATCGCGAGGTGCCCGGTGATCTATAATGCAAACGGTCTTTCCGACATCTCGGCGGATCCGACTGCTTTCTGTGCCCGCTTCCCGAAGAAGAAACTTCCCGCAGAGCATTTCAAAAGTTACGCAGCATATAGGGCGTGGCGGAAAAAGATGATCTCCATCCTCAAACATCTCATGGGGGATTTCGTCCGCGCTACGGACAGGCAGGCACAGAACGATGTCTGGTCCGCCGTCTCGGAGGAGTGGGTCAGGATCCGTCCCGGCAAGTATATGGGAATCATTGCAATCAGCCTGCTTGCTGACGAAGCGCGCCGCAATGGACTTGAGCCGAAGGATTTGAGCCGAGATTGGATTATTCGCATTACCGACGATATTAACACTGGACGACGTCGTGCAATTTCCAACGCAATCCGCTTGCTGGAGAAAGCGCGTGGCGAGTCTGAAAGGCTTGACATGTTGCTTGGTGCGCAGCCTCTGCCAGATCCTGCCGTTATTCGCAGGGCTGGGATCACCGCGCTTCCCGCACACCTCGATCAACAGCTGATTGCCCTTGTCGATGCGCGCTGCAGCGGAGAGTTGGATGAGATATCCAACGAGTTCGTCGGAGGGAGAGCGGTGGCAACCTTCAATAGCTACCGGGCAGCATCTAGAAAGTATATCGCCACTGCTTTGCAGTGCGGCGTTCTTTCGCCCGACTGCCCGAATATTGCAGATGCTTTCGAAAAGCCGGTCTTTATTGAGGTTATGCGCCAATGGATCCGTGAGGACAGGAGGGGATATAAAATTTCCGACCGCTCAAAGCGCTCCTATGTCAGCTGTATAATGTTGCTCGCAGCGGGTTGTGGCAAAGATGTCAGCTTCATGAAGAAGGCACTCGACACCAACCCCAACATGAAGAATGGGCGCGCCGAGGCAAATACCATGCCTTTGGATACCCGCAACTTCTGCTCGCGCCTTCTGCGAAATCGAAGCTCTGAAATGATGTTCAAATCTCTTCACATTCGATTCCGAGAACAGGCTATTTCCATGATTTCACAATCATCGCCTCGTTCTTTCAGTGAAAACCGCATCGTTCAGCTTGGCATGCTGGCGGCATTTTCGGCAATTGCGCTCTGGGGCGTCCCGTTGCGGATCGGAAACATGCAGAGCCTGCGGCATAAGGGCGCCGATCCCTCTCTCGTTTTGCCGCACGGAGCCAGGCAGCGCGCCCACATCCTGATTCAGGCACAGGATGTGAAGAACCGCAAGCCGATCAAGGCGCATATCTCGGACGGCCCGACCAGGGCGCTTGAGATCATTGCCTGGTATCTCGATGAGATCCGGCCGCGTGTGCCCTGGGCCGATCGCTCAAACTATCTGTTTCCCGGCTACAATGGCGAACTCATTGACGATGCTTCGCTGCGCGAATGGCTGCAGGCCCATAGCCGGCATCTTGGCATCCCGATGAACCCGCACAACTTCCGCCACGGTCTGGCTTCGCTCTATTTGCGCGATCATCCGGGGGAATACTCGCAGGCGGCGCGTTTGCTTTGCAATACGCCGGAAACGGTGCGCGCGCATTACGCCTGGATCGATGAGGAGGCCGAGATGAGGAAGGTGCAGGAAGAGGTGACGAGGCTGGGAGGATTTCTTGATGAGCCGGAAGATGAATAGGATGGAAATCCGGGACGAAAAGATCGCGCGGATTGCGGCGCAGCCTCATTGGAACGGGGTCCTCAAGGTTGATGATCTGACCGAGCGTGTTCTCAACAAGGAAATCACGGTAGCGGAGCTTACCAAACTGGATGCGCTTTTTCAGGGCATCGCCGCCGAGGCCTTCGATGAACAGCCCGGCAATGATGTGCTGCAAGGCATCCTGATGGGGTGGGCCGAACACCACATGCGCATGGCCCGCAAGGCGTTGTGGGTTCTTTTCGAGGGGCATCCCTTGCTGCGCGAGCTGGACATTGCGATCGTTGCCCTGACCGGCGCCAAGACGCGCAAACCCTATCCCCAGAGGGCGCGCCAGTTTTCTGTTTTCCCGGAACAGCTGCCTCAGCCGATGCAGGATGCGCTTCGGGATATGGCTGATGGCCTCCCCGGCGCCCACGACACGGTGCCGGTGCCGTCGATGGTCATGACGACGCGCACCAAGGTTTGCGAGCTCGCCAAGGCGGCACTGGATGCCGACCTCGAGGTCCAAATCACGGTTGAGACCGCGTCGGCCTATGAGCGCTCGTTGTTCCGCCGCGAAAAGCCGCTGTCGAAGAAGACCATTCTGTCCGCTGTCAGGCAGGTCAGGGACTTCGCGCGATATATCGGTGCTGACGAGGCTGTTCTTGAGCATTTCGCCGAGCGGATCCGCTTCAACGAGAGCCGGTCCCTTCATGCCGAGCCGCAGAAGGAGGCAAAGGTGCTTGCTCTGCCGGACTATTCCGGCATCTTCGGCATGGCGCTCGACATGCTTGGGGAGGCGGCAGTAACCCGGAATGGTCGGTCGTCGCAACGGCTGCGCAACGGAGCGGTTGCGATCACGCTTTTCTGTCCGTTTCCGTTCCGCGTGGCGGACACCTTCCTGCATTTCGGTCGGGACATCCTCTGGGATGGCGAGGGCTATCGCTTCAACCTGATCATCCAGAAAACGAGGCGGCCGTTCTCTGCGCCTGTGCTCCCGGTGTTCGGCTGGTTCATTGACCAGATGATCCTGCAGGGCGCAGCACCGGAGCACCTTCATGATCTGCGCGCAAAATGCTTTGCCGATCAGCGTGCGCTGTTCGTGAACCACTACGATGGCGAACCGCATGACCGTTTCGTCAGCTACATGTGGCAGCAGATTCTCGGCACCGGCAACCATGCCGCCCGCACGCATCTGCACGACAGTTTCGGCCGGATGGGGGCGCGTGGCGTCGAATTGGCGATGCGGGCTTGTGGCCAGCGTTCCGAGAAGACGGCCGAAGCCTACCGCACCCGCGCGTTTGAACTGCTGTCTCTGGAACGTATCCACGAAGATCTGGCGGCCGATATCCTCGATGAGGAATGGGAAGTGTTCTTCGGTCAGCCTGATCCGGAGTGATGCTTTTATGTGGAAAACCTGATTCGGCGACTTTGGATTTTCGGCACTACGACCGACAATAGTTCCAAATGAACACAAGATACCGGCGAAGCGTTTGAAATGACTGCTTCGCCCGCACACCGAAACGGAAAACATCATGGCCCTCCGTCCGCAAGTCGAAGCAAAAAATACCGCGATGGCCTTTCTGAGGGAGGGCCGTGCTGCGGGATGGCGTCAGGTCAATATCGACTTGCAGCCTGACGGCAGCGTTCGGGTGAACGCGAGCATGGGGGATGAGGGCAGCTCTGACGAGTTCGATGTTCCCAATATGAGAATGGGGCGCAAATGACCAAACGGGGACTTCCCAAGTATGTCTATGAGGACCGGGGCTACCTCCGATTCATCCGCCGGGCGCGCGGTCAGTCGGTTATGATGCCCGAGGAATTCGGGACAGAGGAGTTCTGGGATCATTACAACCGGCTTCTGAAGGGGCAGGTGAAAATTCCTTCCAAGCGGACCTTCGAAGGTCTTGCCCTGAGCTATTTCGAAAGTGACGCCTGGACGAAGCTGAAACCGCGCACCAAATCTGACTATCGGAAATACATCGAGCATATCCGGCAGATCTGGGGCGATAAGGATCCTCAGAAGATCGAGACCCACCACATCTATGCCCTGCATCAGGCCAACCGGGATCGGTGGCGCCAGGCAAATTATCTGGTGCAGGTCCTGGTCGTTCTGCTGAACCACGCCAAACTTATTGGGTTCATCAAAAAGGAGCACGGCAATCCCGCCCATGGCATCCCGCTGTTCAAGCAGCCCGGGGATGGCTGGGAGCCGTGGCCTGATGACATGCGGGCCGAGTTCGAAGCTGTGGCTCCGCCCCGTGCCCGTCTGGTGTATGAGCTCTGCGTTGGCACCGGCCAGCGCATCGGTGATGTGCTCAAGTTCCGCTGGAACCATTTCACCGAGGACGCATTCGACTTCACTCAGGGCAAAACGGACAAGCCCATGTGGATCCCCATGACCGACCGGCTTCGGCACCATCTGGAAACGGTCCCGAAAGAAGGCCTTACGGTGGTCTGCGGTGCGAAGGGGCGTCCTGCGAACTACCGCGTGATCACGGATGAAATGCTTGCCGTCAGGCAGTCGATGCAACACCCGGACGCGAAATCATATGTGACCCACGGCCTGAGAAAGAACGCGACGATCGAGCTTTATCTGGCCGGCTGTGATGACGAGATGGTGAAGGCCGTGACAGGTCATTCGGGTGTCGAGATGCTGAAAAAGTATGGGGGGATGGTGCGCCAGCGGGAGCTGGCGACCCGCGCTCAGGAGGCCCGGAACCGCGCAGAACGGAACAAGTCCGGAACGTGAAAGTTTCAACGGTTGTTTCAAACTTTCAACGCTCGAGGCCGTTACCCGCCTTAAGTCATTGAAAATGATGGAGGCGGGTACCGGAATCGAACCGGTCTTCACGGATTTGCAATCCGCTGCGTAACCTCTCCGCCAACCCGCCGGAGCCTTGGCTTCATTAGGTTTTTTCAGATCGGTCGTCAAGCAGTTATCACTCCGGTTATCACGTTCGTGTTTCGGCTCTGTTCTGTTCATTGCCGTTTCTCCTTCGCCTGACGTGCCCGTATGATCTGCCGGGCCTCGCCTGTGTATTTGCGGGCCATCGCCTTGGTGGCATGGCCGGAATAGGACATGATTTCATCGTCATCGCAGCCAGCCCATGCCAGTTCCATCACCCCGCGATAGCGGAGCGCGTGAAGGTCATAGGCGGCAAGGTCGACGCGCTGGCGCTCGATCAACATCACCTCGGCCATGCGGCAATAGGTCATCCGTTGCCCGTCGCACCGTGCCCGGTGCAATCTCGCGCCCTTTCGGAAGGTGCCCCGCCGGCTTTGTTGAGCAAATCCGGTTATGTCCGGAGTTCCCCTTTCCCCTGACAGACC